>JANMNM010000289.1:0-45500 GCA_031373905.1 Gemmatimonadaceae bacterium | reverse complement strand
CCTGCCATGTCCACTCGTCCGCCGCTCCGTTCCAGCAGGTGAACCGTTGCCGCATACGGCTCCCGGCCAACGCTCGCGGCCCATGCGCCAAGTCTTCGCCCTTCGGCGTCGCGATCCGTTGCCGAGGCGACTGACGTGATCTGCACGTTATCCCAGCCACCGATCAGTTCCACCTTGGCACGCGTCTCACGTTCGATCCGCTCGGCCACGGTTCCGCCTGCGCGAAGTCGGGAGAGGAACTCAGCGGTTCCACCATCGCGGCTCCAGACAGGGAAGAGATTCGTGAGCCCGGTGGCATACGCCAGATATGGATATCGATCGAATGCGACATCGATCCCTTCGGCTCGAGCCGACGCGATCTGCTCGAACACTGCGTCGAGTCGGCCCCAGTTCCTCGGTCCCTGTGTCTTGAGGTGCGAGATCTGGAGCCCGCACCGTGCGCCGCGTGCCACGGCGATCGACTCGGCAATCGCGTCGGTCAACCGGTCATCCTCGTTCCGCATGTGTGTCGCGTAGACCAGCCTCCGCGCGGCGAGAGGCCGGCACAGCGCAATCAGCTCACTCAGTGGCGCGAAGGCACCCGGTGTGTATTCCAGGCCTGAACTCGCACCGCAGGCACCCTCGGAGAGTGCGCGTTCGACCATCGCGACCATCCGTCCCAGTTCGGCGCTGGTCGCCGGCCTGTCCGCGTTCCCGACCACCGTGGCGCGCACGGTGCCAAGCCCGATCATCGATGCCACGTTCGGCGCAGGTCCAAGCGCGTCGAGCCGTGCGAAGAGGGCTGCAAACGAATTGCCAGGCTCGCCGTTGGCACGCGAACTGCCGTCTGCGCCGACCGCGATGGTGGTGATACCCTGCCGGATGACCGACTCGGCGCGCGGGTCTTCGCGCAGCGACGAATCGCCGTGTGAATGGATGTCAACGAAACCGGGTGCAACGGCCAGTCCGCGGACATCGATCTCCGTGCGACCGCGTCGGCGGAGCGCGACGCCGATCGCAGTCACCCGGCGGCCCTGAATTGCCACATCCACGTCACGCCCTTCGGTTCCAGTACCATCAAACACGGTACCACCGCGAAGAATCACGTCATCCGTGACATGACGCACATCTTGTCTGCGCAACGGGAGCAGCGCGCCGATTGCCAGCGCGCCGCCTGAGGATACAAACTGACGCCGCGAAGTTGGCTCCGTCATTCAGCTCCCGTCCCGATGTGACCCTTCCCTGCTGCCGGCGGCTCTTCGGCGTGCGGCTCGCCCGGATCGGCATGTGATATGTCGTCGCATGCCGCTTTCTGCGGCGCTGCCGTGGTGTACGTCACGGCGTGGAGCCGGTTCCTCACCCGAGCGAAGTGTAGCCGTCGGGTGGTGCCGTCCCAAGCTGGCATTCGCGCCCCGGCGCGTTCCGTGACAGACTTGTGGATCGCTGTGCGGCCCGGACGTCACAATCCGCCTCGCCGCCCGTCCTGATCCCCACTGCGTACACCGCCGTGAACCGTCGCAAGTTTCTCTCGTCGTCGGCAGCGGCATTCGCCGCGTTGCCCCTCATCGACAGCCTGCCGACTGCGGCTGCACCGCTTCGCGTTGACGCCGCGCGGCTCAATGGCTGGCTCGGTGCGTTCAATTCGATCGGACGCACGGCAGGCGGCATCAACCGCGTTGCGTACTCCGAGGCAGACCTCGCGGGGCGAGCCTTCACACTCGACCTGTTCCGCCAGGCGGGGCTCACGCCACGACACGACGCCGGCGGCAACATCCTCGCTCGCGTCCCCGGCAGCGACGTCTCGCTGGCGCCGATCCTGATCGGCTCGCATGTCGATTCGGTGACGGATGGAGGAAACTACGACGGACCCGTGGGCAGCTTTGGTGCGATCGAGGTGGCGCGCTCGATCCGTGAGCAACGTGTCCGGCTGCGCCACCCAGTCGAGGTCGTCGTGTGGCAGAACGAGGAGGGTGGTACGATCGGCAGCAAGATCGCGATCGGTGAACTTCGTGACGAGGATCTCGACAAGGTCGCGCGTTCCGGGAAGACGATTCGCGAGGGAATCGGCCTGGTGGGGGGCAATGTGGCGCAGCTGCGAAGTGCCGTTCGATCGCGGGGCGACATCGCCTGCTACATCGAGCTGCACATCGAACAGGGCGGTCTGCTGGAGAAGGCGTCGACGCAGATTGGCGTTGTTGAGGGCATCGTGGGTCTGCAGTGGATGCAGGTGAAGATCTCCGGCATGGCCAACCACGCCGGCGCCACGCCGATGGATCAGCGGCACGACGCCATGCTGGCCGCAGCCATGTTCACCGTCGCCATCACCGACGCGGTGCGACGGGAGCCAGGACGACAGGTTGCAACGGTCGGCCGGCTGGTGACGGCTCCGAACACGACCAACATCATCGCGGGCGAAGTGACGCTGACCGTGGACCTGCGTGACCTGGATCGAGCGAAGATCGCGCGTTTCCGCGCAACGTTTGAGCGTCTCGCAAGAGAGATCGGCGAGACGACAAACACGACGTTCGCGTTCCGTACCATGGTGGAGAGTGAGCCCGCGGTGGCCGACCCGCGAGTGATCGCGCTTGTGGAGACGAGTGCACGCGGCCTCGGCCTGTCCAGCATGAAGATGCCGAGTGGCGCGGGTCACGATGCGCAGGAGATAGCGAGGATCGCGCCGATGGGAATGATCTTCATCCCGAGCGTGGGCGGGATCAGCCACTCGCCGAAGGAGTTCTCGACCGCCGCGGACATTGCCAACGGCGCCAATGTGCTCCTGAACGCCGTGATCGCGGCGGACCGCATGTAACGCGCTGCCTCATGGCGAGGGCGGTGGCACCAGGCGGCCGTTGCGATATGCGCGAACGCCGGCGTTCGTGTCGTTGAGCAGCAGCAGTGCGTCCTCGCGCCCATACCGTCGCATGAGGTCGAGCATCATCGGCGCTTCGCCGCCCCATGGGTAACCGAACACCACGTCGAAGTCATCGAGCGCCTTGCCAAGCTCCATGTATCCCGAGAGACCTTCGCCAGTCGTCGACGAGAATTCATTGCCGACGGGAGAGTGCCACCGATAGCCCGCCGGCAGGAAGCTGCCGACGACAAATCGTGCCCTCGAGTCGACTCGCGCGGCGAGCGCCCGCGCCGTCGCAACCAGTGATCCATCGATTTCGATGCCACTGGCCTCAAAACCAATCAGGTCGGCAAGAATGGTGATCACGCCGGTCGCGGAACCCCATTCCAGGAAGCGCGCACCGGGCGCGCGATGCATGATGAGTGCGTCACGCACCGCCTCGTAGTCGGCCGCAACGAACGGATGGAACTCCCGCTCGCGGACGGTGCGATCAAAGGTGTCGAAGAGCTCCCACCCCTCGGCGCAGACAGCGTCGAGTCGCGCGCGCAGAACATCGTCGAGGATGGGGACGGGCGAGGTCATTCGAGTGGCGGCAGCGAGAGCATCAGGGGCACCGAACGATGTGCGGCGGCATCACGAGGAAGTGATTCAGAAGACGTGGGCACGCGCCTCACGGTCGAACGCCAACCGGGATCCGCACGACAGAATGTGCACCGCATGCGCCATGGCTCACACAAATGTCGCGATCTCCGTCAGCGCCTTGCGCCTGAGCACGGGTACTTCGACGCCCGCTGCCGGGTAACCGACAACCAGGTTGAGGAACGGACGCTCATTCTGCGGTCGTTCGAGGATATCGTTGAGAAAGCCCATCGGGCTGGGCGTGTGCGTGAGTGTGGCGAGTCCGGAGTAATGGAGCGCGGAAATGAGCATTCCGGTCGCGATGCCGACAGACTCCTGTGCGTAGTAATGCTTGACCTGCGTGCCGTCGGCATTCACGCCATGCCGTTCGGCGAACACGACGATCAGGTAGGGCGCGATTTCGAGGAACGACTTGTTCTCGTCGGTACCGAGTGGTGCAAGCGCCTTCAGCCAGTCAGCCGGCGCCCGATTCGAGTAGAACTCGTGTTCTTCCTTCTCCGCCTCGACTCGGATGCGTGACTTCGTGGCCGGATCGGAAACGACGACGAAACGCCACGGCTGCAGGTGCGCACCGCTCGGTGCGGTTCCCGCGGTGCGAATGCAATCCTCGATGATCTCACGCGGAACCGGCCGGTCAGAGAACGCCCGAACCGTGCGACGACGGTCAGCCGTCGCGTAGAACTCCGCCGCGCGCCGTCGCATCTCTTCCACCGGATACTCCACGAAGGTTTCGAGCGGTGCGAATGCAGGCTGGGGCATGGCTGACGGACTCGTCACGCAGGAGAGAGGACACGCATTTCCGCCGTCACACTCGGCGAGGACACGGGGGCAATCTGCCAATAGTAGCGCGAAGCGAACGCACATGGGTAGCGAGCTGACAGGGTTCGTTGGCGACGATCCCAAGCGATCTCCAATCCTGTTCGCTACGACACGAGCGGCCCGCCGCCATCGCAACGGACTCCAGGCCGGTTGCAGCGATCTGCCGCGCCGGATTCAGCGCAGGTACCAGCGGCGACGGAGAGCGATGCCGAGTCCGCGAGGCCGCGCGCCCGGCTTGCCCCGGCGTTCCGACCGCGCATAGTGTGTGGCAAGCGGAGACTGGTCTGCTCAGGCGCGGGCACGCCTCACAATACCGGACGCGCGCGTGGCATTCTGACGACAACCGGGTGGCACGGAGTGACTCGTGACAGACACGCACGGTGGCACCTTCAATGGCACTCTCTTCCGCTACGCCGGCAAGGGCGGCTGGACGTTCGTGGCGGTGCCGGATCGCCTCTGGCCGCCCGTCACGCATGGCTGGGGGCGAACACCGGTTCACGCGGTCGTGGACGGGAAGGCGTGGGAGACCAGCGTGTGGCGCGACACGAAGTCAGGGCGCACGCTGCTCGCGGTGCCGAAGCACATCCGCGGTGGAAAGGGAGATGGAGATCCGGTGACGGTGACGGTGCGGTTCAGCTTGTGAACCAGCGACGAACGTTCACGTCCGACGCTGACATGGTCTCCGTTCTCTAGCGCTCTCCGACTCGCTCCGAGACGCAGCGACGCAGATCATCCAAGAGCGTCGGGGGCGCCCAGCACACCTTGCGCCATGCACAGGCTCCAGAATCGACCGGACTGATTCTGGACGAGCTCATTCCACGGGCCGGACTGAACCACTCGACCGCCATCGAGAACGTGGATCGTGTCTGCATCCCGGACTGCCGACAGGCGATGCGTGATGATGACGATCGTCAGCCGACCGTGCACGCGCGAAATTGCCTCATGAATGCGCTGCTCATTTTCGGAGTCGAGCGCGCTCGTGGCCTCGTCCAGGATCAACAGGTCAGGTGCTCTGAGCAGCGCACGCGCCAGCGCGAGGCGCTGGCGCTCACCACCGGAGAGCAGCACGCCGCGATCACCGATACGGGTGTCGATGCCGTGCGGGAGCCGGTCCACGAACTCCTGCGCGGCCGCGTGCGACAGCGCCTCGCGCAGCGCATCCTCGCTCGCGTCCGGCCGTGCCCAGAGCAGGTTTGCCCTCACGCTGTCATGCAACAGGAACGTCTCCTGCGGCACGAAACCGATGCGGGTGCGCCATGGGCGGCACTCCGCGGCAGTCATCGTACGACCGTCCACCTGAAGCACTCCAGCGCACGGTGTGAGAATGCCAAGCAGCAGATCGGCGATCGTGCTCTTTCCGGCCCCGGATGGACCGACGATCGCCGTGGTCTCGTTTGCACGAATCTCGAGAGAGATGTCGCTGAGCGCCGGCGCCATGGCGTCTGTGTACCGAAAGGTGACGCCAGTCAGTGTGACCGCCCTGGTCAGCGCCGGCGCGACAGTCGATGCGAGCGCAGGCTCCTCCGCCGCAGCTTCGCAGGCCGCAATCGTTCGCATGACATGCCCGTACGCTGGCAGCGCGCCAAGGAACTGCTGATAGGACGTCTGTGCGTCTGAGACTCGCGGAATGATGCGCGAGAAGACGAGCAGCAGCAGGAGAACCGCGGTCGTGGGCAGCGACAACACCGCGACGGAGACGTACACGAATGCAGCGAGGAGCAAGGCGGAGCCAACCGACAGCAGTGCCGACGACGTCGCAAGGTTGACTTCAGCGCGGGATGATGCAGCCGCAAGATTCCGCGCGTGTGCATCAAAGATTCTCGCGTTGCGCTCCTCAGTGCCATAGCTGCGCGCAGTCTTCATCCCCATCAGTTGCTCGTGCGCCACCGACTGCAGATCCGCATCGGCCGAGCTGACCTCCGCACCGGCAGCGAGCGCCTCGGTGTTCTTCCGACGAAGCGAAACGAGCAACACGACGCCAGCGGTGGACGCAAGTGCCGTCATGGCGGGGGAGATCCGGATCGCCAGCGCGAGATAGACCAGCGTGAGCGCCACGCTCACCACGATGCGCAGGAGCTGGTACGTGGCGAAGCCGACCTTGGCAGATTCCGAGGTGAGGATGTGCAGGAAGTACGAGCCACGCTGTCGGGAGAAGAATTCCCACTTCGTTCGCAGGATTGCCGCATACCCGCGTGTCCGGAGTGCCAGGACGAAGTCGTTCTCCAGCGCACTCGTGGCGCTCGTCTCCAGACGCTGTACCGCAGCACGCGCGCTCACCAGCACGAGAAAGACCGCAAGCACTGCAGGCAGCGTTGCGGGAATACTCAGCCTCCCGAGGAGCATGGTGACCACATCAGCCATCCGACCGGCCGGGCCGTCCGCGTCTCGCAACCCCACCACGGCCAGCAGCGGCACGATGAGGAACAGTCCGATCCACTCCGTCGACGCAAGAATGACGGTCAGGATCAGGACCCGCACGGCATGCACACGCTGTGCGACGATCGCGCGGAGAAAGGCGCCCATGCCGACGGAGTCGCTCGGTGTCACTGCCGGCGCGCGCACTACATCGTGAGTCACGTGCAATGGACCTCAACTCGGGATGCTCGGCGCGCGGTCTCGATGGCCGCCGGGGGAACGATTCTGCCACTCCAGCGACGATGCGAGCAGCCGGGGCAGCGGCTCCGGCAGATCGCCCCGGCCGCTGGGACTTCGGTTCACGTCGACGTGTGGCGGGAAACCGAACTTAAGCATAACATGCTCGCGTGCAGTCGCGAATAGCGACGGCATGCCACTCGCCGACGCTGGGTGTCGCTGTGATGGCACGCCGTCGTAGGTTGACATTCCGCCTGTCCGCCGACGAGAGCCCAGGCGACTCGTGTCCTTCCGTATACATGCAAAACGACACTACCCCAGCCGTCAGCCTGATCGTGCCGTTCAGAAATGCTGAGCGGCATCTCGCATCGATGCTCGAGTCTATCCTCAGCCAGGCCGACAATGTCGACATGGAGCTGATTCTCGTCGACAACGGATCGCAGGACGGTTCACGTGCCATCGCCGAGCGGTGCCTGGGTCGCGCCGAGGTTCGCATCGTCGATGCGCACGGCAAGGCAAACGCGTCGTACGCGCGCAACGTCGGCGTGGATGCCGCGCGCGCAGCCAAGTTGATGTTCGTCGACGCGGATGATGTGCTCGCGCCTGGTTACATCGCGGCGTTGTCGCTGGCGCTCGACGAACATGACTTCGTGACGTCGCGTGTGGACTCCACCTCGCTGAACGCGCCATGGCTGCAAGGTGCGCATGGTCCCTTCTGGCAGGACGCAAGCGTCTCCGTGTTTTTCGGCTTCATGGTTGCCACTGGGGTGAACATCGGTATCCGTCGGGAGCTCTTCCGGAAGATCGGTGGCTTTCCCGAGGCGTTTGCGGCATCCCAGGATATCGTGTTTTCATGGAACGCACAGCGTGCCGGCGCGACGGTGTTCTTCGTCCCTGAGGCGGTGTATCGCTATCGCTATCGTGACACCTTGAGCGGTCTGTATCGTCAATCCAGGAACTGGGGACGGTCGAACGTCCTGCTGTTCAGGACGTTTCGCGGCGTCGGCATGGCGAGGCGCCCTGTCAGGCGAGTGGCGAAAGACTGGCTGTCGGTGATCCGGGGACTGCTCTTCGTGTGGAAGCCCGCAGAGCGGGCACGATCCGTCGTCCGGTTGGGCTCCTGCATCGGTCGCCTGCAGGGATGCTTCAGGTATCGTGCCCTGTATCTGTGATTCGGCACGGCCAGATCGTCGAAGCGCCCGCAGGTTCGAGCCGTAATCGCCCGGGCGACATCGTCATGATGGCCGACACCATGCTCATCGTGAACGTCACGCGTCGTGCTGCGGCGCGACGATCACGTGGATCATCGTCGCCGTGATGCAACGACCATCTTGCTGCGGTCCTTGTTGAGCCAGATGTGCGCGATGTCCAGCACGTGCGCGTAGCGCGCGTGGATCTGGCGCTGGTCGGTGAAGACACGAAAGTGCTCGACGTCGTCGAAGCCGGCGACGGAGAACACAAACGCCGACCCGCGGGGTAAGCTCTCGATCAGCGCTATGTCGTGCTGGATGTGTTCGAAGCTTGTGGTAATAAATGTGTCATACGTCTGAAGCTCCACAGGATTCATTGCGTTGTCGCGATCTTCAGCGTCTATCAAGCGGACGTCGCAACAGGCGAACCGCTCGAGTTGTCGGCGCGTTGCCGTGACCATTCGGGGGGAGAAGTTGCTGATGGTGTATTGCTCGATGCCCGGGCAGCCCTCGAGAATGACCTCGGCGAGGAAGCCGGCGGCACACGCAAACTCGAAGACGCGCCGCGGAGTGTACTCGCGCACGGCATTCACGATTGCTCGATTCCTCGACTCGTATGGTTCTTTCGAGAATCGGGTGAGCCAGTGTTCGAAGGTGATTCCTTCGGAGGCGAAGTAGGCGTCGAGGTACGCGTCGAGCGCGCGCTGGTCGTGAATCACCTCACCGGGATGCTTCTCGAGTGGAGACAACGCCGCGCGCTTGTGGTGAATGAATTTCATCTCAGATGCACCGTGGGGTGAGGCGAAGGTCTGACCATGATCGCGACCATGAGGTCACGGATCGAAGTGCGTCGCGAGAAATGCCGCACGGAGGCGAGCGCAATGGGATGGGGCCGTTGAAGTGTGGTATCGAAGCCGTCATTCAGCACGTGATCCCAGGAAACGGCCACCAGGCGTGCCTCGATCAGGTTCGGCGCGGCAATGTCGTAGCGGGGTACAACCACGTTACCGTGGAGGACCAACCGCCGCCTGAGCCCCTCGATCCCACCGCATCTCCACGATCCACGAGTAGGCATAAGCCACGAATCCCGCGCTCAAGGGCGTGCCGACCGCAGCTTCGGATCCGAGGCACGCGCCGGCACGATGATACCGCGACCGTCTCGCGCGACGCTGCGGACAATCTCCTTCACGCCTGCTTCGAGGATCGGGTCGGTCGCGCCAGACAGCGGCCCGCCCCATCCGACCGCCACATCCGGCCGCACCGGGTGCCGCTCCAGCCTGGCCCATTCACCAGCCCCGCGCGATCCTGGCAACATCAGCACCAATTCATTGCCCACAGGCACCGAACGCCCCTCCTGTACTGCTCCCGCCGTCGGCTCGCCCACCAGTGTCGCGATGCCTCGTGCGCGGAGCATGTGTGCCAGCATTTCCTTTGCGCTGCGCGTCTGCCGATCCTGCAGTGCAACCACTGGACCGGCGAACCTCCGGTCTCGGCCGGCGCCGAGCATGGCCGCAAGGTCGTACGCCAGCGCACCGGAACCGCCACGGCCGCGCAGATCGAGGATCACCGCGTCCACGCCGGCCCACGCATTCGAGAAGAGGTCGGAGAACCACGCAGTGCGTCCGGTGTACATGAAGTGCAGTTGCACGTAGCCGATACGAAGCGAATCGCGCTCAATCACGCGGAGACTCGCCGTCGTTCCATCCCACGCGCTGTACTGCGCCGCCGCAATCTCGACTGTCACCACCGAGTCCAGGCCTCTTCGGACACGAAACTCCGCCACCGACGGCGCGCCAGCGATCAGGCCATGTACCGGGGGATCGCGCTCATCGGGCAGGAACGCATCATCAGACCGCATGTCGAGTCGCTGACTGCTGTCCGGCGTCGAACCATCGATCTCCAGAATCTCGTCCCATTTCCGGATACCGGCGCGGTCTGCTGGTCCCCCCTGCAACACCGACGACGCGAACCAGCGCCTGTCCCATCGCATCAGCTGCATGCCGAACATCGGCTCACGCTCGGCCGCGATCGCTCGGATGAGTGATCGGTAGGCGGTCGCACTGGTGAGTCCCAGATGACTGCTGGGAATCTCGCTGAGGAACGACTGCACCACGGCAACCTCGGCGCCGAATGTCGTGGCGGCGTGTGCTGACTCCCGATACCGTCGGATCAACGGCGCAATCAGCGCCTTGCGCTCCCGAGCGTCCGGCCACTGATGCTTGAGCACAGCTGACACACTGTCGAACAGGCCGACTGCGGGCGCGTCAGGCTGGGGTGGCTGCCCGGAAAGGGCGGTCGTTCCGATGACCGCGAGCAGCGCGAGGGCTGGGACTTTTCGCGTCCATGGGCGCACAGCGGCCGCTCTCACGATAAAGAACCACATTGCATTGACTGAAAACCATACGGAGAGGTGAAGCGCGAAAGGGAGCGCCTGCCCCGGAATCGACCATTGGCGCGCTGAATCATGCACGCTTTCCGCGCCGTGGCCATCTCACGGCGGAAGGTTCGCCACCAGACTCGTTCCGAATCCTAACGCAGCGAGGATCGAAGATCGCTCCGGCGGCCGCGACCTCTGCGAGGACGCTCGAACGCACCGCGCCACCCTGCGGCTTGACGCAGGGCCTCAGGACCGCAGTCAATATGTACAGAATCCGGCACGCCCTTGAGGCACCAAGCATCCACCACGAGCCCAACACGTGAGCAGAAAGATCGGCAGCGCAATAGTTGGCAACCGCTCACGGCAATCGAAGACCGGGCAATGGAGCGCTGAGATGGCCGGCAGCGCCTCTGCCCACATGCAGTCGGGCCCTCGCCGAGTGGTAGACAAGAAAGGCGAGCACCGGGAAAACAGCCGAACCGAGGACGAACCGACCCAGGAGGCCGTCCGCAATGGGTAGCCCTGGGAAGCCCAGCGCCTCCAGCCCCGCTGGACGGAGCAATCGCGCCCGCCAGTGTCCGAGACGCCCCGACGCGGCCGTGCACATGACCCGGGAACCGGGTGGTCCACCCACGATCGTCTGGCCCCATCAGTAAACAGCCGTTTCTCGCGCGACCGAGTCACCTGACTCGTGGCCTGCCGCGCAGTCTCGTGCCGCACAGCCCACAATCGCGGACTCGCATGAGGATACACAAACCACGCGCCGACACTGTCTGAGGCGGCACGCCTGGCCGCACCACGGCACCGGATCACCGATGCCGCGGCTCCGCCCACCCGTCAGACACGCATGTCATCATCCACACGGTTCGTCCGCGCAGCTGCAGCGGCGGCCCTTTCGCTGCTCTCATCGCTGCCTTCGACGCTCACCGCGCAGGTCGCCTGGCAGCCGCTTTCGGCAGCCGATCTCTCCGGCGCCGCGTACACGACACCTGGCCGCGCCTTCTTCAACAACGGCGGTGGAGACGGCACGAGCTGCAACGTAGGCCACATCGCCCTCGGTGCGACCGGAACATGCGGCAGTCAGGTCCCCAGCGGCTGGCTGCCCTACACGGGCTCGCGCATGACCCACTTCCTCGGCAATGGGAACGATGCGGCACCAATCGTCTTCGGACCGGGAACGTACCGGATACGACAGGGCGCCGGACTCGGTGGCGACCTGGCCGGCTCGCCAGCGACGTTCACGTTCTTCGAGATGAACTCCGCAGGTGACGTGACCGGGGCCAGCACCGATCGCCCAACGCTCAGCGGCGTACAGGACATCGTGGTGACGTTCACGAGGAACTGGGGGTTCGCGGTCGACCTTGGGTACAACGGAACCGACCCGTTGCGCAGGGTGCGATCGAACGAGGGTGCACCGTTCGCGCGCAACTTCGCGCTGCTCGCGACGAATGCCGGGACGACAACCACGGTGCAGAGTGGCATCGCACTCGTCTCGCCAGCGCTCAACACGCCGTTCTACGTTGGCATCGAAGATCAGGGCTGCGGCGTGGTGGCAGCGCCGGGCTGCGTCGCAGACTATGACAACAATGACATCACGTTCACGTTCGAGCGCGTCGGCAGCGGGCCTCTCGACCTGACACCACGCGGCGCGCTGTCGGCCGACAGCGTCGTCGCCGGCGGCACGGTGAGCAGCGGTCTTCGCCTGGTGAATGTCGGCGGCCCGTCCACTGCGACGACGCCAGCCAACCTTCGCATTACACTGCCCTCCTGGCTCACGTACACTGGTGGAACCGGAGTTCTCGGCAGCGGGTGCAGCGTTGCCGGACTGGTCCTCACGTGCGCGCGGACGCAAGCGTGGACGTACGCGGATTCCGTGACCGGAACCACGAACTTCTCGGTCGCGTCCAACGCGCCAGCCGGTGCGATCGCACTGCGCGCGATCGTCTCGCACGCCGAAGACGTGGTTGCATCCAACGATACGCTGGCACTCAACCTCACCATCACTGTACCGCCCACGGACCTGTCGGTACCCGCGATTGGCGTGCTGACAGACTCGTTGGAGCGTACGGTCGCCGCGACGGGATGGGTTGTCGTACGCCATGTCAGCGGTGCGACGACGGCGGATACCACGACGCTCACGATCTCGACGGGCAGTACGACGGGTGTCACGATAACCGCCGGCACCCTGCCCACCGCATGGGCCTGTGGTCCCGCTGGCGTTTCGCTGGTCTGCAAGCGGGGACCGGGGTTCACGCTGTCCTCGCGTGACTCCCTGCCACTGAGCATCACGTCGACCCTTGCCACACCATCACCGTTCACGCTCGCCGGTCGCATCGCGCTCGCTGCGGACGACGTTCCCGCCAACGATTCGCTCGGCCGCACAGCCGTTGCGCGGGCACCAGCGGCTGATCTCGCGGTGCGCCTGCCCCTGCTTCCCACGACCACGACACTCGGGACGCCAGCAGTCATCCGAATCCCGATCGCCAATGCCACGAGTCGCACACATCCGAGTGCGCTCACGGTCACCCTGGCCTGGCCATCCGGCCGTCTCGCGCCGATCACGGGTCCGGTTGCCGGCTGGTCCTGCGGTTCCGCAACAGCCACGAACATCGCTTGCACGCGCTCGAGCACCTTCGCCGGCCTCGGCGTCGACACACTTGCCTTCACCGTCACGGTCACGGGCGCAGCCGACAGCGTTCCGGTCGTTGCGACGATTTCGCCTGCGTCGGGCTGGGTTGACGTCGTTGCCTCCAACGATACCAGCCGAGCCGTGATCCGACCCGTCGCGCGTACAGTGCTGGACGTCGCCGTGACGGCGCTCCAGTCGGACACGCTCACACGTGGCGGTGCCGCTGGCGTCGTCACCGTTGGAGTCGGCAACGCTGGATCCGAGGTCACGACCGACAGCACCACGCTGATACTCGCGTCACCCCCTGGCGTGACGCTGGCGTCGCCGACCAGTGCCGTCGGGTGGACCTGCGCGACAACCAACTCCGGCATCCGTTGCGCACGCCCCGCCGGCTGGGCAGTCGGCGCCACGTCGACACTGACGATTCCTGCCACCGCCAGCACGTCGGCGGCGGCAGCCAGCTCGCTGACGGCAACGATTGCAACGAGCGGTGACGCCATCGCATCGAACGACACCCGGAACATCAACGTGATCACCCGGAGCCTCGCAGCAGACTACGCCGTAACGATCGCGCGAAATGACACGACGCCGCTCCTGATCGGCGACACGACAAGCGTGATCGTTCGCATTCAGACCATCGCTGGCCCGGGCGTTGCCGACACGCTCACGCTGCAGATTCCGCGGCCTCCGGGCCTGACCACTGCGACGCTGACCGCGCCACCGGAATGGAGTTGCGTCACGAACACCTCCGGCTGGTCGTGCACCCGCACCGCGTCTCTGGCGCTGAACGCGATCTCGGCCATTCGTGTCACCGGAACGATCAGCGGCAGCAACGTGGCCATCACGCCCACGATCACCGGCACGAACGACTCGCAAGCCGGCAACAACACCGCCAGCACTGCAGTCGCGGCGCGCGCACCGACACCTGATCTTCGCGTGGCGAAGGTCCTGCGCAGCGACTCGATCGCAACGAACGTTGGCACGCTGGCGGACTGGGCGATCAGGGTGACGAATGCCGGTACGACACGCACGCAGGATAGCGTCGTCGTCGTTGACTCGCTGCCCATCGGCCTCACGGCACTGTCTGCCGCATCCACGCGGGGAACGTGCACCACCGATCCGCGACTGGTGCGATGCGTCACACCTGCGCCTTTCGCCGTCGGTGACAGCCTGACCATCAGCGTGCAGACGCGGATCGATTCCGTCGGTGCATTGCTCAATGTCGCCATCGCGTCCACCAACGGTGAAGTCACGCAGGCGGACAACCGCGTCACGGCGTCCATCAGGACCCGACCGGCAGCGCCGCTGCAGATCGCACATCGTGCGGTGGAACCGACGGCCACCGCAGGCGGCTGGGTCACGTGGGAGATTCGCGTGCGCAGCCCCGGTGGTCCGCAGGCAAATGTCTCGCTCGCCGATCTCTTCCCCATCGGCTTCCGGCCGGATGCGTCAAGTGCGCGTGAAGGCAGCACGTCGCGCACGGTCACCGTCGATGGCAGGAACATGTCGCTCAACCTGCCCGGCATCATCGACACCACATGGCGCACGATCCGGATCCGGACACGCGTGACCGTCGACGCCCTTGGTCCGCAGGAAGCGTTCGCGACGGCGACAACGTCGAGTGGGCTGGTCACGGGCCCTGCCTCTGCGGTCGTGACGCTCGTTCGCGACGTGCTGCGAGAGCGTGGCGTCATCGCCGGTACGGTCTCGGGCGATGGGATCGGGATTCCCGGTGTGCGGGTATGGATGGAAGATGGCCGTGCTGCCATGACGGATGGCGAGGGACGCTACAGCATTCCGAACGTTGACGCACGAGCGCATCTGGTGCAGGTGGATCTGCAGACGCTGCCGACCGGTGTGACGCTTTCGCAGAACGGCATCAGGCATTTCGCGAACGGCGCGGCAGCCACGGTCAGTGTGCTCCCCGGCGAACTCGCCGTCGTGCGCTTCGAAGGAACGCGAACCTTCGCGGCGATTCAGGTCATTGCCGAGCGTCGTCTCCAGGCCCGCAACCGAGTCGAGGCCGGTCACGGCGCTGGCGACACCGGCGCGGGCGGCGCGTGGTCGCTGCCACTCGAGCGGCGGTACTCATCACTCGCCAATCGCATCTCGGCGCCAATACCGAGCACTGGGCGCACGCAACGCTCGATGCCGGTGACGGTGGATCGCGACAGCATTGCGGGCTCGCTGCGGTTGCCGACGATGTCCATGCTCGCGATCGGCGGCGTGCCGCGGTCGGACGATGAACGCATCGAGCTGAGCGGCGGCGTCAGTCTGGCACCGAATGGCATGGGTGGTGGCACGGCGGTCCAGGCAGATCGTGGAAGCAGCCTGCAGCCACCGGCAGTCAGGTTGGGGAACGCCGCGGAGTCTGTCGTGATTCCGGTGCCGCCCGCACGCCTCGATACCACGAACAATCGTGCGTGGCACGTTGCTGGCATTGGTCAGATCCGCGTTGGACGCGGTGCTGCGATGAACCAGTTCATCGACAGCAGCTGGACAGAGCAGCTTGGGAATGGCCCCTGGCAGACGTCGGGTCGCGCAGCACTGGTGGCCGACGGCTGGCTGGGCAGGACCGCCGTCTCCGCGCGCTTCGACACGGAGCGCGATCAGTTGGGCTTTGCGCCGGGTGCGTTGATCCAGCCTGGGATCGGCTACACGTTGCTCGGCGACGCGGCCCTGCGCGGTCAGACGATGCCGACACGCGCCACGGGTGCAGTGACAATCCGTCACGATGCGTTCGGGTTGCAGGCCGGTGACGTCCAGATCCGGGACCTGCTCCCGCACAGCATTGCCCCGCTCGTCCGCCGCGTGACCGGTGTCACGGCGGAAGTCACGACGTCGCGCGGTGGTGCCATGGTATATGCCGCACCGACGCGCGGACGAGTCGTCGTGGAGGAGCTGCAGGGCCGCGGCGTGAGCGGGCCGTATCGTCTGGCGAAGCCGCAGGGATTGATTCCGCAGAGTGAGCGGATCGTGTTCGTGACGCGCGATCGCTCACAGTCGGCGCTCGTGGTCCGAACGCGTGAATTGCAGCGCTTCCTCGACTACACGATCGACCCGGCCACCGGCACGATTGTCTTCGCGCAACCGATTCCGTCACGCGATGCGGACCTCAATCCGGTCAGTGTTCGCGTGACCAGCGAAACGACACTTGGCGCGCTGGGCATGAGCGGTGGCGCGGCCATCGCGCTGCGCCTCGCTCCGAACATCGAGCTTGGCCTGAGCGCCGCGCGAGATGCCGCTTCCGGCACGAACTCGCTCGACCTCGGCTCGGTCAACCTGACGATGGCCCTCTCGCCGACCAGCCTCGTGGAGTTCGAACTGGCCGGTACCAACGACGGTGGCCGCTATGGTACCGCGCTGCGGTTCGGTGCGCGCAGTACGGGCAAGGCAGGTGAGACGACGGTGATGTATCAGCGAGCGAGCACCGATTGGCGCTGGCAGCAGTCGCTGCTGCCCGCGGCGCGACAGGAAGCCGTGGTCAGAATGCAGTCGAATGCGTTGTTTGCGCGCACCCGGATCGATGCCGAGGCGCTCCATAGTGCCGACATCACGAAGGGCGCCGGCAATGTGCGCGGGAGCGAGACGGCGTCGCTTGGGCTGAGCACGATCTGGTCTCACAACCTGCGGAGCCGGTTTGCGTTCGGTGGAGCGCACACCGATTCCATCGGGCTGCGGCCGTACGCGCTGGCACGCATTTCAGCCCATCGCGACAGTACCGGTGGTGCCAGCATCTGGATCGAAGGCGCGCGCGCCGTGAACGACGACGCGAACCGTGTCGCCATCGGTGCGTCGGTACCGGTGGCATTCCGGACCAACATCTACGTGCAGCACGAGTACCGCAGTGGCTGGGCGACGAATGTGTTGCCTGGCCCACTCGGTGCCGCGCAACGGACAACTGTGGCTGGCGTGCGATCCGACGCGTGGAGCCGCGTCACCCCCTACGGTGAGTACCGCGCGAGACAGGGCGTCACGGCACTCGAAGCCGTTGCGGCGCTTGGTGTGCGAGGCGTGTTGCCGCTGCGTCCAGGTCTCACGATGACGCTCGCGGGTGAGCAGGTGAGCAACCTTGCGCAGGTGGATTCGCTTCGCACGACAGCAGCCTTGTCCACCGGTGCCGAGTGGACAGGCAGTCCGCTGGGAACCTTCGCATTCCGTACCGACTGGCGCGGAACCAGCAGCGCGACCAACGAGTGGGGTGGCAGCACCGGCCTCACGCGGTCATGGTCGTCCGCGTGGACATCGCTGGCGCGCTCGCAGTGGGTGATGGCGCCCAACGTGTCGCACACCGTGCGGTCGCAGCTTGCAGCGGCGTGGCGTCAGCCGGGCAATGGTGCCTGGAACTGGCTCGGTCGCGTTGAGCACTGGGATGATCGAGGCGAGCTGGGAGGCGCGGGAGATCCATCGCAACAGGCATCGACTGCCGGCGCGAATCCGTCGGGGAAGCGCACCGCGCTCATCGCCGCATCGGTGTTGAGTGTGCAGCCGGCGGAGCACTGGGTGCTCTCGTGGCGCGCTGCGGTGAAGAGTGTGCGCGAACAGCAGACGAGCGAGGCAGCATGGCTCAACAGCGGTGGGTGGCTGAGCAGCGGTCGCGTCCTGCGAAGCTTCGGTCGCGGCGGATGGGACACGGGTGTGCACGGCACGCTGTTCGGCGTCAGCTCCAGCACGCGCGCTGCTGCAGGCGCGGAAATCGGACGGAGGGTCATCGAAGGGTTGCGGCTCGCAGTCGGTGCGAACGTGCTCGGTGCGAAGGATCGCGAGTTCGCGTCGGTGCAGCCGACACAGCGCGGTATCTACGTCGATGTCACGTGGGGCATTGCGGTGCAGGGTGTGGCCGGCGGTTGGCGATGAACGAACGAGTCGTGACGCACGCGCCAGCACATGGCAGAGCACGGCAGGTGTCATGCTGGCATTGCGGTTCGTGCGATGATCGTGACAGTGATTCCCTGACTGCGCCCATCGACTTCGGTCCACAGTGTACAGTTCATGGCGGCGTGTGCGTGGCGCGCCGCACGGACTGATCCGGCACGCCACCACGCACACTCAGAACCGGAGTCTCGCGATGAAGCGAATAATCCTGCTGGCCAGCTGTGCAACGTTTGCCGCCTGTGCCGAGAGTCCACTGCAGCCCGAAGCACAGCCCAACCTCGCCGTTGCAACCGCGCCTGGCCAGAACAAGCTGCAGTGCTTCGATGGTACGACCGATGGCGGGTTCGGCGGCACCTGCACGCTGAATTCCAATGGGGCCAAAGGCTCCGCAACCCTGGACCTCACCAGCAGCAATCCGGCGGGCGACTACGCCGGTGTGTACACACTGGAGAGCACGATCTACGGCCAGCTACTGACGAACCTGACGCAGCTGTCGTACAGGTACACCGGAACAAAAGCGCCGACGCCGTCTGACCTGAGCTACAACATCCCGATCGACAACGACGGCAACGGAACCACGGATGCGTACGCGTTCGTTGACGCGTACTATTGCGGCGGCGTGGACGGGGTGGTGAACATCACCACCGACGCCGTGTGCGGGATCTACTACGCCGGGGCAGTCTTCTACCCCAATTGGGCAGCGTTCATCGCAGCCTATCCAGGCGCGAAGGTCGCCACGGACAACTATGTATTCGTCATTGCCGAACGGGTTCCGTCAGGCCCATCGGCCGTGTGGACCGTCAGCAACGTCAAGTTCGGCAAGGGAGGCAAATAGGCGCTGCTCGGCAAGGACGTGAAGATGTGCCGAAGGCCCGGCGAAAACCGGGCCTTCGTCATCACGTTGATACTCAACCACTCGCCTCTCGGCCCGTCACCGACACGTCTGCGCGACACAGTATCTGGATGGACTTGCGCACTCACCGCAACTTCAACCCGATCGCCTCCGCCGCCAGTCGCGCCAACTCCGTCCGCATGCGCGACCTGACCGCAGCCATGGCAGGGTCCTGCGCTACATTACGCCGTTCGAGCGAATCCCGCCGCAGGTCGTACAACTCGTCCTGCTCCGGGAACTTCACCCAGTGGATGTACTTGTACCGATCCGTGCGCACCGCGCGGTAGTCCATGTCCAGGAGGTGCGGAAACGGTTGCTCGTTGGTGTAGAACTCGACGAGCACGGACTTGCGCCATCCGGCCGGAGTACCGGCGAGCAGCGGAATCAGCGATCGGCCCTGAATGCTTGCACTGATCGGCACACCCGCGAACTGCAGGAGCGTCGGAGCCAGATCGACGGTGAGTGCAAGCCCCGCAGGACGAGCCGATGCGGGGATCCGTGGCGGATAGCGCATCAACAGCGGATTCCGGATCGACTCCTCGTACGGCAACCGGCGCTCTGTGGTGAGCCCGTGTTCACCGAAGAAGAAGCCGTTATCGCTGCTGAGCACAATCACGGTCTTGTCGAGGATGTGCAGCGAGTCGAGCGTGGCGATGATCCGGCCGAGGCTGAAGTCCACGCCGCGGATCATCTCGGCGCGTCGGCGGATCGTCTCCTCGCCCATCCACCGCGCGCCGCCATGTTCATGCTCGGCGGTGCTGGTATCGATGGCACCTGGTGGCAGTACCGGAAGATTCGCAAGCGCGTGCTGGATCACCGGTTTGCCTTCGAGGTCCGCACGGAGCTCCGAGCGCTGCTCGCGGCGGGGGAACATCCGGTCCTTGTAGCGACCCGCATCACGATCTGCTGGGACATACCCGCGATCGCTGTCCGGATCGAGTGATCCATCGTTGCGCTGCACCACGTCCGGGTGCACCGCCTTGTGGGCGAGATACACGAGAAACGGTTTCGCATGTTCACGCTCGATGAACGCAACCGCGCGATCGGTGAGGAGATCGGTCGTGTAGCCCGTGACCTTGTGGATCCGTCCGTCCTCGAACAGTTCGGGATCCGTCGCATGTCCCTGCCCCGGCATCGCAGACCAGTAGTCCCATCCCGGGCGTGGCGTCGCGTCGTTCCCCATGTGCCATTTGCCAAGGAACGCGGTGCGATACCCGGCCGCCTGCAACGGAATGTTGAATGTCTGCAGGTGATGGCTGGCGAGGTCTCTCGACAGGTTGTCGATGATGCCATGCCGTGACGGATACTGACCGGTGAGCAGCGTCGCTCTGTTCGGCGAGCACAGTGGCACCGCGTGAAACGCGTTGACGAACAGCGCGCCCTCGCGCGCCAGGCGGTCGATGTTCGGTGTCTCGAGATAGGGATGCCCGCCGGCGTGGAATTCGTCGAAGCGAAGATCGTCCACGAGGACCACGACAATGTTCGGTCGCTCGGCGCTGCCGCCGAGGATCGGCTCGGGGACCGACAGGGCCGTGCTGGCCGTCAGTCCAAGGAAGCACAGGGTGCGTGAGGCGCGGAGCATCGGTTGGGTCCGTGGGCAGCAGATATGGTCGATGATCGGACCGGTTTCGCGGATGTGCTCGTCAGGGGAGTCAGCGGAGCGCGACAGCCGGCGTCGTCCAGTCTGCTTCAATATCAGGGATGGTTGCGCTGCACGCGAGGCGCGTCGCCGAATATCCTCCACCGTGTCTGCTGCAACAGGCCACGTGGCCAGCGCCGGTCATTCCGCCAACCTCCCAGTCCATGCCTCCAACTGCACGTCACATCGCCCCATGCCTCGGCACAGTGCTGCTTGCCTTGGCATGCGCCTCCGTCGGAATCGCACAGGACTCCTATCCGGCGCGATGCGGCGGCGGTGTCCCGCGAGACGAAAAGGCGGGCTACACACCGTTGCCGCGAGGCGAGATTTTCTGTCCGCTCGTGGCCGATCCGAAGGCGGCTCGTTCCTTTGCGTCGTATCTCAAGGAGCGCTCCGACACCGGACGCGTCACGACGAAGAGCAACGTCGCGTCCGTCGGCATCGGCGATGTGTTCCCCCTTGGTCGCTGGGCCGGGAAGCGTCATGGTGATGGCGTGCAACTCTCCGTCACTGCCGCAGTGTTTGCGCAGTTCGATCTGGATTCTCCGTCGTACGACCTGCTCAATGCGGATTACCTGGTCGGCCTCCCGCTGACTATTCGCCGCGGGAAGGGCTCGCTGCGGATGCGTATCTATCATCAGAGTTCCCATCTCGGCGATGAGTACCTGCTGCGCGAACCGGCGCAGCGGCGCGACCGTGAAAATCTGTCGTTTGAATCGCTGGAGGCGATCTTTTCGGTCGACGCCGGCGCGCTTCGGCTCTACGGAGGCGGCGAGCGGCTGCTCAATCGCGAGCCTGCCGATCTGGCTGCAACCGTTGCGCACGCAGGATTCGAGTTCAGGCCGATGCCATTCATCGTACCATTCGGCCGCCTCGGTGGATTCCGCTTTCTCGCCGCAACGGACGTGAAGTCATCGGACGAGCACGACTGGAAGCCGAGCGTGAGCGCGCGTGCGGGACTGGAATACGATCGTGCGAAGGGCACGGAGCCCCAGGGGCGGCGTTGGGGGTTGTTCGCCGAGTACTACGAAGGGCCATCGCCGTACGGCCAGTTCTTCCGCAAGCGCGTGACCTTCGCCGGCATCGGGGTGCATTTCGGCGGCTTCTGAGCCGGCACGGCATCGTGCGACGGCGTCGTTCGACAGAGTCGTTCGACGGCGTCAGCCGCTGTTCCGAAGTCCCGCGGCGATCCCATTCAGGGTCAGCTGGATCGTGCGAACGACCTGAGGATCATCGTCGCCGCCGCGCAGGCGACGCAGCATCTGCACCTGGAGCGCGTGCAGGGGATCCAGGTACGGGAACCGGTTCCTGATGCTGCGCGCGAGCGAAGGGTTGTCTGCAAGCAGCGGGCCGCCGGTGATGCGTTCAAGCCAGGCGATGAGCTGCGTGTGCTCTTCCGTGAGCCGCGCGAACACCGTCGCGGCCACGTCTGCATCAGTGGCAAGCGTCAGGTATCGCTCGGCAATCCCGAGGTCGCTCTTGGCGAGAACCATGGCCATGTTCGAGAGGACGGTCCGGAAATAGGGCCACTCACGATGCATCCGCTGCAGCAACGCAGCAGACTGCGCGTCGGTAGCGACAGATTCGAAGGCGGATGCGGAACCGTACCATCCAGGCAGCAGGATCCTGCACTGACTCCAGCTGAACACCCACGGAATGGCGCGCAGGTCCTCGATGCGGTCGGACGCGGTGCGCGACGCGGGACGGCTGCCGATGTTGAGCGTGCTGATCTCGCGGATCGGCGTGATGCTGCGGAACAGCCCCACGAATCCCGGCGTCTCGTACACGAGGGTGCGATATGCCTTGAACGACGCGAGGGACAACATGTCCATCATCGCCGTGAACTCTGGCGGCGCAACCGGCGACCGCGCCGTGGCGGTCGCGATTGCAGTGGCCGAGACGAGCGCTTCAAGGCTGCGGCGCGCCTGGTCACGATCGGCATACCGGGCGGCGATCACTTCACCCTGCTCAGTCACGCGCAGCGTCCCGTCGACGGCACCAGGTGGTTGCGCCAGTACGGCGTCGTAGCTCGGTCCACCGCCGCGACCCACCGTGCCGCCGCGACCGTGGAAGAAGGTCAGCCGCACACCGGCGGCCTGCGCCACCGCAACAAGCTCTGCCTGCGCGCGGTAGATGGACCAGGTGGACGTGAGGTAGCCACCATCCTTGTTGCTGTCCGAGTATCCCAGCATCACTTCCTGTCGATTCCCCCGGGCGTCGCGCAGCCACTCGCGATACATGGGAATCGCAAGCAGCGCACGCAGTGTCTCAGCCGCGGCCTTCAGGTCGTCGATCGTTTCGAAGAGCGGCACGATATCCATCGCCAGACGCGCCGCGGACCCCGGCACGAGGAGGCCCGCCTCCCGCAGCAGCACCGCCACCTCGAGCAGATCACTGACGGACTGACACTTGGAGATCACATAGTGCCGTATCGCACGGTCGCCGAACATTGCCACGGCCGCCGCCGCGTGACGCACGATCGCCAGCTCGCCAGTGGTCTCGTCACGATACTGCAGCGCGGCGCTGTGCAGCGGCCGGGCCGTTGCCAGCTCACGAAGCAGGATCGTCGCCTGCTCGGCATCCGTGAGCAATTCGTAGTTGCTCACGACACCCGCCTGCGCCAGCAGTTCGCCCACGACGCGCTCATGCACGTCGCTGTTCTGGCGCAGGTCGAGCGTGCAGAGGTGAAAGCCGAAGATGTCGATCGCCCTTCGTGCCGGACTCACTCGTGCATCGGCCAACGCGGCGGCACCATGCGTGCGAAGCGAGTGATCGATGATGTCGAAGTCGCGCGCCAATTCGCCAGGAGACGCGTACGGTTCACGGGGCCCTATCGACGCCACACCCGGCACGCTGCCGATGGTTCGCAGTGCACTCGCGGCGAGGCGCGCGTGCATGCCGCGAATCGCCCGACGGTATGGCTCATCGGCGCGGTTCGGTGAATCATCGTCAGCCGCATCGGCGAGCGCGAGCAGTTCCGCCGTTGGCGTGACGAGCCGGGAAGACATCGACAGCTCGTGCGAGAGTTCGTGCAGCGCGCTCAGGTGATGCGTGTAAGCAATGCTGGCCTGCTCACCGACGGCCATCGCCAGCACGTCGGCGTTTACGAACGGGTTCCCGTCCCGATCGCCGCCGATCCATGAGCCCATGCGCACGACGGGTGAGACGGTTCCCGTGGCAGGTGCCAGCAGCACATCCACCTGGCGCTGCACATCTGCCTGCAACGCCGGCAGTTCATCAAAGAGCGTCAGGTTGTAGTAGCGCAGCGTCTCCATGATCTCGTCGCGCACCTGCAGCTTGGCCTCGCGCAGCAGCGACGTCTGCCAGAGCGTGAGGATCTGGAGGCGAAGCGCCGACTCCCAGGCGCGCTGCTCATCGACGGTGAATCGCGCTCGGTCACGCGACACCAACAAATCGGAGATCCGCCGCTGCGCGTCAAGAATCGTGCGCCGACGAACCTCGGTCGGATGTGCCGTCAGGACAGGGCTGACTTCCACCGATGCCAGCGCGGTCGCGATGTCCGCCGGCGACAGTCCACCCGCGCGCAGATGCGAGACGGTGTGGTCAAGGCTACCCGGCTGCGGCGCCGATCCGCTCAGGCGATGGAATCGACGGCGACGCGTGTGGTGCACATCTTCCGCAATGTTCGCCAGCAGCGAGAACCAGCTGAACGCGCGCACGACGTGGTCCGCCGCGTCGTCACCCGCTCCGGCGAGGATGCCGATGATGGCCGGCGAGCTTTCGCCCGAGTCCTTCCGGTGCGAGACCGCCTCGCGCCGCAGTGCCTCGACCAGTGCAAAGATCCCGGCACCTGCCTGCTCGTTGATCAGGTCACCGAGCATCCGTCCGAGGAGCCGGATGTCGAGGTCAAGTGGCTCATCGGGCTTGAGCGGCTCAACGGCAGTCATGGGCGGGTGGCGTCGGAAGGTGACAGGCGGAGCTCAGCCGAGCGTGAACGGCGCATCCCTGCATCGGTCGTCGACGAAGAAGTCGAACGGGTTCACCGGCTTGATGTCACAGGTGAACTCAACGCAAGCCTGCAGCGACTCGAGCCTGGTCACGGGAGGATATGTCACGCGCCCGGTGTGATTGCCGGACGGGTCCCGCTGCCAACGGATGTCTCCGCCAGGGTTGACCGTACGGCCGTACGTCTCGATCGCCGCCTGCGTGTGACTGGCTGGCCGACGCCGGATCAGGTTCCGGCCCCGCGCCGCGGGTGACGGATACGCCCAGGTACTCTGGTGCTGCGCGAGAAGTCGCATGCCGCAGCGTAGCCCGCACCTGATGGGGGGTCAAGTCGCAATGCGCGATGGCGGCATGCCGAGCGATGCGGCCATCACCCGGGGACGAGGAACGGATGACACGCGCAGCATCCTCGCGCGCGGCGGCAGGCCGGTCGCATCGTCTGCGCACGCGCGGACTGCTCGTTGGGATCAACATGGATGCCGTGACGCTCCGGCACCGCGATCGTGACACGCCCGTTGCGCCTGGCCGGAGTCAGAGCTGTAACCCGCACGTCATGGAATGACAGTAGTATTCCGTTCCACATCAACCCACGCCTGACACATGACGAACGCCTTCGCAGCCTTCTCCCCGCACACGCCGCTCGTACCGCACGAGATCACGCGCCGCAACCCTGGGCCAACCGACGTCGCCATCGACATCGCGTTCTGCGGAGTCTGCCACTCGGATCTGCACTTCGTTCGCGGCGACTGGGGCCCGGTGCCGTACCCCGCGATTCCAGGTCACGAAATCGTTGGCCACGTCACGGCAGTCGGCAGCGACGTGACGGGGATTGCGGTCGGAGACACTGTCGGCGTTGGCTGCATGGTGGATTCGTGCCGCACCTGTCAGTCATGTCTGGATCATCAGGAGAATTACTGCACGGGTGGCGGCTTCGTTGGCACCTACATGAGTACGGACAGGCACTCGGGTGGACCGACGTACGGTGGGTACACCACCGACATCACCGTCGATCAGGCCTTCGTGCTGCGCATTCCGGCGAACCTCGATCTCGCGGCCGCGGCACCGCTCCTTTGCGCCGGCATCACGACGTACTCGCCATTGCGTCACTGGAAGGTCGGGCCTGGCTCGAGGGTTGGTGTGGTTGGGCTGGGCGGCCTGGGGCACATGGGCGTGAAGCTCGCCAGCGCGATGGGTGCACATGTGGTCGTCTTCACCACGTCGCCGGGCAAGGCGGCCGATGCACGCGCACTCGGTGCGCACGATGTCGTGATCAGCAGCGATAAGGCGGACATGGCGCGCCACGCCGGATCGCTCGATTTCATTCTCAACACGGTCGCCGCGTCACACGCGCTCGACCCGCTGCTGATGTGCCTCAAGCGCGACGGCACGATGTGCCTCCTGGGAGTGCCCTCCACGCCACATCCGTCGCCGGGCATCTCCCCGCTCATCATGGGTCGCCGCGCGATCGCCGGCTCGCTCATCGGCGGCATTCGCGAGACGCAGGAGATGCTCGACTTCTGCGGCACGCACAACATCACCGCCGATATCGAGCAGATCCCGATGCAGGACATCAACGACGCCTACGAGCGGATGCTCAAGAGTGACGTGAAGTATCGCTTCGTGGTGGACATGCAGTCGATCAAGGCCTAGCCGGATCGCTGGCGCGGCCAGCAGCACGGCCCGCCGCCATCACGTCGCCTGTCGTGAGCGTGGCGAGGTCAATGGGAAAGGCTTGCGCCGGCAGCGCCCACGACGTTTCGTGCGTGCTGCCGGTCAATCCCTCGACGCCAGCCAGATGAAAGACAGTACACGAGTGTTTCTCGCCCTCGCCGTCGCCATCGGTCTTGGTGCCATTGCGGCGGCGTCCGGAAGCACGCAGGCCGTCCAACTCGCAGACGCCCTGGCACCGATCGGCGCGCTCTGGGTGACGGCAATCCGCATGACCGTGATTCCACTCATCGTGGCGCTCATCATCACTGGTGTCGCGTCTGCGTCGGACGTCAGGGTCATCGGTCAACTTGGTGTGCGCGCCCTGCAAGTGTTCTTCGCGCTTCTGCTCGGCGCGTGCGTGGTTGTGCTCCTGCTGGCCCCCGCGCTGTTCTCGATCCTGCCGGATGGCGCTCGCCCCGAGCTTCCGCCCGGGGCGGCGGACGCAGCGCGCGACCTTGCAACCGGTGGACAGACCCAGACGCTCGCATCGTGGGTCACTTCACTCCTCCCCGCCAACCCGGTTGCTGCAGCGGCAAACGGTGCGATGGTGCCGTTCATCCTCTTCGTCCTGCTGTTTGCCGTGGCGGTCGCACGGAGTTCGGATGAAACACGCGTCGCACTCGTGTCCTTCTTCCGCGCGCTTGGCGAGGCGATGATGACGCTCGTACGCGGCGTGATCTGGTTCGCGCCGGTGGGCGTCTTTGCGCTCGTGCTGCCGCTTGCCGCGCATGCCGGCGCCGCTCTCGTCGGCGGCATCGGTCTCTACATCGTTGCGTACTTCACGCTCTCCGTGATCCTTGTTGCGCTGCTGTACCCTGTGGTGGCGATGTTCGGCGGGATTCCGATGCGGCAATTCGCACGAGCGGCACTTCCGCCGCAACTCATCGCCTTCAGTTCCAGTTCCTCGCTTGCGGCATTGCCGGCACTGGTCACGGCGGCTGAAGTCGAGCTCAAGCTGCCGACCCGGGTGACAGGCTTCATGCTGCCGCTGGCCTCGGCGATGTTCAAGACATCCGGGCCAAGCTCGTGGATGGCCGGCGCACTGTTCATCAGCTGGTTCTACCGTGTGCCACTCCACGCACCGCAGCTGGCAACGATCGCGGTGGCGTCCGTGTTTCTGGGGTTTGCGTCCCCCGGAATCCCGCGTGGCGCGTTCATCATGCTGACGCCGCTGCTGGTGGCCGTCGGTTTGCCGGTGGAAGGGGTTGGCATTCTCATCGCGGTCGACGCGATTCCCGACACCGCCGCGACCGTGCTCAATGTGACTGGCAATCTGGCGGCCACTGCGCTCGTGGCACGACGCGCCACGGTACCTGTCGCGAGCGACCCCACATTACCTCGCACCGAAGACTGATCACACACCTGTGCGCTGTACCTTTCGCCGGAGGCCTCTGCCAGTGCGTTACTCATTGATACTCGGCGCAGCCATCGCATCGGCTGGCCTGCACGCGCAACCTGCGCCGGACGCCCGGATACGCGCCGTCATGGATCGGCCTGAGTTTGCGCACGCGATCTGGGGAATGGAGTTCTACGATCTCGATGCGAAGGCCGTCGTGGCCAGCGTCAACGGCAACCGGCTCTTCGTACCCGGCTCGACGACGAAGCTCCTCACCATGGGCACGGCCCTCGAGGTGCTGGGCGCGGACCATCGGTTCCGCACGCGCGTCTATCGCACCGGTCCGATCAGGAATGGCAGTGTCGATGGTGACCTGGTGCTCGTGGCGAGCGGTGATCCCAATCTGTCGGGCCGACAGCGACCCGACGGTCGTTACGCGTTCATCGATCGCGACCATTCGTATGGTGGCATGCCGCTGCCGACCGATCCACTGGCGACACTGCGCGATATTGCGAAACAGATCGCTGCCCGCGGCATCACGTCGGTGAGTGGTCAGGTCATCGTCGATGCGTCGTTGTTCGCGGAAGGGGATCGTGAACTTGGAACGCGCGTGGTGCTGTCTCCAATGGTCGTCAATGACAACGTCATCGACATTGTCGTCACACCCGGCGCAAAGGCCAATGATGCCGCAACGGTCGTTGTGTCACCACGCACGAGTTACCTGACCGTGCAGGCAATGATCACGACGGGCGATTCCGGCAGCGCCAATACGATTAAGTCCGTCGAAGACAGCAGCAGTGTGGACCACCGCGTACTAGTGTTCTCAGGACGTGTTCCACGCGGCGCTCCGATCAATCTCCGCTGGTCCGTTCCGTCGCCCCGGCGCTTCGGAGAAATCGTCTTCAGCGAAGTCCTCGCGGACGCCGGCGTGCGGGCCCTGCCCCGACTCGGCCAGCGAACAATCGACCTGACCGAGCTGTCACGCTTCTACAGCGACTCCATGATGGTCGCTGAGCATCTCTCGCTGCCACTGACGGCAGAAGCGGTCGTCCTCCTCAAGACCAGCCAGAACCTGCACGCCAGCAACTTCCCGCTGTTGCTCAGCGCGCTCCCTGCGTCGCGTACGGCGGGCAAGAACGGCTTCGACCTCGCGCACGACTGGCTCCAGCGTGAGGGGATCGACCTCGATGGCGCGATGCAGGGTGACGGAGCCGGTGGTGACGCGTTCTTCTCGCCACGCTTCATGACGCGATATCTCGCGCTGATCGCGACGCGGCCGTGGGCCGCCGCCTTTCACGCCGCGTTGCCGATCCTCGGCAAGGACGGGACGCTGGCGACGATTCAGGTGAATTCGCCTGGCGCGGGCAGGGTGTTTGCGAAGACGGGCACGTACGCGACTTACGATCCCCTCAACAAGCGGACGCTGGTGACCGGCAAGGGACTCGCTGGCTACTTCATCGCACGGAGTGGACGACGCATTGCGTTCGCGATCTACGTGAACCACTTCGCCGTCACGCAGGGCGATCCCGCGATCGTGGCCGGGCAGGCCCTGGGTGAGATTGCGTCACTGGCGTGGGAGCATCTCCGCTGACGCGCGGCGGCGGGTGGGTTGTCGTCAACTACACTAGTGCCCCGTGCGCTCCACCGTGCGCCCGGTGAAATTCTCCGTGCTCAGGTCACGGCCGCCGTTGAGCGAACGCACGTACGTCACGAGCATCCAGATCTGGTCTGTTGCAATGCGACCGCCCCACGCCGGCATGCCGTCGGGACGGCCCTCGTAAATCGACTCGAACACTTCGTCAGCGCGTCCGCCGTAGTGCCAGCGACCGTCGGCGAGGCTCGGACCCATCGACCCGCCGCCGCCGGCACCATGACAGTCGATGCAGTTGTAGGCGACGTAAAGTCGTGCCCCTGTCTCCAGCGCTTTCGCATCTCGCTCGAACGGATTCGTGAGCACCAGCGGCGTTGCGTTGGATGGCCATCCGATCGGGTACGTATCGGGATGTTCGACAAAGCGCAGCGTGTCCTTCGCTGCCGCCGATGCGACTTGTGCGGTCGGCGCTGCCGAAGCGTCGCGCGATGCAGCGAGCCAGAGGATCACCGCGCCGAGCGTCAGGACGAGCGCGCCGGCAGCGCGCCACCCGCGAGAGTGAGTCGGCATCGAGTGTCGCATCATTCCGGTATCGCGAACACAAACAGTTCGCCTCCCCAGCTGGTCCATTTCGCGAGCCCCGGCAAGGTGCTGCCGCGCTCCCGCACATCGTACGGCAGGTTTGCCGCGACGTCGCCGGCGATCAACAGGCCCATGTCACCACCGATACCCGCGTACACCGCGACGTACTGCCGCCCATCCGGCGCGCGATAGGTGATCGGATTTCCCACCACGCCGCTCCCGACCTTGAACTGCCAGAGCGGCGCTCCGGTGCGCGCGTCGACGGCCTTGAAGAACCCGTCCAGGGTGCCGTAGAACGCGACGCCGCCCTTCGTCACCAGCACACCGCTCCACAACGGGAACGGTTCCTTGATGCCCCACACCTTCCGGCCGCGGCTCGCATCCCACGCAATGAACTCGCCACCATGTCCGCCGGCCCCGAGCTTCTCCGGCGCATCGGCACCGATGTACGGCGTTCCGGGGATGTAGGTGACTGCGCGAACCTTGAAGTCCATGCAGAGATTCACCGTGGGCACGTAGAACAATCCCGTCAGTGGGGAGAAGGCTGCGGGTTGCTGGTTCTTGCCTCCCTCGAGACTCGGGCAGATGTCCTTGACAAGCTTGCCTTCACCGGTGCGCTTGTCCGCATTGACGATCGGGCGACCCGTCGCGAGATCGATCCCGCTGGCCCAGTTGGTCGGCACGAACGGCTCGGCAATGAGCACTTCGCCAGTGGCGCGATCGATGGTGTACGCAAAGCCATTGCGATCGAAGTGCACCAGCACCTTGCGCGGTCTTCCCTTCACCGGCATGTCAACGAGGATGTTCTCGTTCACGGCGTCATAGTCCCACATGTCGTGCGGCGTGACCTGCAGCGACCATCGCACTTTGCCGGTGTCCGCATCACGAGCGAGAATGGTGCACGTGTACTTGTTGTCGCCGGAACGCATCCCTTCGTTCCACGGCCCGGGATTCGACGTGCCGTAGTACACGAGGTTGAGCGTGGGATCGTAGGAGACCCATCCCCACGCGACTCCGCCACCGACCTTCCAGGTGTCGGCCGGCCACGACGTCTGGCCCAGGTCCACGCCCCTGTCGTGCGCATAGAACGGTGTGTACGACGTGTCGATGAGCACGTCGCGATCCGGGCCGACGTTGTACCCCTTCCAGAGCAATTTTCCCGTCATCAGGTCGAGCGCGCCGATCCAGCCGCGCACGCCCATTTCGCCACCGCTGGAACCGACGATCACTTTCCCCTTCACGATGATCGGGGCCATCGTGATCGTCTCACCAAGTGACACGTCACCCATTCGCGTGCGCCAGCGCTGGACGCCGGTCGCGGCTTCGATGGCCACGGTGTGACCGTCGAGCAGGTTGTAGACGAGCAGGCCATCCGCATAGGCCGCACCGCGATTCACGACGTCACAGCAGGCACGCCCCGCTGCGGCCTGCGCGTTCTCCGGCCGGAAGCGCCACTTGAGCGGCTGTCCCGGTGTCGCAAGGTCGATGGCGTAGGCGACATTCGGGTACGGCGTGATCACATACATCGTGCTGTCGATCACCAGCGGTTGCCCTTCGTGGCCGCGCAACACGCCCGTGGACATGGCCCATGCAACCTGCAGTTTCTTCACGTTCGCCGGCGTGATCTCGTCGAGTTCCGAGAACCGGGAATTGGAGTAATCGCCGCCAGGCATCGGCCACGCGCCCGACGGACCAGGGCGCGGCACGGCGATGCGGGCGTCAGCGACCGTCACAGCGGCAGATGGCGCGCGCGCGCCGGCCCCGCCTGTCGTGTCGGCGGGCCTGTCGCTGCCGCGCGAACACCCTGAGAGGGCGAGCGCGACGGTCACGACCGTGCTGCACACCGCCCGCGCATCGTGCCACCGAGTGATGCGAGGCGCCCCGCCCGCCACGCACCCGCGCCCATGCAGTCCCCGATTCATCTGCGCCTCGCAGTGCGCTGGTCCGGTCAGTTCCCACCGCAAGCTACGCCCGAGTGCAGCCGCCGTCATCACGCCGCAGGCGCGCGCTGCAGCGCCGCGGCGCGTCGTCTCCCGCGTGCGTGTGAGCGACCCCAAGCGCACGGCGCGCCGGGAGACGTTCCGGCCGCCATGCCCCGCCGGGCACAGCGGGAGTCCAGGAATACCTGCGGTGCGCAAACCGTATACTTCGCGTGTCGCGGTGAGGCGACCCGTTCGCCCTCGTGCGTTCGGCCGACGGTGTTTCTCCCCGGCACCTCCTCCACCTGAGGGCTGCGCATGGCTGACACGCCCCCCGCACCACGGAAGCCGCTCGACGACGAACTCGATCGCTACGGCCTCTCGCACCAGGGCAATGTGCGCCGTGAGAATCAGGACCACTTCCTGATGGCGTCATTCCACAAGCGCGTGCATGTCCAGTTCTCCAACGTGCGGAACATCCATGACCTCATTCCCACGGAGGAACAGCGTCTGGCCTATCTCGCCATGGTGGCCGATGGTGTCGGCGGCGGCGTGGGAGGCGCCGAGGCGAGTGCCGTTGCACTCGAGGCGGCAATGCAATACGTGGACAGCGCTATTGCCACGTACTACGGGTCCCGGCACGATGGCAACGAGTTTGGCGAGCTCCTGCAGGCCGCCGCATTGCGTGCACACGAATCCGTCATCGCACGTCGCAATGAGCAGGGCATTCGTGGCACGATGGCAACAACGCTCACGCTCTATATCGGCGTGTGGCCGGTGTACTACGTGCTGCAGGTCGGCGATTCGAGATACTACGTGTGGCGCGACGGCACGCTGATGCAGCTCACGCGCGATCAAACGGTGGCGCAGGACCTGGTGGACGACGGCGTGATGTCGCAGGCGGATGCCGCGCGCACGCCATTCGCCAATATCCTCTCGAGCGCGATCGGATCCGACAAGACCGCACCGGTCGTCACGCGCCTCGAGTTCGACTGGAACAACGTGCACCTGCTCTGCTCCGACGGCCTCACCAAACACGTCAGCGAAGCACGTATTGCCGAGGTGCTGTCGGGCATGACGTCCGCAAGGCAGGCGTGCGAGGCGCTGCTCGAGGATGCGCTGAGGAACGGTGGCAGTGACAACATCACGATCATCGTCAGTCGGGCGGTCTCGAAGTCGTAAGCCGGCCGGCCTGACGAAACGGCGATTCCTGCGCCGCCCTCGCTCCGCCGCGAGCCGGGGAGCATCGCGCCGTCAATGAACCGGGCCCAGGTGCTGAGAGTGCGGCTCGCCGCCTTCTCCACGCTGGACCCACGGGCCACTTGCAGAGAATGCGCAGCCGATATCAGGAGCGATGGCGCACGGCTGCCTTCTGCCGTGTGTAAGGGAATCGTGTATGGCGCATCCCTGTGACCATCACCATCGTGTACCCGTCGTTTTCCCCCTACACGGACCCGCCATGCACACGATTCCCTCTGCGGTCAACCCTGAGGTCTTTGCCGGCCTCGTGCGCGGTGAAAGGGACGCGCTTCGCCGCCTTTTTGCGGAGTATGCGCCCTCGCTCGCCGAGGCAACCGATGCCGAAGTTCACGCTGACACCGCGACCGCGCACATCGTCGAGAACCTCTTCGATCGTGCGTGGAAGGAGCGAAGCACTTTCGAGTCACCCGACGACCTCCACGAGTGGCTGGTGAGCGAATCACACGCGATGTCGACGCGAGAACTCGCTCGTCGCGCCAGCCTCAAGCGGTTCGATGAGCGCGAACAGGTGCAGCGTGCGGCAAAGCCTGCAACGCACGTCGAGTACGATGCAGCCGCAGGCTGGGAACGACTGAACCATCGGATCGACCTCGAGGAAGCCGATCCGGCGGTTGCCGCAGCGGCGCGACTCGAGGCGTCGAGGCACGGGACGGCGGAGCACATCGCGCACGTCGGCGAAGGGCTGTCATGGAAGATCATCGCGGGCGCCGTCCTCGCGGTCGGCGCGATTGGAGCGGCGCTCTACTGGGGGATGGACCGCGCGGGCGCGGATTTCAAGATCACGCGCGCACTCGCGGACAAGGAGGCGCACGCGATCACGACCAAGCCGGGAGAGAGCGCCACCCTCAAGCTCGACGACGGCACGCAGGTCGTGATGGGCGCCGATGACAGTATCATCGTGCCGAAGGCGTACAACCGTGATCTGCGCGCACTCAAGGTCATCGGCGCGGCCCGATTCACCGTGGCCAGCAACGCCGAGCTTCCGTTTCACGTTTTCGCGGGCGGGATGCACATCGTCGCAACGGGCACGACGTTCACTGTCCTCGCGTACAAGGATGCACAGCCGGTGATGACTGTGCAGGCGGGCGCCGTCAAGGTGAAAGTCGGGCAGGATGAACGTGACGTCGCCGCCGGATCCGGTCTGATGATGTCGAAAGACAGCGTGCTGTCGGTGCCGACGCCGGAGCAGATGGAGGAGGCGACAACGTGGGCGGATGGGCGCATCGTGATCAAGAACCGGACGGTACGCGAAATACTCCCGACGTTCCGCCGATGGTACCTCATGGATCTGCGACCGGAACTGAAGTTGCTCGATCGGCCAGTCTCATTGACGGCACGCATTGACGGGGGCGACAGCGCACTCGTTGCACTGGAGCGGGTTGCAAACGTCAAGCGCATCTGGGTGAAGGGGCAGATGGTGCTGGTGGACGCGCCGGCCGCGTCGCAGGCGGCGAAGAAACGGCGGTAGATCGACGCAACAGTTTCGCGTGGCGCCTCCTCTCGCGCCACGCGATCAGATCCCGACGCTCATCCGGACCTGCACAGTCCGAGGCCGACCCACCGATGCCCCGCTGAAGAACCTCCCTTTCAGCAGATAGCGCGCATCGAAGAGGTTGTCCACGAACAGCTCGGGCCGCAGCGTCGTCCGGCCGACCTGCAGGCTGTACCCGGTGCTGAGGCTCATCACTGTGTTGGGCTGCACCTTGAGCGCGCGGTTGAACGCCAGAAGCCCCGTGCCGTAGTTGCAGTTGCAGTCCGCCGGATCGACACCGTTCGTGAGACCGCTGCCATAGCTTCCCACGGCGCTCGCGTAGAACGAGCCCGCAGAGTACACGACGTTCGCGCTGATCGAGACACGCTGATCATGGTCGAGATCGAACGTTCCCGATGGCGGTTCCGACGGGAAGAATCCGCCAGTGATCCTGCCGAATCCGTACGCATGGCTGATCGCGAGGTTCACGTTCGCCGTCACCGGCCCCCGTGGCCGGATCTCGATCACCCCCTCGGCACCCGTGATCCGCACCTGGTCGATGTTCACCGCCGTCACGATCGCGGAACCTGGCACGGTGTTGTCGTCGATGCCCGGCGCACTTCGCTTGTGGTACGCCGAGAACTTGGTCACGATGCCGATCGGGAAGCGATGAATGAAGCCCGCCTCATAGAAATGATCGCGCTCGGGCAGCGTGGGATCTGCCAGCACGCCCATCTGTGCAACGCTGGTGATCGCCCGCAGATCCTCGACATTCGTCGGTATGAACAACCGGCCATAGAACAGGTAGAATGTGTTCGCGGGACCGAGGAAGAGGTTGAGACGAACGCGCGGACTCACCTGCGTCGTGGTTCCCGCGAATGGTGCCGTGTGCGCATCGAACCGCGCGCCGCTGCGCAGCTCGACGTGTTCGTTCGGCGACCATGCCGTCTGCGCGTACACACCGACATCGCCGCCGGAAAGATCCGATTTCGACGCCGGGCCGAACTGGCCGCTCGGATTCGACGTCAGAAAATCTTCCGCACCACTGGTGAACTGCGTCAGCAGCCCGGTCCGGAACTCGAGGTGCTCGTCGCGCCGGATCGTGTAGTCCACCTTGAGACCTGTGGTCGTGAAACTCCGGCGCTCGCTCAGGTTGTATGGGGTCGGATCCGGGAAGAACACGAACTGCGGGTCGTTGTCCAGCCCTGGGCGATAGTTCAGGCTGCCGTACCGGAAGAACGCGCCCGCAAAGAATTCACCACCCCGGACTGGCGTGCCACTCGAATCGCGCCCGGACTCGAAGTGATGGCGCCAGCCGAGGTTCACGAACGTGTTGACGTCAGTCTGGTTGTCGTCCGCAAGATTGCCGCCAGCCGAATCGAAGGGGACGGCGAACTTCGTGCGCGTCCAGTTGCCGACCAGGTTCACGACGTCGGTGCCCGTCGGGGTCCACTGCACCTTGCCGAACCCGAACAGGTCCTCGCCTCTGTTGTGGAAATTGTATGGCCTGAACGTCACCGTATCGTATGCCACCGGTTCGCGGCGCATGTCGGTGACTTGTCTCGACAGCGCACCGAAGTAGCCAAGGGTGCGCCTGTTCGCGCTCACATTCACCGACTGCCCGTTCGTACTGAAACTGCCTCCAAACCCCGACGCATTGAGGTGAAAGTCACCGAGAGGGATCTTTGTCGTGACGTCGATCACCGCCGCGTTCTTGTTGCCGAATTCCGCATCCCAACCGCCGGTCTTGAATGTGATCGAGTTGACGATGGCTGGATCGAACAACTCGTTCACGCTCCCTGACACGCCGCTTGGCACCGGAACGCCGTCGAGAAAATACGTGTACTCGGCGTGCTGACCGCGGATGTGCACGTCACCCGTCGGGGCACGCACCGCACCCGCCACCGATTGCTGGATCAGCTGCGATGACGTCGTGGTTGGTGATGCGTGCGAGCGACTCTGGTCGAAAGACTGCTCGCCCGTGCGGGTATCCACAGCGATGGCTGCACCTGCGGACACGGAAACCCCTGACAGCTCGAAAGCGATGGCGCTGAGGCGCACGTTCACCTCGACGTCATTGTCGACGACGCGGACCTGACGCTCGTACGCCCGGAAGCCGAGGACACGGATGCGAAGGGTGTAGAGCCCGGATGGCAGGTGATGAGCGCGAAAGTGGCCGAACGGATCCGTCCGTGTACTGATGATCACGCGCTCGCCCAACTGCACGATGACCTGTGCCGAGGGGATCGGTGCGCCGTGGGTGCTGTCGGAGACAATGCCGTGGATGTCGCCCGTCCCGAGCGCGGCGGCGGCCGGCCTGCTGCACACGACCAGGCCAAAGGCGAGGATGGTCAGGCGGCACATCATTTGAGGAGACATGAGGGTTCCGGTGATGACGCATCACGACGCTGATTCACGCACAGTGTGCGGATTCGAGAACGTCGTCCTGCGGATGGCTGAAGTCGATGGGTCCCGCTGCACGATGCACGGGAGGCCGCGTGGCGACTCAGCTGACCGGGGGTGCCCGTGGTCGTGCGGTGAAGCTCGGGCCCCTGCCTGACCCCTGGCTCTCGCGCGTTGCAATTGCTCCTCCGAGCGTGCGCCGCACCGGAAGGGCGCAAGCCGCTCCGACATCCCGCGCGGAGTTGGCCGCGAATAGGCAGAGTGCACAGATCTGGGAATCTGGCGGAACGCACCGCTGCTCCGGATGCTCGTCCGCGTGGATGGGAGCCGTATCCCACTGCGCGCCCGAGTGCCACGCATCCGCGATCGACGCAATGCACGGCATCGCCATCTGCACGATGGCGAAGAACAGTGCGGCGTGGCGGAAGAGGTAAGAGCGGCGTGTCACGGGTCGGGTGGGCACACAAGTCCGACGCCGCCACTCAACGGCGGTAGGCAGGCACCTGTCTGACGATGCTAACGCAATACCGGCGAAAGCGTTGGCTGGCATTCGCCGGTGCCCGAAACCTGCCGAGGTGCCATGGGACGAATGTGGCGCGGCTGGGGACTACCGTCCGCGGCTGCCGCTGCGACGGATTCAGGCGCCAAGCCCTGGTCCGCTCCAGACGGTCCTGACCCGGCGATCGAGCGCCAGATACTCTCGATCAGCGATGATCGCGCGCGACAGCAACTTGCGATGTCGGGATCCCGGGAGTTGCGCGACGACCCATCCCCATGCAGCACTGGCTGTCGATGTCAGATCGACCCCGATGCTCGGCGGCTTTGCCGAGGCAACATCCGCGACGGTCATCTTGATCTCGAGCTTGGGAAGCGGAAACCCCTCCAGCCTGCGTTGGATTGCGCTCGCGATGTTCACCACTTCGCGCGCACGCGCCACGGGGATGCGGCCGTTCGTGTCGAAGTCACTGAGTGCTTCCCGGAGCCAGGAGCGGTAATCGCGTGCTTCGCCCGACTTCCGGAGCGCCAGCGCGTTGCTCAGGAGCTCGGCAGGCCCGGCGCTTTGCAGGAGCAGCAGCGGGAAGAATGTCGGCGTGTACGGAACATCCATTGTGGGCCGACCGACGAGAGCACCAAGCTTCTCGAACAGGTAATCCTCGGCGGCACGTGATGTCGATTCCTTCAATGTCAGCGCGAGGAAAAGACGCGACCGCTTTGGCTGCATCAAGTGGCTGGTCCCCGCCAGCTGCGCGTAGGCGCCGAAGATCAGCCCGCCGAGGATGAACGCGGCGAGACGCTCCTCATCACCGTCGCGAAGCACCAGGCCATCGAGCTTGGGGTACCATGCGTACCCTGAAGTGGACAACTCGCCAAGAATGGCGCGCACATCCTGCGCCTCCACTCGTCTCTCGGCGCCGACATACAGCGTCCGCAACTCTGACAACGCAGCACGCTTGACGTCGTGATACGCTCCATGCCGCACATCGACATCGACGAGGATCTCCTCTGTTACGTTGACCTGCGCGAGCGCTCGCCCGTTGAAGTTCTGATCGGTATCAAACGTGTCAGCGTAGTTGAAGACCGGAAGTTGGTCGTCAAGGATCAGCCGATCAAAAAACGTACCGATCGCGTGAATGTTTTTCGTCAACAGATCCCATGCCGCAGCCGGATCACGTGCGCCGGCAGCTCCGCGAAGGAAGAGTTCGCCAGCACGGAGGATCATCGGGTCCACGACTGGGCCGCCAAGCGAAGCGATCTGATGCCAATCGGCAGGCTTCTCAATCGTGAGCTTCATGCAATTCGCCCGAGCATCTGGGCTCCTTGGTATTCACGGGAAACGGCGTCCTACAACCTCTGGGCTCTTGCCGCCGTGCGCAAGAGCGTACAGATGCTGCCCCGTTCAGACTCGCGATCGTGCGGACCCCGACGGTTCGGTCACTGACGCAAGGCAGAAACTCACGCCAAGCGTCGCATTCTCTGTAACCATTGCCGCCATGCAACCGCTCCGGCAAACTGCAGCGCTCATTGCGCTCGCAAGCCGCCGCGACGAGCGCCGTTTAGGGTGTGCCGAACGTCACGGCGGCAGGGTCGAGCGTACCCGTGTAGTACGACATCAGCGACTGCTGGAAAATGAGGTTGTAGCGCGCGTTGACGAGGGCGCTCGCTGCGGAGACCTGGGTTGCCCGGGCCACCTGAAGTTCCACCAGCGTCGCCGCGCCAACGCGGTAGCGCTCCTGCACCGCCGCGAGCGCCAGATCGGAAGCACGCTGCTGCGCGCGCGTGGCGTTCAGCTGCTCCAGTGCCGCCTGGTAGTCAAGGAACGCACGCCGAACTTCCAGCGCCACCGTCTGTCGCTGACGGTCGCTCGCCAGCTTCGCGTTCGCAACGGCGATCGAGGCCTGCTGCTGCGCCACATTCGACGCGCCGCGGTCAAACAGTGGCACCGATAACGACACGCCAACCGACCCACCCTTCCGCTGATTGAGCTGAGTCGCAAAACTCTCATTGGTAAGACTGGTGAATCCTGAGTTGTAGCCAAGACTCATTGCAAGCGCGGGCCATCGAGTGGATCGCGAGGTCCGCAGGGCCTCGTCAGCCGCGTCCACTCTGGAGCGCGCCGCAGCCAATTCCGCCCGCTCCGCAAACGCGCTCGTCAGCAACCCGTCCAGCGAAAAGCTCGGCGAGGCGCGCGACGAATCGATCGCCGGCGAGGCAAACTCGTACACGACGGCCGGATCCAGTTGCAACGTCTGGATGAGGTCCACCTTCGCCAGTTCCACCGCACGCCTGGCCGACACCACACCCGACTGCGCCAACGCGACCGCCGCCTGCTGTTGGTACTGGTCAGCGATCGAGCGGCGCCCCGCCTTCACCAACAGATCAACCTGTTCCAGTTGCGCCTGCTGTGCGGCGAAATTCTGCTCCTGCACGCTCTGCTGCTCCTGCAACGTCACCAGCGACAGGAAGTTCGACGCCACCGTGAACACGACGGTCTGACGCGCGCGCGCCAGCTCGCTGGCACTGGCGCTCTCGCCAAACCGTGCCTGCTTCAGCAGCGAGAGGTTCTGGTACCCGTTGAAGACCGTCACGCCCGACGTCACGCCAGCGCTGAGTGTCTGCGACGTCTGGTTCACCAGCCGACCGGCCGTCTGGTTGAAGCTCTGCCCAACGTTCCCCGAGGTGCTCGTATTCAGGTTCAGGTTCGGCAGGAACTGATTCTGCTGGTTCCGCACAGTCACCGCACTCAGCGCACGCGCATTCTCCGCCTGCTGCACGGTGATGTTCTGGCGCAGCGCAATCCGAACGGCATCGCCAAAACCGATGCGCCGCGACGCCGCCACCGAAGGCTGCGCGCAGAGCAGCGCGGGCAGAGCCAGGGACAGGATCGCTCCGCTGCACCGTCTCGTCGCGCGAGCGGCGCGACTGCGTACAATCCGCATGGACAACTCCGAAATTGACGGGACCTTCGCCGGCGTGCACACTACTCGTACCGCAACGCCTGAATGGGATTCATTGAAGCGGCCTTGCGTGCCGGGTAGTAGCCGAAGAACACACCGACGGCCGCCGAAAACCCGACCGCGATGACCACCGCAGACCACGGTGTCGCGGTGGCCCAGCCCGTGAACTTGCCCAGAACGGCAGCGCCACCGAGACCAACCAGCAAGCCGATGATGCCACCGAGCACGCTCATCACGATGCTCTCGATGAGGAACTGGGTCAGCACGTCGGAGCCCCTCGCGCCTATCGCCATGCGGATCCCGATCTCTCGCGTACGCTCCGTGACTGAAACGAGCATGATGTTCATGATGCCGATGCCGCCGACGATCAGCGAGATCGAGGCAATCGCGGCCAGCAGGCCGGTCATCACACTCGTCGTGCTCGTCGCTGCCGCGGCAATCGCGGTCTGGTCACGCACGGTGAAGTCGTCAGGCACGTTGCCACCGTTCAGCTGGTGCGCATCACGCATCAACTGCGTGATCTCGGCAATCGCCGCTGGAATCTCCTTCGTTGAGGCGGTGCTGCCAAGGATTTGTGCAAGGAAACTGAAGCCGCTCAGTCGATCCTGCGCCGTGGTGTACGGTACGAGAATCACGTCGTCCTGGTCGCTGCCCGAAGCAGTCTGGCCCTTGGTCTCGAGCACACCAACGATCTGAAACGGCGACCGGCCCAGTTGCACCGATGAGCCCACTGCACCACCGTCGGGAAACAGGTTCTTCGCAACCGTCGCGCCAAGCACAACCACCTTCTTCTTGGTGCGGATGTCGTCATCGCTGAACAGCTCGCCGCTCGACACGCCCCAGTTGCGTATGGTCAGGTAGTCCGTCGAGACGCCGTTGACCTGCGTGCGCCAGTTGCCCGCGCCGCCGATCACCTGTGTGCGCGTGACGATCACCGGCGACACCGCGGTCAGCAACGTCGCGCCCGCCTTGATCTTGTCCGCGTCAGTGATGCGCAACCGATTGAAGGTCTGCGCACCCTGGCTGACACCGCCCTGTGCGCTGCTGCCGGCGGTGATCACGATCATGTTCGTGCCAAGATTGCCGATCTGCTTCTCGATCTGCGACTGGGCGCCGTTGCCGATCGCCACCATCACGATCACCGCACCAACGCCGATCACGATTCCGAGCATCGTGAGCATGGTCCGCAGCTTGTTCTTGACGATACTCTGCGTGGCGACCTTGAAGAGAGTCGTCTTTTTCAATGGGCACCGACCAGGTTGCCGGTCGGTGCCATCGCCGCCAGATCTGCTGCGGCGTCATGCCGATCGATGACGGGCGTGTCTCTGATGATCTGACCATCGCGCATCTCGACGATCCGTTTTGCGTACTGCGCCACTTCCGCCTCGTGTGTGACGATCATGATCGTGATCCCCTGCGCATTGAGCGCCTGAAACAGCGCCATCACATCGACAGTCGTGTGGCTGTCGAGATTTCCCGTCGGCTCGTCAGCCAACAGCAACGTCGGCTGCGTCACGATCGCCCGTGCGATGGCCACACGTTGTTGCTGGCCACCTGAGAGTTCACTCGGCTCGTGGTCGAGTCGCTCACCGAGCCCCACGCGCGCGAGCGCCGCGGCTGCCTCACGGCGCGTATCAGTCCAGCGTGCCGCGCGATCATACAGCATCGGCAGCTCGACGTTGTCGAGTGCCGTTGTACGCGGCAGGAGATTGAACCCCTGAAACACGAAGCCGAGTTTCTGATTGCGCAAATCTGCCAGCTGGTCGCGGCTCATCCCGTTGACTGCGACACCATCGAGCCTGTAGGTGCCTTCGCTGGGCGTGTCGAGGCATCCGATGATGTTCATCATCGTGGACTTGCCGGAGCCCGACGCGCCAATGATCGCGATCATCTCTCCCGACATGACGGTGAGATCAACCCCGCGCATGGCCAGCACCTCGTTGTTCCCCATCGAATAGCGCTTCACGACCCCTTTGAGCTGAATGACAGGGTCGGTCGGCGAACGTTCAGACGCCGCCGACATCAGAACCCCCGCGGTCCTGGCGGGCCACCCTGCCCCTGCCGCTGCTGTTGGAAGGGATTCGCCGTCGCGCCCGCTGCCGCGCCGCCTGCCGTGGCGCTGGCGGAGCCAACGATGACTTGCATGCCCGGCACCAGTTCGCGACCGCTGACCTGCGTCTTCTGCCCATCATTGATGCCGGTCCGCACACGAATCGGCTTCATGCGGCCCGCTGAGTCCATCACCCAGAGTCTCCCCGTCGAGTCTGACGGTGGCCGCCGGCGCACCTCGCCGCCTGCGCCCGCGACACCACCAGCGCCGCCACGCTGACCACCCGCGCCCCCCTGTTGTGCTGCCCCGGCACCGGCACCAGCTCCAGCGCCGGCACCAGCCACCGCACCGGCTCCACCGCGACGCGACCCACCGGTATCACGACGCGCTGTCAGCAGCGTGCTGTCCGCACCGAGCATCTCGGCCGTCGGCGTGAAGCGGAGCGCGGAGTTCGGCACTGCCAGCACGTCGTCCGCCTTGGCCGTCACAAACTTCACCGTGGCTGTCATCCCGGGCAGCAGCTTTCCGTCAGCATTCTCGACGGTGATGACAACGGTGTAATTCACCACGTTGTCCGTCACAGCGGAGAGCAAACGCTTCTGCCTCACCTTGCCGTTGAACGTCCGCGCGGGATAGGCAGCAACCGTGAAGGTCGCGGGAAGGTCGACCACGATCTTTCCGATGTCGCTCTCGTCCACCGACGCCAGGATCTGCATCTCCGCCAGACTCTCCGCAATGCGGAAGAGCTCCGGCGTCGAGAGGCTTGCCGCCACCGTCTGGCCCAGTTCAACGGCACGCGAGACGATCACTCCGTCAATCGGCGAGTAGATCGACGTGTAGGCGAGATTCTGGCGCGTGCGATCGAGACTGATCTGCGCCGAACGGACGTTCGACTGCGCGAGGCGATACGTCACCTGAATCGTCGTGAATTCCGTCGCGGTGATGACCTGCGCGTCGAACAGCGACTTGTTGCGATCGAACTCCGACTTGGCTTGCGCCAGCTGCGCGTTTGCTCGCTCGAGCGCGGCCTGCGATTCCGCGACGGCCTGCTGCTGCAGCGTCGGATCGATCCGGGCGAGAAGTTGACCTTTCTTCACCTTGTCGTTGAAGTCGACGTACAGGGCCGACACCTGTCCGGAAACCTGTGTACCCACCTGAACGGTCCGGACGGCGCTCAGTGCGCCGGTCGACGACACGGTGGATTCGAGCGTCGCCCGCTCCACCGACGCAAACCGAAAGGTCGGTGCGCTGCGCGCCTCGGCGCTCCGGAAGTACCAGAAGAGCCCAGCTCCAACGGTACAGACCATCGCGGCGGCAATTCCCACGCGCGTTTTGTTCATGTAGGCAGGCTCACGGAACAGGGGGCGCACGGCAACGCGACGAACGGTCGCTGGACAGTCACTGGCCGTGCGTCGATAATCGCAGACATCGTCGCGAGGTGACAGGACGTCAGTCCGCTGCCGCGACACTCCGCGAGGCTCTGCTGATCTATACGCCCGGCGACCCGGCACCGTTGGCCGGTCAATTCACGGCGGCGGGGGGAATGACCGCGGCGTCGACGTGTTTGCGAATTCTTCGCTCCGCGTCACGTCTCGCAGGCGCTCGTGCGGATCCACCTTCCGTGCAGGAAACACGTCGAGTCGAGTTCACGACGGAGAACGTGTCGCGCACAATCCTTCGCAGCACTCGTCAGAGCAATCGCCAACCAGCCGCCGCATCGTCGAGCGATCTGAACGTGCCGACCCTTACTTCGGCGGATTCTCTGGCCAGGCGATCCGGACCCCATCGCTCTGAAGCGCACGCTGGAACTCGTCGCGCAGCAACGCGTTCGCGCGCACCGCACGCGGCGCGACCTTTCGGTGCACGGCAAAGCTCGCCAGCGTGCCCACCACTTCACCGACATTCCACTCGATCGGATGCAGTCGATAGCACCCGTTGGTGAGATGCGTCACACCGATGTTCTTGGCTGCGGGAAGGAGGTTCACAACGCGCTCCGGCAAGAGGGCGCCGAGCGGAATCTGGAACGGCAGTGTGTCGCCGTATGATCCGATGCCGCCTCGGGTCGTCCGATGGAGATCCATGCTGTAGTGACCGATCCCGACGCTGTCGTCGTAGACGGTCGCACGCGCGGCCTCCGCTGATGCGCCCGTCAGCCGCATCCGGCTCTCCAGCGTCACATCCTGCTCGCGAATGGTCACTTCAGCCCGAATGCGACGGCCTTCGCGAACGTAGGGCGACTTCGTGAGCCCGTCGGTCGTGCCCATGATGTCCGGGCGCAGCCGAAGCCCCGGCCACCCCATGCCACCGTCCGGCCGCGGCGCGGCAGTCTGCAGCCAGTACAATAACGACAGGCTCTGCTGCTTCGCCCGCGCCACGTGCCGCGCGGCCACCAACGCGTCAACGTCGCAGAGCGAACCGAGCGTGTAGTCATTCTGCGCCCAATTCACGATCGTCACGTCGCCGGCATACGTGCCGGGCGCAAACTGGTCAGGATCGATGATGCGTCGGTACGACCAGTACCCCGTTCGTGCAACGGGATCAAAGCCGAGTCGGCGTGAGGCGGTGTCGTCGAGACTGATGAGCCGCGGACCTGACGGTGGGTCCAGCACGAGGTCTCGCCAGAACGCGTACTCGTTCGGCCGATCGATGACATGCGATTCGCCTGGTCGATGCTCGATGGCGAAGCTCATCGTGAAGCCCTGCACGTTGTCCGGCTGCGCGGAGTCTCCGGCATGAGGCTCGCCCGTCTGCGCCCGTGCGTCGACGCCGACGGCGTACTCGGTGCGCGTCATCGGCAGCAGGTCGCCAAGATCGGTGGCGTCCGCGAAGTATGGAGCCGTGAGTCCCAGCTCGCGCCCGGATCGCGCATCCCGAACCGTCACCGCCAGTACGCGGTCGCGGTCGACGTCGGCGCGAATCGCCTCATGCTCCAACAGCACACGCACGCGTCCCGCCGCAACATGCGGCGCGAGCAGTCCTTCGAGCGCCGCGAGCGCGACTCTCGGTTCAACGCACAGACGCGACACCCAGCCGTTGCCGGGATTGAGTCGCGGATTGGCGCGGGCGCGGGCTGTGAGCGGTGCATTCGCGCGATACCAATCGCGCAGCGCAGTGCGCAGCGACTGGTAGCGTGCTGTACCGCCGACGGTTTCGATCCACGCGTTCTCGTCGGGTGGAACGGCCTGTGAAGTGAGCTGCCCGCCGATCCAATCGGTGGATTCGGTCATGATCACTCGCAAGCCGCGACGCGCCGCCGCCAGCGCAGCGGCACACCC
>JANMNM010000342.1:0-8766 GCA_031373905.1 Gemmatimonadaceae bacterium | reverse complement strand
GGCATCCAGTTCTCGAAGCAGTTCAGTCCACCAACGCGAAAGGGTGCGACGTCATGCACCACCAGGCCGTGCCCGTCACCCTGCGCCCAGGCCAATCGCTCTTCATACGTCGGCTGCAGCTTGCGATGTGACGATCGGATCACGCCCGCGCGGTCGATGAAGACAAGGGTGCAGTACAGACTGTGCCCCCCCCGATCCGGCGCACGCTCCATCACGCCGACATAGATGCTGATCTGATGCGTTTTCGCGAGCGCCTGAATCGCACCCAGATCCCCACGACCCAGATCGACGCCCTGGTCGAGATACCGCGCGTACATCGCCTTCTGCTTCGGGTCGTTGAATCGCGCGCCGTCAGTTCGCTCGATCCAGAACGGGTAACCCGGCACCAGCGCCTCGCCGAACGCCACGAGCTGGCACCCTTCCCCGGCCGCCTGCGCGACACACCCTGCCATCTTCGCCAACGTCGCCTGCCGGTCGAGCCAGATCGGCGACATCTGCACACAGCCCACCACCAGCCGATCCTCGTTGCGCGTGCCGGGCGCAGTCACGCGAATCACTTCCATTCGGGGCGGTCCGGGGATGGGGTTATCATGTGTCCTTCCACCGTGCGGAGGCAGGCAGGCGCATCGTACTGGCGGGAACGACCCTTTACAATGCCGTCGCCGCGCCGACCGCAGGAGCGCACACGGCACCGAAGTCGCGTGACGGTGTCGGACTGTCCCCCAGTCGTTTCCACTCCGAGGCGCGCATGCGATTGTTGACGCTGGTTTTCGCCCTCCTCACCTTCAGCGCATACACCGTTTCCGTCATGCTCTCTCACGGAACGCTCGGCTTTCTCTCGCTCGCCGCTGATGGTGCATGGGGCCTGCAGGTCTTTCTCGACCTGCTGCTGATGCTGTCGTTGTTCAGTATCTGGATCTGGCATGACGCGCCGCAGCGCGGCCTTCCCCGCTGGCCATATGTACTGCTTGCGCTCACCATGGGGTCGATGGGGGCACTCGTGTACCTCACGCACCGCGAATTCCGGCGGCGCAGCAGGACGGGAGACCAGTCGTCAGCGGGGACGCCATCGTGATGCGTCGTGGAAAGGTGTCGTACAGACGCGGCGAATGCCTCCGCTTTGAGACCGTGGCCCACACCTCATGACAGAAGGTGCTGAGGTCTGGGTGCTCGCCGCGCTCTTCTTCGCAGCGGCGCTGCTCTACTCCACTGTTGGTCATGCGGGCGCGTCGGGGTATCTCGCGGCGATGGCGCTGGTTGGCGTTGCTCCGAGCCAACTCCGTCCGACCGCGCTGACACTCAATGTCGCAGTTGCGATCATCGCCAGCGTGAAGTTCGCGCGGGCCGGCTGTTTCTCGTGGCGCCTCTTCTGGCCATTCGCCGTGGCGTCGATCCCGGCGGCGTTCCTTGGCGGACGACTCGCGCTGCCGTCTCCAACGTACAAGATCGCGCTGGGCGTGGTGCTTCTGTACGCCGCCGCGCGGCTCTTTCGGACGGCGCGCCAGCAGGAGCGCGCCCAACCTGCGACGCCACCACGATGGGCCCCTCCGGTCGCGGGTGCCATCATTGGACTGCTCTCGGGCCTGACTGGGGTTGGCGGCGGCATCTTTCTCAGCCCGCTGCTCCTCTTCGCAGGCTGGGCGACGCCGCGCGTGGCATCGGGCGTCTCCGCCGTATTCATCCTGGTCAATTCTGCCGCCGCGCTGATCGGGAACCCAGCCAGCCTTCGCAACCTCGGCGGCGGGATCATGCTGTGGATCCCGGCCGTCATGATCGGCGGCTGGATCGGCGCTGAGTATGGGAGCCGCCGCCTCGCCTCGCCGCTGCTCCGCCAATGCCTGGCCGCCGTGCTCGTGGTGGCCTCCCTGAAACTCATGCTGACCTGAGCGCTGCCCGGCAATTCTTCCCCATGCTGTTGCGCCGCCGCATCGCTCGCGTGCAACACTAACGGCGGCGCAGCACGTGCGGGTGTTCCGATGTCGTGATCAACTCCGCGGCGCGATTGCAGGCACAAACACACGTGTACACCGCGAAGGACGGCACCGCAGCGCGAGCCCCGACTCGCGGACAGTTACTGCCACGCGGGCGCAGGCACGACAGGTGTGAACTGCTTAGCTTGCTCTGGTCGTGTCACGTCCGCCGCACATCGTGACGTGTTTGCGCTACTCCGCAGCAGAGTCGCTGATGCCTATTGCCATGCCCAAGGGAAAACTCAGGTCGAGTGACTTCCGACGACTGCTGTCGGTGGCGCGACCCTACCGTGTCCACATGGCCGTAGCGCTCGTGAGTCTCCTTGCCGCCGGTGCGTGCGGCCTGGCCATGCCACAGGCATTGCGCAGGCTGGTTGATGCCGCGGTAACCGGACGCGATGGACCGCAGCTCAATTCGATCATGCTGACCCTGATCGCGATTCTCGTCAGTCAGGTGTGCTTCGGCTTTCTGAAGACGTACCTGCTGAGCGTCACGAGCGAGCGAATCGTTGCCGACATTCGCGTGCAGCTGAGCCACGTGCTCCTGGGGCAGAGCGCCGGGTTCTACACCTCTCGCTCAGTCGGTGAGCTGACGTCGCGTGTCTCGTCCGATGTCGGCATGCTCTCATACGCCGTCACGGGTTCGTTGGGCGAACTGATACGACAGTCACTGCTGCTCCTCGGCAGCGTGGCCATCATCGCCTCGATGAATCTGCGATTGACGCTCGTCATGTTGTCGATCGTGCCGATCGTCGCGGTTGCAGCGATGACACTGTATGGCGGCTATCTGCGCAACATCAGCGCGATGGTGCAGGATGGACTCGCCGAGGCCGCAGGCGCGCTCGAGTCGGCACTTGCCACCATTCGAGTGGTGCAGTCGTTCGTGCGTGAAGGATTCGAGGAAGAGCGGTACCGCGTAAAAATTCATGGAGCACTCACGCTCGCGATACGCCGCTCGCTGGTCGTCAGCCTGTTCACGGCTGCTGCGCTGCTGCTCGTGTTCCTCGGCCTTGCGGGCGTCTTGTGGGTTGGCAGCCGCATGGTGCTGTCCGGCGAGATGACTGCAGGGGCTCTCAGCGCATTTGTCGTCTACATGTTCGTGGTGGCCTTCACGGTGACGGGAATCGTCGACCTGTTCGGCACCTTTCAGCAGGCGATCGGTTCGTCCCGTCGCGTTTTCGAACTGCTCGATTCGCGGTCGGAAATCACGGATCCTCCCGCGCCGGTCAGCCTCACACGCGTCGCAGGCCACGTCTCACTCGAGCAAGTGAGCGTTCGTTATTCCGACGACGGTCCGGATGTCCTCGCGGACATCTCTTTGAACGCATCGCCGGGTGAGTTGGTGGCAATCGTCGGCCCGAGTGGCGCCGGCAAGACCACGCTGATTCTGCTGCTGCTTCGCTTCTATGACGTGACCCGTGGCGCCGTCCGTATTGATGGCCATGATGTGCGATCACTGTCGCTGCGCGACCTGCGCCAGGCGATCGGACTGGTGCCGCAGGAGACTGCGCTGTTCGCCGGCACGATCCGCGAGAACATTGCCTACGGCGACCTGACCGCGACGGACGACGCCGTTGAAGCCGCTGCGCGCGCCGCGAACGCCCACGAGTTCATTATTGCCATGCCGGGCGGGTACGACGCAGTCGTCGGCGAACGTGGCATGACCCTCTCGGGTGGTCAGCGCCAGCGCATCGCAATTGCGCGCGCGGTGCTGAAGGATCCGGCGATCCTCGTTCTCGACGAGGCGACCAGCGCCCTCGACTCCGAGTCGGAGCGACAGGTACAGCAGGCGTTGGATGGTCTGATGCAGGGGCGCACGACCTTCGTGATCGCGCATCGACTCTCCACGGTACGCCGCGCCAACAAGATCGTCGTGCTCGATCGTGGCAGACTCGTCGAAATCGGCACGCACGACGAACTGCTGGCGAACAATGGCCTCTTCAAGGCCCTCCACGAACTGCAGTTCCGCGAGATCGAGGCACCGGCCGCGGAACCGGTGGAGGTCGTGTCATGACCAGCGTCGTCACACGCCGTCGCATCGGCGAACCCACTCCGCCGTGTCCCGATCGGCACATCAGGGTTGCACAATGAGCGTCAACTTTCGGCTCCATCGTGAGGACGACATCCCCGCGCTGCGACGTGTCTGGGAGAGCTCGAGCAACTGGGGCGCGCTCTCCGATGATCTCTGGCAGCGATATGTCGTCGACGCGCCGGACGGGGGGCCGCTCATCTGCGTGGCGACAGACGAGAGCGACGTGCCGATCGGGGCGATGACCTTCTTGCGGCAGCGGATGTGGTGCGGCGGGCGAGAGGTCCTGGCTGCACGACCTGCGGCTCCACTCGTGTCCGACGCGTTGCGCCAACGCTTCAGGAGCCTCAATCCGCTGGATCATCCGGTGGTCCGCATGGCCACCCACACGCAGGCGATACTTCGTGCGCAGGGCGTCGCATTCACGTACATGCTGCCGGACCCGCATTGGCGAATGCTGTTCAAGCTGATGCCGGGCGTCATGTGCACGCAGTTTCCGCTCTGGAGCCTCCCGCTGCCACTGCATCAGCCGTACGCGCTCGACGACGGGTACGAAGCGACCCCCCTGAGGTCGTGGGGGGAGCCGGTGGATGCCCTCTGGAAGCAGGCCTCCGCCAGGATCGGCTGTGGCCTCATGCGGGACTCCGCGCGGCTCCAGCGGTATTCCGGTCCGCCGTCCTACGACGTTCTTGGACTCTACCGCGCCGGCGCGCTGGCAGGCATGGTCTGTGCGAGGCAACACGGTGACCGGCAGTGGCTGATCGGCGATCTGCTGGCCATCGATACCCACGCCGAGCGCCAACTGCTGATGGCGGCGTGCAATCGGGCGCACGACATCGCTCGTGCGGGCGATGCGGGCCCGCTCATCAAGGCCGCATTGCTCGTGACTCATGGCTTGATGCAACATGTAGTGCCACTTGGCTTTCAGCGAGACCGCTACGACTTCACCCTCGCGATTCGCCAACTGACCGACGCCGTCAGCACGGCTCACCTTGCCGGCGATCGGTGGTACCTGAGCGCCAACGACTAACCGCTGAGACATCCTGTGCCTTCGTTCCGAATCGTCTGCATGAATCCCGCCGGGACCCTCGATCCGGCCATTGGCATCGCCGCCAGCCGCGCCGGTGAACTTGGCCTGCTCAACGTGGAATTCGTGACCGATGTGGCCGCAGCGCGGGATGCGCTGGCGAGGCTGGCGCGTCATGCTGCCGGTCCCGTCGGCATCCGCTTCGGCGTTGCGACCGACGCCTTCATCACCGCGACCCTGAACGAGCTGCCCGCCGCTGTTCAGCACGTGGTGCTTGGCGTCAGCGATGGCCCGAAGCTGCGCGCCCAGGTGCTGACGTTGCGGGCGCACGGCTGCTCGATCTGGGTGGAGGTGACGGATGCGGCACAGGCCAGCCGCGCGTGGGAGGCAGGCGCCGACGGTCTGGTGGCGAAGGGCCACGAGTCGGGCGGCTGGGTGGGTGAGGAAACGACCTTCGTGCTCCTCCAGCGTCTGCTTTCCGCGTTCGAATTGCCCGTTTGGGCGTTCGGTGGGATTGGCATGCACACGGCAGCTGCTGCAATCGCCGGTGGAGCTGATGGCATCGTGCTGGAGTCCCAGCTGGGCCTGATGGCGGAGTCGCCACTGCCGCCGGTTGCCCGAAAGGCACTTGCCACAATGGATGGGAGTGAGACGGTGTGTGTTGGTGACGGCGCGCCGCATCGCCTGCGCGTCTATTCACGCCCGCATCTCACGGCAGTCGCAAGGTTGTCCAGTGCTTTGGCCGCAAATGCGCCCTCTGGTGCAGGCAGCGCAACGGACGCGCAATCCATTGTCTCGGCGCACGTGCGCTGGGACCGGGCTGACGCGATCTGGCCGCTGGGGCAGGACGCCTGCTTCGCGCGGAGTCTCAGCGCCCGCCACCCGTCCGTTGCCGAACTGGTGCCCGCGCTCCGTCGCGCGATCACGACGCACATCGCCACCGCTGTCGACCTGCGTCCGATCGACGCCGGAAGTCCGCTGGCCCTCTCGCACGGAACGCACTACCCGATCGTGCAGGGACCGATGACTCGCGTGAGCGACACGGCGGCGTTCGCATCATCGGTCGCCGAGCAGGGTGCACTGCCATTCGTCGCGCTTGCGTTGATGCGCGCGGACGAAGTCGAAGCGCTGTTGCGCGACACGCGGGAGCGTCTCGGCGAGCAGTCGTGGGGCGTCGGCATTCTCGGCTTCGTGCCGGCGGAGCTGCGACAGGAGCAGCTCGAAGTCGTGCGTCGCTACCGGCCCCGGTTCGTGCTGATTGCTGGAGGGCGTCCGGATCAGGCACGAGCGCTCGAGAAGGACGGGATGACAACCTATCTGCACGTCCCCTCCCCCGGCCTGCTCAAGCTGTTTCTGGACGATGGCGCGCGCCACTTCGTGTTCGAGGGCCGTGAGTGTGGCGGACACGTTGGTCCGCGCAGCAGTTTCGTGCTCTGGAACGCCATGATCGATGTGTTGCTCGCCGAGGTGGCAGCGGCAGATGCAGCGCGATGCCATGTGCTGTTCGCCGGCGGACTGCACGACGCGCGATCGGCGGCCATGGTGGCGGCCATGGCCGCGCCGCTCGCCGCGCGTGGCGTCAGGGTTGGCGTGCTCGTGGGCACGGCGTACCTGTTCACGTCCGAGGCCGTCGACGCCGGCGCAATCATGCCGGAGTTCCAGAAGCGTGCACTCGAGTGCCGCGAGACGGTGCTGCTCGAAAGCGGTGTCGGCCACGCCGTCCGGTGCATTCCCAACGCGTTCACCGACGCGTGTGTGGCGCTGAAGCAAAAACTCGTTGCCGAAGGCGTGGGGGCGGAGGAAATCCGCGTGCAGCTGGACGAGTTGAACATCGGCCGCCTTCGCGTCGCATCGAAGGGGGTGAAGCGCAATCCGGATCATCGACCCGGCGCGGCGGCGCCGCGGTTACTCGACGTGGACGATGACGAGCAGTGGCGCGACGGGATGTACATGATCGGACAGGTCGCGTCACTGCGACATGAGTTGTGCAGCATGGGAGAGTTGCACGCAGACATCGCCCTTGGCGGTACGCAATGGCTGGAGTCAAGGCGAGACGACGACATCGTTGCCGCCCCCGGCCCGGCACAGCTGCCGGCGAACATCGCGATCATCGGGATGAGCGCGTTGTTGCCCAAGGCCCCTGACCTTGCGACCTTCTGGTCGAACGTTCTGAACAAGGTGTACACGATTGGCGAGGTGCCGCCGGACCGCTGGGATTGGCACACGTACTTCGATGCCGATCGCGCGGCGAAGGACAAGATCTACTCCAAGTGGGGCGGATTTCTCGAGGACTCGACGTTCGATCCGCTGGAGTTCGGCATGCCGCCAAACTCGCTGGCATCGATCGATCCGATGCAACTCCTCTCGCTCAACGTTGCGAAGGCGGCGCTGGCTGACGCAGGCTACCTGACACGAGAGTTCAATCGCGAGCGCACCGGAGTCATCCTCGGGGCGAGCGGCGGCTCCGGGGACCTCGGCACGATGTACAATCTCCGATCCAGCCTGCCGCTCGTCTTCGGGAGCAGCGCGGCCGACGTGATCGCGGCGGCCGGCACCGCGTTGCCGGAGTGGACCGAGGACTCGTTCGCGGGCCTGCTGCCCAACGTTGCCTCGGGCCGCATTGCGAACCGGTTCGATCTTGGCGGCGTGAACTACGTCGTCGATGCCGCGTGCGCGTCGTCACTCGCGGCGGTGCATCAGGCGGTGAAGGAGCTCGAGACCGGTGGCGCCGACATGATGCTCGTTGGCGGCGTCGACACCGTACAGACACCGTTCGGCTATCTGTGCTTCAGCAAGACACAGGCGCTCTCGCCCACAGGGAGGCCGCGAACCTTCGACGCCGACGCCGACGGAATCGCAATCAGCGAAGGGATCGTGATCCTCGTGCTGAAGCGCGTTGCCGACGCGGAACGTGACGGCGATCGCATTTATGCCGTCATTCAGGGTACAGGCGGTTCGAGCGACGGCAAGGCCAAGGGGCTCACGGCTCCGCGCCCTGAGGGGCAGCAACGGGCGCTCGAGCGCGCATATCACAAGGCGAACATTGCGCCAACGAGCGTCGGCTTGTTCGAAGCGCACGGCACCGGCACGGTGGTTGGCGATCGCACGGAAGCCGTGTCACTTGCGACCTTCCTCGAGGCGAACGGAGCGATGCCCTCGCGGCACGCCGTGGGATCGGTGAAGTCGATGATCGGGCACACGAAGGCGACAGCGGGAGTTGCCGGCCTGGCGAAAGTCGCGCTCGCCCTGCATCACAAGGTGCTGCCAGCAACACTGGGCGTGACCACGCCGAACCCGAAGGCCCGGTTCGGCGACGGCCCACTCTACGTGAACGCGGAGACCAGGCCATGGATCCAGCCGTCGGGTGAGCCGCGTCGCGCCGGCGTGAGTGCGTTCGGCTTCGGCGGAACGAACTTCCACGCCGTCGTCGAGGAATACACCCACGCGTTCCAGCCGCCGAAACAGATCGCGCTGCCATCGTCGCTCGAATTGTTCGTCTGGAGCGCGAGCACCGACGACGCGCTCCTCACGTCGATTGCCGCGCTCGATGCTGCCATCGCGTCCGGCGCCGAACCTGCGCTGGCAGATCTGGCGTTCACGCTCGCCGGCGAATTCGAGTCTGTCGCCGCGGAAGGACGCGCCACGGCTGCGCTCATTGCCGGATCGCTCGGCGAACTGCGCACGGCAATCGGTCATCTTCGTCAGGCGATATCGAGCGGTGTGGCGTGCGACGGCGTAGG
>JANMNM010000334.1:0-2017 GCA_031373905.1 Gemmatimonadaceae bacterium | reverse complement strand
GCACCTGCACCAGCCGTGTGTTCCCGGTGGACGTGATGGCAGCCATGGACCCGAACTGCACGACACTGGCGACCGTCATCCCGCTGCGGCCAAGTGAATCGACCAGCGAGTCTGCGGCCGGCGTCATGTTGCCGCGCGTGCTGAGCGAGGCATCACCACCGAGCAGCGCTCGGCTCTGTTCACGGACCGACGTGGTGAGGTTATCGGCGAACGAATCGATCGCGACGAGCGCTGCGACACCCAGCGCGATGGATGACATGTAGAGCAGCAGTCGCTTGCGTGCCGTGCGGCTTTCCTTCCATGCCAGCGCGGGCAGTCGGCGCCATGACACACGTGGCGCTGGGGGCATGTGCATCAGGCCACCGCGCCGGCGGGAAGTGGCGCGGGGACGGGCGCGGCAACGGCGCCCGTGTCCTCGATGATCTCGCCGTCTGCCAGCCGTATGCTGCGCCCCAGTCGCGTCGCGAGTGCCGGATCGTGCGTGACGAGAACCACCGTGGTGCCATCTTCGCGATTGAGCTGCTCGAGCAATTCCACGATGTGGTTGCCCGTGGCGCCGTCGAGGTTGCCGGTTGGTTCATCGGCAAAGAGCACGCGCGGCCGGTTCACGAATGCGCGTGCGATCGCCACACGCTGCTGCTCGCCGCCGGAGAGCTGGGTCGGGAAGTGATGGGTGCGATTGCCGAGCCCGACGCGCTCCAGCAGGTCACGCGCCCGGGCGTCGCTGTCGCGGATCCCGCGCAACTCGAGTGGCACCTGCACGTTCTCGAGTGCGGTGAGTGTTGGCACGAGCTGGAAACTCTGGAAGACGAATCCGACGCGTTCGCCGCGCAATCGGGCGCGGGCGTCTTCATCGAGTGTGGCGAGATCGATGCCGCCAAGGAGCACGGTGCCGGTGGTTGGTGTATCCAGACCGGCGAGCAGGCCGAGCAGGGTGGTCTTGCCGCTGCCGGAGGGACCGACAATTGCGACGGTCTCGCCGGCAGCGATATCGAAGGTCACATTGCGCAGCACCGCCAACGCGCCGCCGCCGCTGCGATATTCCTTCGTGAGCGCGCGGACGGCGAGCATCGGTGTTGTGCGGCTGGAAGACGACAAACCAGATTCAGACATGCGGAATCAGCGAGGAAGTGAGGTACGCCACGGAGACGATCGCTCTGCCGGATGGGGTATGGCCCGATCCTGCGTCGCGTTGGTGGCGCTTGGAGTCCTGCACGGTTGTGGCGGCGGTGCGCAGCCACAATCTGCCGAACGGGGGGGTGACGCGTCCGTGGACACATCGACCGCCGTATCTGCTGATACAACGGTAGCCAGTGGTGAAACGTCTTTGCCGCCAGGAAGTTCTGTCGACCCGGGCCGGGCGCCGATGGTGGCGGCGACGCGAGTGCTCTTCATCGGGACGAGCCTGACGGCGGGTTATGGCCTGGCGGACGCGAGCGACGCCTGGCCGGCGCAGGTGGGCCGGATTGCCGACTCGCTCGGATACCGCGTGGATGTGATGAACGCCGGCCTGAGCGGTGAGACCTCGGCCGGGGCGCTGCGCAGGACAGACTGGCTGCTGCGGGACACCGCGCAGGTGATCGTGATCGAGACCGGGGCGAACGACGGTTTGCGTGGCATGTCAGCCGACGACCTCGACAAGAACCTTCGCGGCATCGTTGCGAAGGTCAGGGAAAAGCTTCCAGCGGCTGAGATCGTCATCGTGCAGATGGAGGCGCCGACGAACATGGGTGCGGACTATGCGACTGGATTTCGGGCCGTGTTTCCGGCCGTGGCCAAGGCGACGGGTGCGACGCTGATGCCGTTCCTGCTGGAGGGTGTGGCGGGGGTGGCCCCGCTCAATCAGGCTGACGGGATCCATCCAACGAGTGAGGGCGCGGCGAAGGCGGCGCGAAATGCGTGGCCGACGATCCGCGCGGCGCTGGACCGGGTCAAGCCGAGGGCGGCGGCGCTCTGAGGTCAGGCGGTGTGGTTGCCGCGGCGGTGGGTGGATGCCGCACCCCGCACGCGGGACCGC
>JANMNM010000327.1:0-7330 GCA_031373905.1 Gemmatimonadaceae bacterium | reverse complement strand
TCACAGTACGATCTCAGCCACCTCGCTGGGGCAGCCGAGGCCATGCGGCGCGCCGGCATTGCGACGTGGACCGTCGAGTACCGACGCGTGGGCAATGACGGCGGTGGTGATCCGGGGACGTTCGATGACATCCGTGCGGCGTTCGACACGTTGGTGGCGCAGGGCGCGAGTCGAGGGCTCGATGTGTCCCGCATCGCGCTCGTCGGCCACTCGGCCGGCGGACATCTGGCGCTCTGGCTCGCCTCGGAGCGGGGTGTGAAGGTGCGCGGGGTCATCGGGCTGGCGGCTGTCACTGACCTGGCAGCGTTCGTGACGCCGACGGGGTGCGGCGCGGCTGTTGCGCGGCTGCTCGGTGGGGCGCCCGCTGAAGTGGCTGCGGCGTATGCTGCGCGATCGCCGGTGTCGAGGCCCGCTCCGTCTGCCGGAGTGACGCTGGTCGTCGGGCGTGATGATCGGACGGTGCCGCGCGTACAAGCCGACTCGTTCCTTGCACGGTTTCCCGCGACGAGAGTCGTCGAGGTGCCCGGTGGTCACTTCGATGTCGTGGCGCCATGGACGGACGCGTTCGCAAGGGCGCTGGCGGCGATCGTCGCGCTCTTCCGTTGACCAGTGACTGGCGGCCCGTCGGGCACGGGCGAGGAGTACGTTTCGGGCATGACACTCCCCGCCGGAACCACTGAACACCGCGCAGCCGGCGCGGCGCGCGTTGCGGCGCGCATTGCGATCGTCATCGTGAGCGACACGAGAACCACGGCGACCGATGAATCGGGACCGCTGGCACGGCGTCTCATCACGGACGCGGGCCACACGGTCACGCATTACGCGCTCCTGCCGAATGACGAAATGGGCACCCGCGCGCACGTCGGCGCGCTGATCGCGCGTGAGGACGTCGATGTGGTCCTGCTGAGCGGCGGCACCGGACTCGGTGCGAAGGACCGTACGGTGGAAGCGGTGCGACCGTTACTGACCAAGGAATTGCCTGGATTCGGCGAGCTATTCCGGATGCTGTCCTATCAGCACCAGATCGGCACCGCGGCTATTCTGACGCGTGCACTCGCCGGTGGCGCCGGTGAGACGCTCGTCGTGTCGCTGCCAGGCTCGAAAGCGGCAGTGGAGCTGGCGCTGACGATGGTGCTCCTGCCTGAATTGCAACACGTGATGCACGAGTTGCGACGGTAGACTCGTGTGCCCGGCGCCAGTAGGGTTTCTCGCGATTTCGCCGCGAGGAGAGAGCTCGACGGGCGGGTGGTTGCATGCGGAATACGCGCCCGAGTTTGCGGCAGCTCGCCATGGGGCGCCGACATGCGCGATCCGATTTGACAGCCCCGTGTCCGGCTGGTAACCTGCCCCGACGAGTTGGTCGTGACACGTGGAGCGGGATTCCGGTGGATTCCTCCCGGAGCATCGCACGCGCTGATTTCCACAACCGGTAGAGGGCATGCACATCAAACGATTGCTTGCGGTGTTGGTCAGCACCGTGCTCCTGACCGCGCCAGCGTTGGCGCAGCAGAAGACCGTGACCGGGAATGTCTCGCGCGAGGACGGAATCGCCCTTGCCGGTGTTGCAGTGTCTGTGAAAGGTACGACGCAATCCACGGTGACGAACAACGCGGGCGACTACACCATCCGAGCCGCCGTGGGCCAGATCCTGCAGTTCAGGCGCATTGGCTACATCCCGCGAGAACGTGTGGTGGGCGCCGAGAACGTGATTCGGGTGGAACTGGTCAAGGCGGCGGCAAATCTTGACGAAGTGGTCGTCACCGCGCTTGGACAGACCACGCTCCAGCGCAATCTGGGCACGTCGCAACAGACCGTTTCAGGTGCCGATGTCGCGCAGACCGGCCGCGAGAATTTCATCAACGGTCTTCAGGGCCGTGTGGCGGGGGTCGAGGTGACGAGCACGTCCGGTGTGCCGGGCGCGTCATCGTCGATCACGATCCGCGGTGTGAGCTCGATCAGCAGCAGCAATCAGCCATTGATGGTGATTGACGGGCTGCCGATGGACAACAAGACGCTGAACACCGGCGTGCTGGCATCGGATGCCCCCGGTTCCACCACGGCATTCAGCAATCGTGGGCTCGACTTCACGAATCGTGCGGCCGACATCAACCCGGATGACATCGAAAGCATGGTCATTCTGAAGGGACCGGAAGCCTCGGCGCTCTACGGGATCGATGCAGCCAACGGGGCGATCATCATCACGACCAAGCGTGGCCGGCCAGGTGGCGGCATCGAGTACAACAACCGATTCCGGGTGGATCGCACCCGATCGCAGCCGACCTTGCAGCAGGTGTATGGGCCGACCTCGATCTCGGGTGGCTCGCAGGGTTCGTTCTCGTACTTCGGCGCGCCGTATGCCTCCGGGACGCCCTTCTTCAACAACATCGATGGCTTTTTCCAGCCGGCGTTGACGCAGCACCATGGCATCTCACTGAGCGGCGCCTCGCCGGACAGCAAGCTGAATTACCGGCTCGCCCTGTCGTCAGACAACCAGGGAAGCGTGGTCCCTGGCGCTGATCTGACGAGGCTCAATCTCACCGGTGCGACGCAGGCGCAGGTCACCAGGTGGTTGCGCGCTGACCTGTCGCTGCAGTATGCGCAGTCGGACAACAACCAGGTGTACAAGGGGGACAATGGCCCGCTGATCGGCTTGCTGCTGTGGCCGCAAACGGACAACGCGTCCGACTTTCTCACGCCGGCGGGCAACCGCCGCCGTGTCACGCTGCTGGCGGCATCGACCGAAACGGACAATCCCTACTTCAACGTGATGCGGAACGGGATCAACTCCACGAACGGCCGTCTCATCGCCAACTTCGGCCTGCTGCTCACGCCGTTCTCCTGGGGCTCATTCCGGACCAATATCGGATCGGACGGCTACACCAACGAAAACCAGGTGCTGCGTCACCCCGAGAGTGTGTATGGCAACAACAACAATGGCATTCTCGACCTCGCGACGGACGTGACGCGCAACCTGAATGCGCAGTCGGTCTTCAACGTCAATGCGTACGCGCTCGCGAAGAACTTCTCGATCAGCGGCCTGGTCGGGAATCAGATCTCGGATCTCCGCTCGCAGACGAACGCGTTGCGCGGGCAGGATTTCCTCGACCCGAACTTCGTGTCGATCAACAACACGGTGCTGAGGACGAACCGAACGACACTTTCGCAGCGACGGCTGGTGAGTTTCTTCGGTCAGACGACGCTGAATTATCACGACTACCTCTACCTGAACGTGACCGGCCGAAACGACTGGACGTCGACGATTCCGCAGGAACGGAACTCGTTCTTCTACCCATCCGTTTCAGGCAGCTTCATCTTCTCCGACGCCTTCCCGAGTGTCGCGAAATTCGTGACTGGCAAGCTTCGCGCGGGATATGCCCAAGTGGGCAAGGATGCCCGTCCGTACGCCTACCGCCCGTCGCTCGAGTCCAAGACCACGGCAAATGGCGGGTACGGCTACGGCTTCACGGGCCCCAATCTCGGGCTCAAGCCGGAGTTCGCCGTCTCGTACGAGTTTGGTACTGAGCTCAGCTTCCTCAATGATCGCGTCGGTCTCGACGTCACGACCTACCGGAAGCAGACGAAGGACCAGATCGTCGATAATATCCGTGGCAGTTACGCCACCGGGTACATCCTGTTCAATCTCAATGGTGCGGAGACGCGGAACACCGGTCTCGAAGTCACACTCCGTGGGCGGCCGGCACTGACGAAGAACTTCTCGTGGGACGTTCTCGCCAACTTCGAGCGTGCGCGCGGCAAGGTTCTGGCGCTGCCGAACGCGCTCCCGGAGTCGTACGTGTCCGACACGTGGCTTTTCGGCAACGTCAGGAACGGCAGTGCGCCCGGGACGTCGACGCGGTCGCTCACCGGCCTGTTCTACCTGCGGAACACCGCGGGCAAGCTGCTCATCGATCCGACGACCGGATTGCCGCTGCGCTCCACGAACTTCATCGAGGCAGGCTACGATCGTCAGCCGGACTTCTCGCTTGGCATCACGAACACGTTCCGCTACAAGCGCCTGTCGCTCAATTTCCTCATTGACATCCGGAAGGGCGGGGACGTCTTCAACGCGACAGAACAGTTCCTCACGTCGCGCGGTCTGACCAGCAGGACCCTCGACCGCGAACAGCCGCGGGTGATTGATGGCGTGCTGCGCGATGGCAAGGAGAACAGCGCGACGCCGACGGCCAACAACATCATTGTGGTGCCTGCATCGCAGACGGCCTATTACACGGGCATCAGTGAAGAACTGTTCATCGAGAAGGACATCAACTGGGTCAGGCTTCGTGACCTCACCCTGCGGTATGCCATTCCCGGCAAGTGGCTCCTCGCGCGCGACGCAAGCTTCTTCATGACGGGCACGGACCTGTTCCTCTTCACGAACTACTCCGGCCTCGACCCGATCGTGAATGGCAATACGGCAGCCGTTGGCGGGTCAGGCGCCGCCGGCATCGATTACGGCAACTTCCCGATGCCACGTGGTCTGGCGTTCGGACTCACGGTGAGGTACTGAGCCATGCGGAGACACAGAATGCACACCGGACTCCGCGCGATCGGCAGCATGCGGCCATCGCCGTCCTTGCTGCGTCGAGCGCGGCGGGGCATGATCGGCGGATTACTTGCACTGACCGCCGGGTGCCAAGACTTCCTCGATGTCAACGAAAACCCGAACGGGCCGCAGGTGGTGTCGGCGAACCTCTACCTGTCGCCGATGCTGCATTGGTTGGTGACGTCGCCCCAGTTCGATGCGCGGTTCGTCGGTCGGTACGCACAGGAGTGGACGCTGCCCGGCACCTCGCTCGGCACGTGGGACCGCATGGGCTACGATCCGTCCAGTGACAATGGCGCTCAGCAGTGGCGTGACGTGTACTGGACGTTCGGGCAGAATCTCGTCGACATGACGAATCTCTCGCGCGCGGAAGAGCGGTGGGACCTGCTCGGGGTCGCCAATATCCTCAAGGCGTGGGGCTGGCAGGTCACGACCGACCTGCACGGCGAGATCATCGTCAAGGAAGCCATCGACGCGTCGAAGTTCAGCTTCAACTACGACACGCAGGAGTACGCCTACACCGAGATCCAGCGCCTGCTCACGGAAGCGATCACGCTGTTGCAGCGCACCGACGGCGCGGTGGATCAGACCTATCTCGCACGCACGGACAAGATCTACAACGGCGACCGTACCAAGTGGCTCAAGCTCGCGTACGGCATGCTGGCGCTCAACCTCAACCACTACTCCAACAAGAGCACGTACAAGCCCGACAGTGTCATTGCGCTGGTGGATCGCTCGTTCGCCAGCAGCGCGGACGATGCGCTGCTGGCGTACCCGGGAACGCAGAACGACGACATCAACTTCTTCGGTCGCACACGCAACAACCTCACGAACTACCGGCCCACGCAGTTCGTTGTCGGACTGATGAACGGTTCCACCACAGGCGGTGTGGTTGACCCACGCATGAGCCGGATGCTGCCGTCGGCTCCTGACGGCGTGTTCCGGGGCCTCGACATCAATGTCATCGGCAATGGCGCCCTCACCGCCACGCAGCAGCCGAACAACTTCTACGGCTATCCCGGCACCGGTGGCCTGCAGCTCCCCGCTCGATATCTCTTTGCCGACAAGTCCAAGCTGCCGGCGATGACGTACTCGCAACTGCAGTTCATCAAGGCCGAGGCGGCCTACAAGAAGAACGATCGCGCCACGGCGCTGGTGGCGTACAGGAACGGCATCTCTGCGCACATCGATTTCGTGAATGCCCGCAACCTCGACGCGGCCCAGAGCCCAACGCAGATCAGCGCCGCCGAGAAGGCAGCCTATCTCGCGGCCCCGTCGATCGTGCCCGTCTCGCCGACCGACCTCACGTTGACGCGCATCATGACGCAGAAGTACATCGCACAGTGGGGCTGGGGGCACAACGAGATCTGGATGGACCTCCGCCGCTACAACTACACCGGGCTCGATCCGTCGGGTATCTCGCAGGTGTTCCCCGGGTTCGCGCCCCCGACGAACCTGTATCCTGATAACAGCGCCAAGGTCGTGCAGCGCATCCGGCCGCGATTCAATTCCGAGTACGTGTGGAACAGGCCGGGCCTCGACGCGATCGGTGGCCTCGCGCTGGACTACCACACGAAGCCGCTCTGGATCACTCAACCGTAACCAGCGATGACACTCATCCGATCCCTTGCGGCGCTGCTGTGTGCGGTCACGCTCAGCAGCTGCGAAAAGAATGCAGTCCAGGACATCACGGGCACGCTGCCGCGTGCTGCGATCCGGTTCTTCAACTTCGGTGTCAATGCGCCATCGGTGAATTTCTACGCCAACGCCACGAAGATGTCCGCGGTGCAGTCGGCCACCGGCGTCGAGTCGACGCTCGGCGTCGCCTACGGAGGCGTCTCGGCCGGCGGCGCGTATTCGGCGCTGGACCCCGCGCAGTACACCCTCGCCGGCAAGATCTCCGCTGATGTGGACAAGGATCTCGCCGTGTCGACCGTGAGCGCGACACTCGCGGACGGCAAGCTGTACTCGTATTACATGAGCGGGATCTACAACACGACGACGAAGACCGTCGAAGCCTTCGTGGTTGAGGACCCGCTCGCGACGACGTTTGATTTCGCGCAGTCGTACGTGCGCTTCGTCAACGCGATATCGAACTCCGCGCCGATGACGCTCTTTGCCAAGAACACGACGACCGGCGCCGAAGTTCCGATCGGGGGAGCGGTGCCGTACAAGGGGGCCGGCGACTTCGTGGCGATTCCCGGCGGGGTGTACGACATCGGGACCCGGCTCGCGGGCGTCGCGACCAACGCGATCACGCGGACAGCCGTCTCATTCTCGGCAGGCAAGGTCTACACGATCAGTTCCCGTGGCGACATCACGGTGGTGTCGACGACCCTCGCCAACCGACCGATACTCGACAACACCGCGAACCGATAACACCGCGAACCGATAACGTCGTGCGGAGACGGAGAAGCCCCGGCAGTGGCCGGGGCTTCTCTCGTTTGCGATCTCCTGAATCATCGGGTGTCTGGCGCACCGTGCGCCGCCACAGTGGTATCGGTCGTCGCTCAGCCGTCGAGGGCCGCCACCCGTTGCTCCGCCTTCAGCAACCAGTACACGGTCAGCCCGCCGCAGAGCCCGAACGCGAAGAGCGCCCCGCGCAGGAACCGCCACAGGTCCAGTGGCTCCGAGTAGGCGAGCGTGCGCGCATACCAGTACATCGCCGGCGCAAGCGACAGGGCGACGACCATCGTCAGCAGGCCCGCGGACAGCAGGAAGAGAATTCCCTGCCACGTGACGGTCTGGTTCACCGCGGTCTCGGCATCGAAGCGAGGGTTGATC
>JANMNM010000267.1:0-2555 GCA_031373905.1 Gemmatimonadaceae bacterium | reverse complement strand
CTCGCGCAGGCGCAGCGCCGCGATCACCAGCAGCGTCGTGAGCGCGAACGGCAGCGACAGGAGCGGGAGCGAGAGCACTCCACTGAGCGGGAACAGCGCGTACGCCACGACACTCGTCACCGCGCCGCCCAGCAGCGCGAGCACGATGGACGACGGATGCGGCACGAACCAGACTCCGCCCAGCGCCATCGCCGTCAGCAATGCATTGAACGCGGCGATCAGGTCGATCGGGCCGAAGTCAATTCCGCTGCGCAACCCCATCCGCACAGCCAGACTCGCGACAACACCCGAAGTCGCCAGCAGCAGCGCAATCCTGCTGTGCCAGGCGATCGCGAGGAGCACGAGTGCTCCCGCCAGCGCACCGTGTATGAACAGCACCGCCGCCGGCACGTCCAGCCACCCCGGTTCGAGCCATCCCACGGGAATCACCGCCAATGCCGTCGGACTCGCGCTCACTGGTTGCGGCACGAGACGGGCGGTCATTTCGACAATCCACGCCGCCACCACGAATGGCAGCGACAGCGCAGGCAGGGTCCATCGTGACAGAACAGTCGTCAGCGCCGCCACCAGCAGGACGGACAGCACCGCCCCGCAGACGATGAGCAACCAGGGGCTGCCATCGGGGTTCATCGATGCCGACAATGCCATCAGCACGGCGGCGCTGGCGAAGATGCCCTCACGCACGGCGTCGAGGCCAAAACCAAGTGCCAGGGTCACGCCCTGCGCCACGACGAGCGCGAGCACGGCAGCCGCAGCGGCTCGTGGAAACGTTGCAACCGCAGAGAGCACCAGCGCGCCCGTCCAGAGGTTCCGTGACAGGAAGATCTGCGCGAAGGGACGAAACACGCTCTCCAGCGCGATCCGACGCACCTGATGGCCGTCCACGCTCAAAGCCACGCGGGCATCTCCTCCTGCTGCACCAGCGTCTCCACCGTCTCCGCGCGCCGGATGATGCCATGCGACCCATTTGGCCCGACCATCACGACATTCGGCCGTGCGGTGATGAACTGCATCCACTGCGTCACGTTGTACGCACCGATGCGCCCCACCACCACCTTGTCGCCGACACTCAACGGCGGAAAGAGGATCCGATCCCGCACGACGTCGATGTTCATGCAGAGCGGGCCAACGAATATCGTGGGCTCCGCCGTGCCGTGAACATCCTGCGCCGGGAAAACATCGTGACGGTACCACCAGGCGGTGGGAAGCAGGTTGACACCAGCATCGATCACCACGGCGCGACGACCATCCGTCAGCCGCTTGTTGCCGACCACGCTCGCCACCAGCACGCCGGCGTCATCGACGATTGCACGACCAGTCTCGAGGACGATGCGCGGCCACTCCTGCGCGCCGTAGGCCTCCTGCAGGCCATCAGCGAGCTTCTCGACGTACTGGCTGAACGATGGCGTGGCCTGTTCGCCCGGCAGATACTGCGACAGCAGCGTGTTCCGCGACGCAAACCCGCCGCCCATGTCGAGCGTCTCGATGATCACGCCGCACTCCTCGCGCAGCGTCGTCGCGAGGCCGGCAATGCCAACGACGGCCAGGCGATAGGTGTCGGCATCCTGCACGAACGTCCCGACGTGGATGTGCAGTGTCTTGAGGTCCAGTATCCCTTTCCGAACGATGCGTCGCGCGGCGTCGAGCGCGCTGCCATTCTCGAGGTTGAAGCCGAACCGGTCCCAGCTCTGCGTCGGCAGCTCCGTCATGTTGACCCTCAGTCCGATCTCCGGGCGAACGCCGAGCCGCTCCGCGACGCTCTCCGCGAGCATCACTTCATCCAGATGATCCACCTGAATGTGCGCGCCGGTGCGGAATGCCATCTCCAGTTCGGCTGCGGTCTTGGCCGGTCCGTTGAAAAGGATCTGCGTGCCGGGCATGCCAAGCCGAAGCGCCATCTGCATCTCGAGCCCGCTGACCACCTCGGCCCATGCGCCTTCCTGATGCAGCACCCGGCAGATCGCGCCAAGGTAGTTCGTCTTGTAGCTCCAGCCGATGGTGAATCGCGGAATGCGCGTCGCCATCTGATCCCGCAGTTCCCGCATGCGCTCGCGCAGCACACGTTCGCTGAAGAGCATCAGCGGTGATCCGTACTGCGCGACGAGGTCTGAGATCTTCACCCCTTCAAACCGATCATAGACGCGAATGGTCGGGCGTGAGCCGAACTTGCTCATGCTGCCAACCTGATGACGCACGATGACTGGCCGTTCGTAGCGCGGCTTCATGCAGATGGGGAGCTGAAGGGGAGGAAACCGGTCGAGGACAGCTGACCGAAGGTGCTCATGTCACTTACCTGATCGAGCGAGATGCGCACGAACATCTGACCGGTGCGATAGTCCGGCAGCGGCATCGCGAGTCGTTCGCCGAGCGCGAGACGCGCGCACGCCGACGGAAGATTCTGCCCGGATGCGGCGGTGAGATAGCACCACGCGGGAAAGCGCGGGTTGATCTCCATGACGTGGTAGCCGCCGTGCGGGTCGCGCAAGACCTCGAGCTCGCAGGGGCCGCGCCAGCGCGTGCCCTTCATGAATTTGTCGGTGAGCGCGCTGAGCCCC
>JANMNM010000184.1:0-56744 GCA_031373905.1 Gemmatimonadaceae bacterium | reverse complement strand
CCTGCGCGCACCGTCACGCAACGCACCGCGCGCAACGCTGTTGTGCCTCGAGAATACGCACAACGGGGCCGGCGGAGCCGTGACGCCACTCGCAGATCTCCGGGCGCTTGCGGAGAGTGGCCGCGCGGCGGGCCTCAACGTGCATCTCGACGGGGCGCGACTCTGGAATGCACATGTCGCCACCGGCACGCCGCTGCACGAGTTTGCGCGCGTGGCGGATACGGTCATGGTGAGCTTTTCCAAGGGTCTGGGGGCGCCGGTTGGTGCGGCACTCGCCGGCTCACATGCCCTGATCAATGCGGCATGGGAAGTCCGCAAGCGATTCGGTGGAGGGATGCGGCAGGCCGGAATCATCGCCGCAGGAGCATTGCATGGGTTGCATCACCATCTGCCGGGGTTGCAAGCCGATCACCACAACGCGGCCACGTTCGCGCGATTGGTGGATGGTGCCGGTGGCGCCCGCCCCGTCGCGCCGGACACGAACATCGTGATGATCGATCTGCGCGCCGGTCAGCGTCCCGAGGACATCCTTGCCCGCGCGCGCGCCGGCGGTGTTGCGCTGTCGGGCTGGACGGCCACCCGGGTTCGAGCGGTGTTCCACCTCGACGTCTCCGCCGAGGCCGCCGCTCAGGCGGGGCGCATTGTCGCGGGTGCACTCGAGTCGTGACTGCGTACACCACGGGATTGTCGTTCGCTGCATCGATCGCATCGGCAGGGCGAGAGCAACCGCTGGACTCGACGTGCGCCGCCGCAGCGCTTAGATTCCCCTTTGCTCCAGGTCCCGGAGGGCGTAAGCCCGCTAACCGCGTCAGGACCGAAAGGTAGCAGCGCCGTGTGGTGTCTTGCGTTGCTCCGTCAGGCCTGGAGTATCGCGCGGCCGTTCGAGCGTCCGAAGTCGGGACGGCGACGCCGCGCGAGTCGTTTCTGTCAGTGAGTTGTGTCACGCTGTCTCCGTCGTGTTCCCGGTCTGCCGTGTCTCGGCGTACAAACGCCCCTCGGGAGGATTCCCAGCCCGTGCTCGCGCTCGCCCGGAAGTATCGCCCGAAAAACTTCGCGCAGGTCGCCGTGCAGACGCACGTGTCGAACACGCTGAAGGGTGCCATCGCGCGCGATCGCGTGGCGCACGGCTACCTGCTCTGCGGACCGCGCGGCACGGGCAAGACGACGCTGGCACGCGTGCTCGCGATGGCGCTCAACTGCGAGCAGCGCGCCACGCGCACCGACGGCGAGCCGTGCGGTGAGTGCGGCGCGTGCACGAGGATCTGGAGCGGCAGCACCTCACTCGACGTGATCGAGATCGACGCGGCATCGAACCGCGGCGTGGATGACGCACGTGAGCTGCGCGAGCGGGCGATGTATGCACCGTCAACCAGCGATGGGTACAAGGTCTACATCGTTGACGAGGCACACATGCTCACGCGCGAGGCGTGGAATGCGCTCCTCAAGATTCTCGAGGAACCACCGCCGCGCGTGGTGTTCGTGTTCGCCACCACGGAGCCGCAGAAGATCGCGCAGACTGCTGCACCGGTCCTCAGTCGCCTCCAGCGGTTCGATCTCCGGCGGATCAACCCAGCCGAGATCCGCGACCGGCTTGCGTCGGTGCTGGAGAGTGAGGGCGTGCGTTTCGAGCCGGATGCGCTGCAGATGATTGCCCGTGCCGCGGATGGCGGGTTGCGAGACGCACTGTCGCTGACGGATCAGGTGCTGGCATTCGGTGACGACGCGCACCTGACCTCAGCGCGCGTGCGCGACGCGCTCGGGCTGGTGCCGGAAGACGAACTCCTTGGTCTCCTGTCGATTCTGGCCGAGCGGCGGGCGGCCGATGTCTTCGCGGCGGTCGAGCGGCTGGCGAATCTGGGTGTGGACCTCGTGCTCCTGCTGACCGGGCTTGCCGATCTCGTTCGCGCGCAGCTTGCCGTGGTGCTCGGCGGTGACCCCGGCGCCGTCTCGGCCACAGTGCGTGAGCGATTGACCGTGATGGCGGGCCAGTGGCGTGCGGGTGACCTGCTGCGCGTCATGCAGCAGATGGGGGAGGTGGAACTCCGTCTGCGCAAGAGTGGGCAGCCGCAGCTGGTCTTCGAGACGTTGCTGGTTCGACTCGCCCTGATGGATCGTACCGTCGCCCTCGAGGAAGTGCTGGCGGGTCTGGGCGACAAGGACGGTCCGGTGGCGAGGGCGGCGCTCCGAAGCGTCGCACCAGTGGCTGCGCGCGCGGCTGTGCCGGTCGCGACTCGCGCAGCACCCCCGGAGGGAAAATGGGCTCGGCAGCCGCCGGCCGCTGCAGCGTCCGCTGGCGCAGCCCCACCTGAGAGCGTCGGGCGCCAACCCGCCGCCACGAAGGCATCGCCACCGCCCACCGCTCCTGCTGTCGATCAGCCGATACCTGCCGTGGCCGTGCCCGAGTTGCACCGGATCGTCAGCGAGTGGGACAGCGTGATCGCAAACCTCCGTGACCGGAAGCGCGAGCTGCTCGCCGCGCTTCTCGACCGCGTGCAGCCGATTGCTGTCACCGCGGCGGGATTGCTCACCATCGAATGCGATGACCCGGGAGATTTCCCGGTCATCGCGGATGGTTTGTCACAGGTCACCGAGGCGTTGCGCGACGTGATCGTCGGCATCACGCGTGTGCAGGTCAGGCCGCCCGCAGATGGCTCGCGCTCCGGTCGCGAGCGCCTGACGACTGAAGGAGTGAAGACGGAACGTGTTGCCCTGCTGTCGAAGCAGGACCCGGTTCTGGGCGCGGCGGTCGACGCGCTGGATCTGGAGCTGCTCGATTAGTTATCCGCCGGTGCTGCTGGAGCTGCGGCAGCGTAAACGGTAGCTTCCGAGTGTCACTCACTCTCGCCCGGATCCGACGATGGACTTCATGAAGATGATGCAGCAGGCCCAGCAGATGCAGGGCAAGTTGGCCGAACTGCAGGACGAGCTGGCGAAGCGGAGCGTGACAGGTGCTGCGGGCGGAGGGATGGTGAGCGTCGAGGCTGACGGCAAGGGCACCGTGCGTCGCGTGACGATCGATCCCAGTCTTGTCGCCGGCGGCGACGTCGAGCTGATCGAGGACCTGCTCACGGTCGCGATCGGTGACGCGCAACAGAAGGCGGCGGCGCTTGGCGCCGAGGAGATGGGGCGCCTTGCCGGCGGGCTGGGAATCCCGGGACTCAAGCTGCCCTTCATGTGAGCCGTGACCGCGATTGACGAACTCGCGAGCGAGCTCGCCCGGCTTCCCGGCATCGGCCGCAAAACGGCGCTCCGGCTGACCTACCATCTGCTCAAGCAACCGGCGGCCCAGTGCCGCAGGCTGGCCGACGCGCTGGTTGGCCTCACCGAGCGTATCGGGCCATGCGAGGTCTGTTTCAACCTCACCGAGGCCCCTCGGTGTCCCATCTGCTCTGACCCCCGACGTGACCCAAACACCATCTGCGCAGTCGAAGAGGCAGCCGATATCGGTGCAATCGAGCGGGCGGCCGAGTTCCGTGGGGTCTATCACGTCCTCGGGGGGCGGATTTCGCCCCTCGACGGCGTCGGGCCTGGCGACCTTACGATCGCCGCTCTCGTGGACCGTGTGCGCCAGCACGGCGTGTCCGAAGTGATTCTCGCGACCAATCCCTCAATGGAAGGCGAAGCCACCGCGATCCATCTCCAGCGCCAGCTCGCCTCGACCGGGGTGCGCATTACCCGCATTGCCCGCGGCTTGCCGGTGGGTGGCGATCTCGAGTACGCCGACGGTGTCACGATCGCTCAGGCCCTGTCCGCGCGCCGGGAGATGGCATGAGTCACCGGACCAGAGGTGCCGTCGGACGAGGCGCGATGCCGTACATGCTGGCTGGCTTCGCCGGTGGCCTCGTGGTGGGGGCGGTGGCATGGCGCCGACAGCAGGCATCGGCGCACGACCAGCTCTTCGCCAGCTCCGCCGTCCAGCGCGCCGCGGCGCTCGGGTGGCTGTCACGGTCTCCATCGGTCGAGAACGCTCGACTGCTGCGCGACTACATTCGTTGGGAGCGTCGCCCGACGCTTCGCCGGCGCGCGGAACTCGCGCTGGACCGACTTCTACTCGCTCTCGAGTCGTGAGCGCCGATATGTCACGCGCATCCCATTGGACTTTCACCCAGGACGACGCGGACGAGATCACGCGTATCCTGCTCATCTTCCTCCAGGAAACGAACAGCCGAAGCGCGCTGCTCGTGGACCGGTCGGGGCAGCTCGTGACGACCGTGGGGGAGCAGCCGCAATTCGATGCGACGGCGTTCGCGACGCTGGCGGCCGCTGACTTCAGCGCCAATGACCAACTCGCCAAGCTCATCGGCGAAACGGACTTTACCACACTGTTCCATCAGGGCGAGCGCGACTCGATGTATGTCGCCGATGTGGCGCGACGGTTGATTCTGGTTGTGTTGTTCGATCAGCGGACGACACTTGGACTGGTGCGGCTCCGACTCAAGGCCGCCATCACTGATCTGAACCACGTGTTCACACGGCCGCCGGATCCGCAGGCGGCAGACATTGGTGCGTCTCATCTGCTTGCCGGTGCAGAGGACGACATCGACCGGCTCTTCAGCTAATTCGCCAACTCACGACATGTCGGTAATCAACTACGCGTCGCGCGAGATCAACTGCAAGATCGTGTACTACGGTCCAGGACTCGGCGGCAAGACAACCAACCTCGAGCATGTGTACGCTCGCGTTGCGCCAGACACGAGAGGGAAGCTGATCTCCCTCGCGACGGAAAACGAGCGGACGCTGTTCTTCGACTTTCTTCCCGTCGATCTGGGAACGATTCGTGGCTTCAAGACGCGATTCCACCTCTACACGGTGCCCGGCCAGGTGTACTACAACGCCAGCCGGAAGCTGATCCTGAAGGGCGTGGACGGTGTCGTGTTCGTGGCTGACTCGCAGGTTGAGCGAGAGGAAGCGAACATCGAGGCGATGCAGAACCTGTACGACAACATGGCCGAGTACGGGTATGACATCACCCGCATGCCATTCGTGATTCAGTACAACAAGCGGGACCTGCCGAATGCCGCTCCGGTCGATGCGCTTGACCGGATGCTGAATCCGGGATTCGAGATCGTCGATCCGGCCCGGCAGCGACAGATGGCCGATCCGGGCAACCCGTCGCGACTGCTCATCGAGCAGCTGCCGACAGGGGAGTGGATCGAGCGCGTGCCAAGTGTCGAGGCGGTGGCGGTGGCGGGGGACGGCGTGTTCGATACGTTAAAGGCAGTGAGTAAGCTGGTCCTCAAGAGTCTCGCGTCGTCGAGCTGAAACCAGGCACCGTCCGTGAACCTCCCGAATGCCCTCACGCTCGGCAGGATCGCCATCACTCCGCTGGTGGCGGTGCTGCCGTTTGTGAATGGCTCCACGGTCCGCGCAATTGCCTTCGCGCTGTTCGTCATCGCTGCGGTGACGGATTACGTCGACGGCTATCTCGCACGGCGTGAGAACCTGATCACGGACCTGGGCAAGTGGCTTGACCCGCTGGCCGACAAGCTGCTGCTCGTTGGCACCTTCGTGCCGATGTACTGGCTGATGCGCGGTGGCTCCATGCTGCAACACGCCGGCCAGAGCATCCCACCCGAGGGCCGCTTTCCGGCGCTCGTCGCGTCAATGTGGTTGTCGTTGCCGCTCTGGGTCGTTCTGGTGGTCCTCGGTCGCGAGGCATTCATGACCGGCTTCCGCGAGATCGCGAAACGTCGCGGCGTGGTGATCTCGGCCATCGGTCCGGCGAAGTGGAAGACGACGTTTCAGAGCATCTGGGTCGGCGCCGCATATTGCTGGTTCTTTGCCGCGACGCTGGCGCGCGAGAACGGCTGGAATGGCAACTGGTGGGCCGCCTTTGCGCAATTCAACGGTGCCGTCGTCGCACTCAGCATGGTCGGCGCCGTGGCGCTCACGCTCTGGTCGCTCGGCCTGTATGTGCAACGCTACGGCAGTGTCATTGCTGCCCCTGCCCGCAGTCACGCGGGTTGATTCCCGGATTCAATACATGACCGACTCCGTCGAGATCGTCACCATTGGTGACGAACTCCTGCTCGGCACGACTGTTGATACGAACGCGGTGTTTCTTGCGCGGGCGCTCGGAGAGATTGGCGTGCCGATCGTTCGGCGGGCAACCGTCGGCGATACTGCCGACGAGATCACTGATGCCGTCCGGAGTGCACTCGAGCGCACGGGTGGCGTGATTACCACCGGTGGACTTGGCCCCACGGCCGACGACCTCACGCGACCAGTGCTCGCGAAGCTCTTCGGCCGGGAGCTGCATGAGGATCCTGCCATCGTCGCGGCACTGCACGCGCTCTGGGCGTCGCGCGGTCGTGGTGGCGCGTTGCCGCCGAGCAACCTGCAGCAGGCGTTGGTGCCGGACGGCGCCGAGGTACTGGCCAACGCGCAAGGCACGGCCCCTGGGCTGCGGCTCACCGATGCGGATGGACGCTGGGTGATCATGCTGCCTGGCGTGCCCCGTGAGATGCGACACATGACGACGACGCACATCGTGCCATGGCTCGCATCGCGGGGAAGCGGCACCGTGTTGCGGTCGCGCACCGTGCGGACCACCGGCATTGCGGAGAGTGCACTGGCCGAGAAGCTCGGGGCGATGCGGCGCGAGATTGACGGCCTGCCGCTGGCGTTCCTTCCCGCGCAGGATGGCGTGGAGCTTCGTGTCACCGCGCGGGGGTTCTCCGCCGCCGAAACCGCAGTGCGACTCGATGCCGCCGTCGAGCGAATCAGGGACCTCGTTGGTGTGTATGCGTACGCCACCGATGGCGTCTCGATGGCGAAGGTGGTGCTCGATCTGTGCGAGGAGCATGGTGATACCATCGCTGTTGCCGAGAGCTGCACCGGTGGCTTGCTCGGTGCCCGGCTGACGGAGATTCCAGGGTCGAGTCGGGTGGTGCTTGGCGGCGTGATTGCCTACGCGAACTCGGTGAAGGAACAGGAGCTTGGCGTTTCCGCAGAGGACATTGCGACGCACGGTGCGGTGAGCGAGCCGGTGGTCATGCAGATGGCACGCGGTGTACGCGGCATGACCGGCGCGACAATCGGTGTCGGCATCACCGGGATCGCAGGCCCTGATGGTGGAACACCCGACAAGCCGGTCGGCACGGTCTGGATCGCGATCGATGTGCGCGGTGAGGTGGTCACGAACCGTGCGATCTACATCGGCGATCGGCCGGAAGTCCGACACAGGGCCACGCAGGTGGCATTGGACCTTATCCGGCGCGCGCTCCTCGGTTCTCAGTGAGCTCGACCGAGTTGCCTGCGGAGCAGGGATTCTGCCGCGTGGATCTCCGGACCCCGTAGAACCAGTGCACGAGACGCCGGTGTGTCGCGGACCCCTGTCGAGAGCACCGTCGTCGGCGTGCAGGTCAACCATGACACAAGTCCGACGGGTCAACGTAGATTTGACAGCCATCACCTGTCCTCGAGTGTTCACACCTGCCACACCGGCAGTCCGTGCAGGAACGGTGGTTGCAACTGAACTGAGCCAGACCACGTCCTGAGCCCGCCTGCGTCGCGCCAGCGCGCCTGACCCCATAGGAGTCCCCAGATGGAACAGAACACCGCCGTGCCCGATCCAGAGACAACCGCCGCCGCCGCCGCCGACGGTGACTCTGGTGACGCTGCTGAGTCAGCGCCCGCATCCGAAATCGCGGCGCTCCGCGCTCAGCTCGACGGTGCGAACGACAAGTACCTTCGCCTTGCCGCCGAGTACGACAACTTCCGCAAGCGGACGATGAAGGAGCGGATGGATGAGCGTGGCAAGGCCCAGGCGGACCTTGTCAAGCTGTTGATGGATCCGCTCGATGACCTGACCAGGTTTGCCAGCGTCGATGTCGCCAGCGTCAATGTGCCGATGATGGTGGAAGGCGCGGCGCTGGTGGCGCGCAAGGTGTTCAAGGAGCTGAACGCCGGCGGCCTGACAGTCATTGATCCGATCGACATGCCGTTCGACCCGGCACAGCACGAAGCGGTCACGACGCAGCCCGCCGCATCGGCCGAACAGGACAACACCGTGGGTGTCGTCTACCAGGTCGGCTACATGTACAACGGCATGCTGCTCCGGCCAGCGCGCGTGGTCGTGCGCCAGTGGAACAGCTGACCACCCTCGCATTGCGCTGACGCGCACCCATGGCACAGCCAACCGCAGACTTCTACGCGATCCTCGGCGTCTCGTCCACCGCAACATCGGACGAGATCAAGAAGCAGTACCGCCGACTCGCAAAAAAGTATCATCCAGACTCCAATAAGTCTGATCCGAAGGCGGCGGAGCGCTTCAAGGAGATTTCGGAAGCGTATGCGGTCGTCAGCGATGAGAAGAAGCGGAAGCAGTATGACGATGTGCGGAAGTACGGATCCGCCGCGGGCTTCACCGAGGCCTGGCGCAATGCATCCTCCGGCGCGCGTCGGCCGGAGGGCTCGACCTCCGGCGGATTCGGCTCGCAGCCCGGAGCCGGCAGCGCGCGATACGAGGACTTCGACATCGGCGGCCTGGGTGGCCTGGGCGATCTCTTCGGCAGTGTCTTCGGCGGTCGCGCGAAGTCACGCGCGCCAGAGCGGGGCCGCGACGTCGAGCTGACGGTGGAGATCCCCTTCCGGACCGCAGCGACCGGCGGCAAAGTGCCGGTGGAGCTGGATCTCGTTGAAGAGTGCGCGGTGTGCAAGGGAAATGGCGCCGCACCTGGCGCGCAGATCCGACCCTGTGACGAGTGCAAGGGCCGCGGTACCATCAGCTTCGGGCAGGGCGGCTTCGCGGTGCAGCGCCCGTGTCCGGCATGCCTGGGCCGCGGGTCGATTCCGAGTGAGAAGTGTGGGACGTGTGCTGGTGCGGGCCAGGTGCGTTCACGACGGAAGGTGAACATCACCGTGCCGAGTGGCGCCGAGAGCGGCACTCGCGTCCGACTCAAGGAACAGGGGTCGCGCGGCCAGAATGGCGCGCCCACCGGTGACCTGATCATCACGTTTCAGGTGCTTCCCGACCGCAGCTACACGCGCGATGGGCTCGACCTGATTCTCGAGGTACCGATCAACATCGCGCAGGCAACGCTCGGCTCGAAGATCCAGGTCCGCACCCTCGATGGCACCCGCGTGGCACTGCGCATTCCCGTCGGAACTCCGAGCGGAAAGCGGTTTCGGATTCGTGGGCAGGGCATCGGGAAGGACGCGAAACGAGGTGACTTGCTCGTGGACGTGCAGATCATCGTGCCGGAGAAGCTCACCGAGGCGCAGGATCGCCTGATGCGCGAGTTTGCCGAAGCGGGTGGGCTGAAGTTCTGACCGTGACGGCCACCGGCGGGGCGTGGGACGCATCACGCGACCAGATCGAGGCGTTTGCCCATGCACGAGGTGCGCGCGCCGATGCAGCGCATGAGATGGCACACATCATCCGCGTGGTGGCCGCGGCGACGCGGCTCGCATCCGAAGAAGGTGCGCTGATCGACGTCGTCGTGCCGGCGGCGTGGCTGCATGACTGCGTGCACGTGCCTGTCACCTCACCGGACAGGGCACGGGCCTCCGTGATGGCTGCTGAGGATGCGCGCGCGTTTCTCAGCGGGATCGGGTATCCTGAACCACTGCTGCAGCCGATTCATCACGCCATAGCCGCGCACAGCTTCAGCGCTCGCATCCAGCCGCACTCCGTCGAGGCGCGCGTCGTCCAGGATGCGGACCGCCTCGATGCACTCGGTGCGATCGGCATTGCACGATGCCTGATGCTCGGCGGCCAGCTCGGTCGCAGTCTGTATGACGCGTCGGATCCGTTTGCCGAGCGGCGAGTGCCTGACGATCGGATTTCGACTCTCGACCACTTCTACACGAAGCTGCTCACGCTCTCGGCCACGATGCAGACCGCGTCAGGACGCCGTGAAGCGGAGCGTCGCACCATGTTCATGCGAACCTGGCTCGATCAGCTCCGCAGCGAGATCTGACTCTCGCGCAACGATTCGCGCGGCGGATCAGCGCACGTCGAAGACGTATTTCTCCAGCTGCTCGATCTGCGCCTCTGCCTGTGCCACCTCGAAGGCGAGGATGTCGCCGGAGGTCACCACGCCAACGAGGCCGCCGTCGTTGAGTACCGGAAGGTGTCGGATGCGACGCGTGCTCATCAGCGCACGGCAGGCCGCCACCTTCATGTCCGTCGCGACGGTGAGGCATTCGGACGTCATGACATCACGGATGAGCGTTGTCGCTGGATCGCGACCCGCCGCGACGACGCGGCGCAGGATGTCACGCTCCGTGAAGATTCCGACGAGGGTGCTGCCTTCGAGCACCACCACGCCGCCGATGCCCTTCTCGTTCATCACATGCGCTGCGTCAAGCACCGTGTTGCCCGGGGCAACTCCTACAACGGCAGAACCCTTTCGCGCGAGCAGATCTTTGACGCTGGACATTCCCGGACGCCTCGTGTGCGATGATGCCCTGAGCTTACCCGTGGGGGCAGCCCTACGCCAGCTGGACGAGGATCGGGAGCGCAGCTCGCGCGCTGGCGCGGAGTCCGGACTCGATGATGCCGCCGCCGAGCACCCGTTCGCCGTCATACAGCACCAGGGACTGGCCTGGCGTGATCGCGCTGAGGGGAGCGTCGAGTGCGAGTTCGATCTCATCTGCATCAACCCGCACGATCTCTGCCGGGACGGGCGCTGCGCGGTGCCGGTGACGCACTTCCATACGTGCCCCTACGCCGGGAGGCTCGGCCGCGATCCAGGACATTCCGCGGGCAATCAAACCACGTCCGAGCAGCGCCTCGCGAGGACCGAGCACCACCGCCCGCCTTTCCGGCTGTATCGCAATGACAAACATCGGCGCGACGAAGCCGCCGGGAACGCCCTTGCGCTGCCCGATCGTGAATCGCGCATACCCATCGTGCTCGCCTATCGGTGTGCCATCCTCGAGTACGAACGGCCCCCGCTGCAGTGCCGGTGCGTCAACGCCGAGCTCGCGACGGATGATGGCGACGTGGTCGCCGTCGGGCACAAAGCAGATGTCCTGACTCTCGAGCTTCTCGGCAATGACCTCGAGGCCCAGCCGGTGTGCGACCGCGCGCGTCTCTGCCTTGGTCTGGTGACCAACCGGGAGGAGCAACCGCTGTACCACCGCGCGATCGATGCCCCAGAGGAAGTATGACTGGTCCTTCTGGTGATCGCGCCCGCGGTACAATTCGCCATCAATCGCGCGGGCATAGTGGCCGGTGGCAATCCAGTCGCATTCGAGCGCGTCGGCCTTGCGCACCAGGTCGCGGAACTTCGTGAACGTGTTGCAGCGGACGCACGGAATCGGCGTGCGGCCAAGGCTGTACTCCGATACGAAGTCCGCCACGACGTCACGGCCGAATGCACTCTCGAGATTCAGCACATAGTGCGGAACGCCGAGTTGCTGACAGACACGGCGTGCGTCATTGACGCTGTCCAATGAACAACAGGGGCGATCGGGCAGGTCCTCACCGCCACAGAACAGCTTCATCGTGGCGCCGATCACCTCGTACCCCTCAGCGTGCAGCAATGCAGCAGCGACGGAACTGTCCACGCCGCCGCTCATCGCCACCAACACTCGCCCGCCTGCCATCCGGCTACGCCGCGCCAGCCAGTCGCCGGGCCTTTTCCACCAGGGCGGGGAAGACTTCACTGACGCGAGCGATGTCGGCATCGGTACTCAGCATGCCGACCGAGAGTCTCACCGCCGCGCCGGCGAGCGCGCGCGGCACACCCATGGCGTTCAGAACGTGGCTTGGAGTGACACTGCCGCTCTGACACGCGGAGCCGCCGCTGGCGGCGATTCCCGCCAGGTCGAGCGCCATCAACAAGCTCTCGCTGTCAGTACCCGGCACGCTGATGCTGAGGATGTGCGGAGCGCGGGCTGCGCTCGACCCGTGCACCACGGCATCTGGAACGCGCGCAAGAATGGCCGCCTGGAGCGTGTCGCGCATGGCGCCGAGTCTCGCACACTCCGACTCCCGTTCGGCGAGCTGCAACTCGGCCGCCACGGCGAGCCCGACTGCGAACGCGACATTCTCCGTTCCGGGCCTGCGTCCCCGATCCTGCGACCCGCCATGAAACAGCGGTGCGAAGGGTGTGCCGCGACGGATGAACATCGCACCAATGCCCTTGGGTGCGCCGATCTTGTGCCCGCTCAGGGAGAGCAGATCCACGGGGAGCGATCTGACATCGATCGGGAGCTTGCCGAAGGCTTGCACCGCATCAGTGTGCATCAGCGCACCAACTGCGTGAACGCGCGCTCCCATCGCCGGAATGTCCTGGATCACACCGATTTCATTGTTGATCCACATCACGGAACAGATCGCGACCTGTTCGTCGAGAACGTCGTCGAGCGCGTCGAGCGAGATCGTTCCGTCGCTGTCCACGCGCAGCAACCGTTCCTCGCCGCCTTCGCGCGCGATCTCATGCACGACCTCGAGCACCGCCTTGTGTTCAATGGGGCTCGTCACGACGGCATTCCTGCCGTGCGCACGGCGCGTACGCCATGGTCCGATGATCGCGAGATTGTCGCCCTCGGTACCACCGGACGTGAACACGAGTTCGTCCGGCTGCGCCTTCAGGCAGGCAGCAATCCGCGAACGCGCCTCGTCGAGCGCGGTGCGCGCATCGCGGCCCCATCGATGCACGCTGGACGGGTTGCCGAAGCGGGCGCCGAAGAACGGCGTCATCGCCTCGAGCACCTCCTCACGAACAGGGGTGGTGGCGGCGTGGTCGAGGTAGATGTGAGGAGCCATGGCATGGGAAGATACGAACCCACGGCCCCGGACGCCTACCCTTGCAGCGTCTCGAGCACCGCTCGAACCGGTGCGGCATCCGCGCCTGTCACCAGGACCGGGTAGGCGGTGAGATGGTACTCGTCGGCCGGAACGGCGCCGAGGTGGAGATTTTCGAGCACGAACGCGCCGCCCGCAAAGAGCGTGTGGTGCACCGTGAGCTCCGTGGCGCTTCTCGCGTCGACGCTTGGCGCATCCACACCGAGCAGCCGGAGGCCCCCTCGGACGAGCCAGGCGGCCGACTCCGTGGTCAGGCAGGGCCAGCTCTCGGGAAAGCTGCCCGATCTCACGCTGCGGCCTGTGCGGACCAGCAGCCGAACGGGCAGGCGACGGCCATCCAGGGCATGCTCGAGCCACTCCACCGTGAGGGCTGCCCCGGCATTCGCGTCGCTCGCGTCGACGACCAGGGCGGGTCCGGAAAACACGTCGAGGGGCAGTGACTCGCTGGGGGCACCACCGGCGCGTACGTGGAGCGGGGCATCGGCGTGCGTCCCGACGTGCCAGCTCGTGGTGACACGCCCGACATTCACGCTCGCGCCGTCTGCCATATCCCAGGCCCATCCGCAGGAGTAGGGGGTATCGCCGGGCCACGGCGGTGTCGCTGCGCCGTACGAGACGCTGATGTCGTAGCGCGTCACGCGCCCGCGCAGTTGAAGGTTGCCTCAGCGGTCCCGCTCGCGTGGACCGGCACGCTGCGTCGGCACAAGGCGCGCGATGACTCGCGGCTTTGCATCAGAACGTCGTCACGTCAAGCGACGCGATGTCGGTGACTCGCATGACCTCGGTGGTGTGAAACGGTTCACCGTACCGGCGGCGGATGAACGTGCCGTAGTGTGCTGCCTGATGACGAATGATGTCTTCGAGTGGTTCGCCGTTCGGGTACACTTCACCCGCCTGCGTCAATCCATCGAACTGTGACCGATAGCAGCGAATGGCCGCCAGCTTCTGCTCGAAGACGTCGCTGATGTCCACGACGAATGATGGGGTGAGCGCGTCTTCGCGGAACGACATGGCGTGCACGACCTTCCGCGGCCGGAATGCCGCAAGCTCCGGCACCAGATTCTTCAGTCCAGCCAGGAAGCACGCATCACGCACGAGCTGTGCGGCTGCGATGTGATCGGGGTGCCGACCCTGGCGCGCGTGTGTGATGACTATCGCGGGGCGATGACGACGAATCGCACGAATGACGGCGGTGCGTGCGGTCGCGTCATTGGCGAGCTGCGCGTCCGGCAGCCCGAGATTCTCGCGAACAGCGACACCGAGAACCCGCGCCGCTTCCTGCGCCTCCATCGCGCGGATCTCGACTGTGCCGCGGCTGCCGGTCTCGCCAGCCGTGAGATCCACGATACCGGTGCGGCGACCCAGCACGGCGCTGGCCAGCAGCGTGCCGCCACACGTCAGCTCGACGTCGTCAGGGTGCGCCATGATCGCGAGTATGTCCAAGGGTGCGCTCATGCCGTGAAGCTAATGACGGCCGCTTCAGCAGGCGGCTCAGGCGACGGTGGCTGGCGCGGTGCCGGGATCCACGGTGCGCGGGCGTTCCGGCGTTGGCGGCGCACATGCTGCGAGCATCGCTACGGCGCGGGTCGCGATGGTCGCGCCCGCCGCAATGCAGTCTCCGACGCTCACTCCACGCCGGAACTGCCCGTCCACGATGAACCCCGGAATCAATCCTTCGATGGTGTCGACCGCAGCGAGCACCGCGTCGTAGCCGGTGTCGAATTGGGGAATAGCCTGTGCCCATGACGTGTGATGCACGAAGGTCGGTGCAGCCGAGATGCCGAGCAGCGCCTGAACCTCCGGCACGATGACCTCACGCAGGGATCTTGTGCTCGCGGTCCCAAGATCCGGGTGACGAGTTCCGCCAGTGAAGCAGGTCAGCAGCACCTGATCTGCCGGCGCACGTCCTTCGAACAGCGTGCTGGAAAAGAGAATGCCAAGCGTACGTCGTGCTTCCACCGACGGAATCAGGCAGCCGAATCCGTCAAGCGGATGCTGCACATCGGCACGCCGGAAGCCGAGCGCGAGCGAGGCGACCGCCGGGTAGGCGACCGCGGAGAGTCGTGCCACCGCCGTGCTTGTGACGGCTGGCAACCCGACGTGGCTGAGTGCGTGCAGCGGCAGTGTGGACACCACGGTGGACGCACGCAGCGTTTCCGTGACGCCGTTGCGCGAGATCGTGACCGTGCAGCCATCGTCCTCTCGGGCGATCGCGCGGACCTGTGTGCCGAGTCGAATCGTCCCCGGGCCGAGCGCCGCCGCGAGTCGTCGCGGCAGTGTTGACATTCCCTCGGCAAACGAGACCATCGTATGACGTCGTGCAGGCACCCCTGTCTGCTGACGGGACGATCGAGCGCGCCGCGCCAGTGCAATCGCGCCGCGCGCGAGTGATCCGTGCTCGCGCTCGAGCGCGGCGAGGCGAGGAAACGCGTGCTTCACGCTGAGGCGTTCCGGGTCACCGGCATACACGCCGGACACGAATGGATCGACCGCCCAGGTCAGTGGTTCGCTGCCGAGACGTCGCCGCACGAACGCTGCCACCGATTCGTCCGCATCTCCCTCGCGTCGGCCAATGAACGGCTCGGCAAGCAGGCGCAGCTTCGCCGTTGCACTGAGGAGTGGCGACCGGAGCAGCGCCAGCGGTGAGCCCGGCACTGCGCGCAATGCGCCATTGCGCACGATGAACCGGCGCTGTGCGAGTGGTGCAGCAATACGCACGGCGGCGGTGAGATCGAGTGCGCTGACGAGTTGCTCGATCTCGTCGGTCAACGTGCACGTATTCGCGCCATGCTCGACGAGGAATCCGTCCCGCGCGGTTGACTGCACGACGCCACCGACGCCTTCTCCCGATTCGAGGACTGTCACCTGCACGCCTCGCTGTCGCAGGTGCCACGCCGTTGTCAGTCCCGTCAGTCCAGCGCCGCAGACGATCACGCGGGAGTCCGGCGCGGCGGACATCAGCCCGCGAGCCAGTCGCGCGGCGCCAGCATCAACAGCAGCTCATTCTCGAAGCCGCCTTCCGGCCAGGTGGGCGCGTAAGGCCACGCTGCGAGCGGCGGAAGGCTCATCAACACGCTCTCGATGCGAGCCGCCGTGTGCAGGCCGAAATGCGTGCCCCGGTCGTGAACGAGGTTGAACTCCACATAGCGTCCGCGGCGCACGAGCTGGAACTGTCGTTCGCGGTCGCCGGACGGGGTGTCCCGGCGACGCTCAACCACCGGGGCATAGGCCGCAGTCAGGCTGCGAGCAATGGCATCGACGAATGCCATCGTTGTCTCCGCATCCATGCCGCTCTCGTCTTCACCGGGGCGGAGATGATCGAAGAAGACTCCGCCACAGCCACGCGCTTCGTTGTCGCGATGCGTATTCCGGAAGTATTCGTCGCACCAGGGCTTGAATCGCTGGTACAGCGACGGGTGGAAGCGGCCACAGATCTCGGCAAGCGCGCGATGAAAATGCGCCACGTCATCCGGAAACGGGTACATGGGCGTGATGTCGGTTCCGCCGCCGTACCAGGCGTCGCGCAGGTTCCCCTCGTCGTCACTGAGCTCGAAATAGCGCACATTGAGGTGCACCGTCGGGATCATCGGACTTCGCGGGTGGAACACGAGGCTGACGCCGGTCGCGAAGAAGCGGGATTCGCCGTCTGAGACACCGCGTCCGCCGAGCCTGGACGCTGCGGCGGCGGGAAGCCGCCCGTACACCACGCTTCGATTCACGCCGCCCTTCTCGAACGTCGCACCGTCGATCATGACGCGGGAATGGCCACCGCCGCCTTCCGCGCGCTCCCAGGTGTCTTCGCGAAACCCGGCGCCACCATCGAGCCGGGTGAAGAGTGCCGTGATCTCGTCGTGCACGTCGGCGATCCAGGAGATCGCGCGGGCACGCCGCGCATCACCGTCCATCGCCGCACCGTGCGCAATGTTCGGAGGCGCGGTTGCCGTCATGACGCGAGTCGCTCCTTGGGTCGGAGCAGCGGAACGGTCGACTGCGGTGCGCGCCACTCACGAACGGTGTCGATGAAGGCCTTCGCGTGTGCGACCGGGATGTCGGGGAGGATGCCGTGTCCGAGATTTGCAATGTGTCCACGACCGCCGAATTCCTCGAGCATGCGGAGCGTCCGTGCGCGGATCGTACTCGGCGGCGCATACAGCAGACACGGATCGAGGTTGCCCTGCAGCGCCACGGGCAGGTGCTCCATGCGCTTTCGTGCCTCGGCGGCACTCACCTGCCAATCGACTCCGATCACGTCTGCCATCGTGGCGTGCGCCAGTTCTTCCATGGCCCATCCCGCACCAGGCGCAAAGACGATCAACGGCACACCGGCGGTGCGTGCAATCGACGCAACGCGCGCGAGATACGGCAGGGCGAACTGCCGGAATTCGTGCGGTGCGAGCGCGCCCGCCCAGCTCTCGAAGATCTGCAGCGCCTGCGCGCCAGCGGCCGCCTGCGCCACGAGAAAGTTACCGACGTTGGTCGCGAGCTTGTTCAACAGTGCATGTGCATCCTGCGGTGCTTCGTAGAGCATCCGCTTTGCGACGGCGAACTGCTTGGTGCCCCGTCCTTCGACCATGTACGCCGCCAGCGTCCACGGACCACCGGCGAATCCGATGAGCGGCACCCGGCCATTCAGTTCGCGGCGCGTCATCCGCACTGCGTCGAGCATGTAGCCCAGCGCCTCTTCCGGCACCACCGGCGAGAGGCGTGCAATCGCGTCACCCGAGCGCAGCGGCGAAGCGAAGACCGGGCCAATGCCTTCGTCGACGGTGAGATCCATCCCCATGGCCTGCGGCACGACGAGAATGTCACTGAAGATGATTGCGGCGTCCACGCCCATGATGTCCACGGGCTGCAGCGTCACTTCCGTCGCCAGTTCCGGTGTCCTGCACATCTCGAGAAACCCGCCGGACTTCGCGCGCACGGCGCGATACTCCGGCAGGTATCGTCCTGCCTGTCGCATCATCCATACGGGTGGTCGTTCCACCACCTCGCGACGACACGCGCGCAGGAAGAGATCACTGCGCTGCGGTGCGGTATCACTTGGCAATGTGTTGCTGGCTGGCGTCTGAGTGGAGCTGGTGGACATGGAATTCATCCGGACATCGGTGGGACGAAGGCTGCCTGCGCGTCGCGCGCGGAAGGCACGCCGGCGAGGTCACTGTGCGGACCGCGTCGCGGCGAATTCGCAAAGAGCTGATCCAGGTGGACGGCGAGATCATCGACGTTTTCTCCTCGCGCGATGGCCTCACTGAACACATTCATCGGGCGCGCGAGCAGCTTCGCGACGATTCGCTCCGCCGTCCGCTCGGCAACGTTGTCACCCGCGACGAAGGCCACTTCGCGGCGGCAGAGATCCACCAGCGCATCGTGCAGCGAACGAATGGCGAGGCGGGCCGCGCCTGTCGCCAGCCAGTGCCGCAGCCAGCGCATTTCATGATCGACGATGCGCTCCGCATCCGGAATGGCCGATCGCCGTGCGGCCTCCGCGGCAACGATGGGCTGGTGCAACGAATCGAGATCGATGAGCGTGACGCCCGGAATGTGACCGGCGCGCGGGTCCACGTTCCGCGGCATGGCGAGATCGAGCAGCAGCACCGGAGCGTGATCGTAGCCCACGTGCACACGCGTCCTGTGCAGCTGTTCCGCCATGAGCGTGTGCGTGGCGGCGCCAGTGGCGACAATCACGACGTCAGCGAACGCGGCCTCGACGTGCAGCGTTTCCATCGGGGCCACGCGGCCACGCAGGCTCTCGGCGAGTTCCTGCGCGCGTTCGACCGTGCGGTTCATCAGCACGATGTCCACGGCGCCGAGCTTGGCCAGCTGTCGCGCCGCGCGCGTGCCCGTCTTGCCGCACCCGACGATCAGGCACCGGGCGTGCTGCAGCGATCCGAACCGATGCAGGGCGACGGCAGCCGCCTCGGCACCGACGGAGTTGCGGCCGGTCGAGAGACTGGTGTCTGACTGCACGCGACGGCCGGTGCGAAGCGCGATCTCGAACAGCCGGTGCAGCATCGGCCCGACCGTGTTCATCTCACATGCGGTGCGATACGAGGACCGAACCTGGCCAAGGATCTGCCCGTCGCCAAGGATCTGGCTCTCGAGCCCAGCCGCAAGGCGGAGCAGATGGCGGCCGACATCATCCCCGATGCGGATGTTGAGCGCCTTGAGCAGGGCGTGGCGTTCCATCGGCTCAGGCATCCACACGCGCGCCAGATGCTCCACGGCCGTTTCAAGTGCGGCTTGTCCGCTGGACTCGGTCCAGACATACAGTTCGGTGCGATTGCACGTCGAGACCAGCGCAACTTCTGCGACGCCGCCGCCGAGGAGTGAGGCGTACATCTCGCCCAACCGTTGCTCGGCGACGTGGAATCGCTCGCGCGTCGCGACGTCTGCGGTATGGTAGTCCACCGCAAGGCAGATCAGCATGCGTTCACCGGGTTCCGAAGGGAGCGTTGCGTCGTACGATCGAGATGTTCAGGACAGTGGCGAACGCCACCCAGCACAGATACGGAGCGAACGCCCACGCGGCGCGTCGGTCGAGCGGTGCAACCGTCCACGTCACCAGCACCAGGCTGGCATAGAACGGCAGGATCTCGATCAATGCGTGGTCCGGACGACGTCGGACAAAGAACAGGTAACTCCACAGCGTATTCAGCCCGCCGGTGAGTGCGAACAGCCCAAACAGGCGCCACCGTGCGGCGCCTGGCGGCAGTTGCTCCCACGCAAGCACGAACGAGTAGCAGACCGCGAGGAAGATCGTCGTCCACGCAGGCCCGAACAGCCAGTCGGGTGGCTTCCACTTCGGTTGGCTGAGCGCGTAATACCACGGCCCGAGCTGCGTCATGAGCGCACCGCCCGCGGCGGCCAGAATCAGACCGCCCGCAGAAAGCGAGATCGCCGTGACGGAATACGCGAGCATTATGCAACCGGCGCCAGGCCTGTCAGGTGTCCGATGTTCTTGAAGAAAATCCGCGCGTGCGCCAGCGGCTTTCCACGAACGAGCTTCTTTCGCATGTACGCATCAAACGTGAGCTTCTGGATGTCTTCATCGCGACACATCGTCACGAAGCGCTCGCGGCGATTGTCCGTCGTGTACCAGAAGTTCTGCATCAGGTCGAGGACCTTGAAGACCTGGCCATGTTCCCAGAAGAATCGACGACGCGCGCTGCGCAACTTGCGCGGCTTTCCGGTGCGGATCGCATCGGCAACGGCATCAGCGGTGAATCGGCCACAGGTCATAGCGTAGAAGATGCCCTCACCTGACGCCGGCGCTACCACCCCGGCTGCATCTCCGCACACTGAGACGTCCTTGCCGTTGTCCCACCACTTGAGCGGCCGCAGGGGAATGGGTGCTCCTTCGCGGCGAATCGTCTCGCAGTCGGCCAGACCCGTCTCCGTCCGGAGGCGCGCGACGGCCGCGCGCATATCGAAGCCCTGCTCGAACGTCCCGGTCCCGATGCTGGTGACATCGCCGTGCGGAAAGACCCAGGCGTAGAAGTCGGGCGAGTACCGGCCGTCGTAGTAGATGTCCGCCCGGTGCGCCTGGAAGTCGTCGGTGTCCACCCTTGGTGACCTGACGATTTCGTGGTACGCGGTAACCCGGTTGCCGCCGGCGTAGGCGATCGGGATCGCCTGGCGCGCCACGGCCGACAGCGCGCCGTCGGCACCGATCAGGTGACGCGCCTTGATGGTCGTCAGTGCGCCCGACCTGGACGAGCCTGCGGCGAAGTGAATCAGCAGCCGGTCGTCGGTATCGTAGCTGAAATGATCGAAGATGCCTGTCAGTCGATCCGCCCCGTTCGTCCGGGCGCGCTCACGCAACCACTCGTCGAAGGTGCCGCGGTCCACCATGCCGACGTGGCCCTTCCCGACCGGGATGTCCACTTTCTGCCGATGGGGTGACACCATGCGCGCCGTCCCAACCCGGGCGACGAGCAGTGAATCCGGGATGTCGAAGTCCACCATGGCCTGTGGCGGCACCGCGCCGCCGCAGGGCTTCACTCTCCCGGCCTTGTCGATCAGCGCGACTGAATACCCCTTCAGTGCGAGGTCGTTTGCCGCTGTCGCACCCGACGGGCCACCGCCCACGACAACCACGTCATACATCTTCATCGACAGACCCATTCTTCGGTTTCGTGGTTCGCGGGATGGTCGTGTGGCGCACGGAATCGGCGCACCGGCATGCCCGGCACCCGGGAGGCACGTGGCGTTGGCATCAGCCGGCGGCCGCAAGAAGGGATTCGCTCGAGTGTGCCCGGCCTGCACCGTGCGCGGCTGACGCCAGTACGGCGGCGCCGACAAAGAGCGCCGCCTCGAAAGCGAACACGCTGCCGTACCCGAGCCGGTCCGATCCGAGCAACCGTCGCATCACATCACTGGCTCCGGCACCAAGCACTCCGCCACCGGCCATCGCAATCGCCTGCGCTGCGCCGAACACGCCCATGCGCACACCGGTCTGCGACTGATCCGCCACGGTCGACAGCGACATCATGGATCCGATTGCACCAATCGCAAACGCGCCGTTGGCGATGCCCAGCGCGAAGAGCGCACACCTCAGCATGAGCAGCCCACCGATTGCAGGTGACGCCGCAACCACAAGCAGGGCCAGCGCAGAGGCGGCGCACCCGCCGCGCGCCCAGCCAGCCAGCGTTCCGATACGCGTGGAGAGCGCTGCAGTCAACAGCATGCCGAGCAGCGATCCGCCCTGATGCAGCCCGCTGATCGCCGTGCTTTCCCCCGGCGTGAGAGAGAAGACGGAGCCGGCAAACGGTTCGAGGATCAGATCCTGTGTGCTGTAGGCCAGCATGGACAGGCCGACGAAGTACGAAAAGCGCCGGGCGACCCGATCCGCCCACACCACGCGGAGTGCGTCGCGAAACGTCGCGCTCACCGCTCGCTCACGCGCAGCGGCGATGCGCGGCGCGTCGAGGCCGATCAGCGCGAGGGTCGTCAGCGCGATGCACCCGAGTCCGATGATGACGACACAGCGCACCAGCGCGTCAAAGCTGAACGGTTCGAGCAACTTGCTGGCGACAACCGTGCAGAGGATGAATCCGGCAATCATGCAGAGCCAGACCGTGGCAGCGGCGCGGGCGTGGCGCTCAGCCGGCACCCGCAACGAGAGCAGTGTGAGCAGCAGCGTTCCCGCCGTGCTGACGCCGAAGCCGACAAGCAGAAAGGCGGCCACGATCATTGGAAATCCGAGTGCAGGCGCCGAGCGCAGCGTCGGAAGCAGCATCGCGATCGCAACGACCCCCAGCGCGAGCAAGGCCATCCCGGCGACGATCCAGCGCGTCAGACGGCCATGCTGGTCTGCGAAGTGCCCCATGCGAGGCCGAAGCCACAGCTGCACGGTGTAGTGCAGCGCAACGAGCACGCCCGGAACCATCGCCGGCAATCCGAGTTCGACGACCATCACGCGGTTCATCGTTGCGGTGATGAGCACGATCAGCGCGCCAAGGCACGCCTGAACCGCGCCGAGCCGAAGGACCGAGAAAAAGCCGAAATCTCCGCGCGCGCGCCCCAGCGGTATCGCGGCAGCCGACGTCATGCGACACCTGCGAACATGCGGACCGCGTGTGCACACACCATCATGCCAAGAACCGACACCGGCACGCCACACCCGCTATACCACAGCGCGTTGCGCACCGGCTGCCGAAGGAACCTCGGCATCATCAGCGACTGCACGACGATGAGCGTCAACAGCCCGGCGGCGTGCATCGGGCGATCCCAGACGAGCAGCAAGCCGAAGGCCACCACCTGCGGCAGGAGCATCACCACGCAGGCCAGCCTCGCTGCGCGCTGCACACCGAGTTGCACCGGCAGCGAAAAGACGCCGAGTTGGCGATCACCTTCGATCGCCTTGAAATCGTTCAACGTCATGATGCCGTGCGCTCCGACGGAGTAGAGCACCGCTAGCACGATGATCCTGCTGTCTGGCCACCGTCCGAGCATGACAACGGCACCGGTGATCCACGCCAGGCCTTCATAGCTGATCCCGACGGCCGCATTGCCAACCCAGCCATCGGACTTGAGCCGCAGCGGCGGCGCGCTGTATGCCCACGAAAGCGCCACGGCGATGCACGTTGCGAGCAGGCCGGCAGGGCCGAAGATCGCGCCGACGCCGATCGCCGCAGCACTCCAGATGATCGCAATGCGCAAGCCCCATGATCCCGGAATGCGACCTGACGGAATGGGACGACGCGGTTCATTGATCGCGTCAACATGTCGATCGAACCAGTCGTTGACGGCCTGACTTGCTGCGCACGAGAGCGGACCAGTCAGCGCGATACCGAGTGCAAGCATCCACCACCGCTCGCTGATGGACACGCCGGTGCTGACGACGCCGCACGCGAACGCCCACATCGGTGGGAACCATGTGACGGGCTTCAGCAGCTCCAGCACGGCACCGGCGCTGGGCAAGCGCCGATGAGCCATGTGTAAACCGGGGCTGACGGAATCATGTGTCAACATTTTCTGACAGTGCGGCGAAAAACGGTCGACCGCAAGGTGTCCGAACCGCCCGGCTGTTACTCCGGCGAGGTGTCCGCTGTATCCGGGCCGTGCATCAGTCGGTGGCGCCGCAGTTTGACGTAGAGGCTCTGCCGGCTGACACCGAGGACTTCGGCGGCCGACGTGCGGTTGTCATCGGTGAGCTCGAGCGCTGCCTCGATGAAGTGCCGCTCGACCAGATCGGTTGTGTCTCGCACGAGCTCGCGGAGGGACACGCGCCCGACAAGCGAGGTGAGCTGTTCCACGGCACGCGTGAGGTCGCGGGCGCCCTGGGGGCTTGCCGCGAGCCGTCGGCCTACGTCACGCAACATGAACCCGATCGACGGCTGCTCGGAGTCCGGGAGCCATGCGCCGGAGACTTCGATCTCGGTCGCCAGCCCATGCACACCACGGGCGCCGGTCAGGGCAAGCCGGATGGCCCCGTTGCGCCGCAGCATCGTGAGGAATACGTCAAAGTCTGCGCCCGGACGGCCGACCCATGCAGTCAGATCCCGGCCGCGCACCTGCTCGCCAGAGGTCAGCTGCACCAGGTCCAGAAAGGCGCGGTTCGCGTAGCTGATGACACCAGCGATATCGGTGATCACGAACGCGTCGGGCGACTGCTCGAGGAGCGCTGAAATCCGGCCGCGCTCACCACCATCACCGGCTTGTCGGTCTCCGTCACCCATCGAGAAACGAATCAGGAGCAGCGTGCTGCTGTCCTGTCGGAACGTCGACGCGGTGAGAACACAGGGTTCACCGCCGCGCGCGAGTCGGACCCGGACATCACCGCTTTTACCCATGGACTTGGCGCTGGAAATCGCGTCGCTCACGAGACGGATATCGTCCGGAGCGATGCCAAATGGGAACGCGCGCCCGGCGAGCTTGTCCGGCGGTTCTCCGAAGAGCTTTCCCGCTGCGGCATTGGCATCCATCACGCGCATTGACGCGCTGTCCACGACGAGAATCGTTTCAGCGGCCAGCTGGAACAACAGCCGGTAGCGTGTCTCGACGTGTCGCAGGCGCCAGTAGTCGCGCTCCATCGCCTGCTGTGCTTCGACCAGTCGTTGCTGGAGCGCAGAGACCGTGCGCATGTCCCGGCCGGCGGCAACGAACGCGCCATCACGGCCCACACGCGTCACGGTATACGACACGGGCAGGTCATGTCCGCCCGGCAGGCGATGGTTCACCTGCCGTCGGCGTCCGGCGGCCTTGTTGACCGCGTCGCGCAGCAGTGCTTCGACCTTGGCGCGTGTCTCGAGCGTGACGGTCTGCGCCCAGTGCTGGCCAACCCACTGCTCGATGCCCGCTTCGAGCAGATCAGGATCCGTGGCAAAGACAGATCGGACGACCCCCGTCCGATCGACGACCACCGCCAGATCACCGGAGTTCGCGACGAGGTCCGCAGCAACAAGAGGGTCGAGATCCGCGAGGCCGCCGTCGAGGGCGCGGGAGAGTGTCACTTGGACGGCTCGTCTGCCGGCGAAAGGAGATTGCGACGCGTCACGCGTTTCGCTTGGACCAGCGTGCGCGCGACGAGTGGGCCCTGCGCCGCGTCAGGCGCCGACGCATCCGCCCCGACCTGATCCACGAGGGCAGGATTGGCCACGAAAGGACGACCTCCAACCATAACGGCAAGATCTGAATTCAGCGACGCCTTCCTGAGCTGCCGAATGAATACCGCAATCCGCGGAATGCGCTCTGTCACGCCGACCGAGACGCCGACGACGTCATACCAGTGCGCACTGATCTCCTGCAGAGCATTATCCAGGCCAAGCGGGGGACCGACGGTCACACCCCAGCCGTCGGCGACGAAGAACTCCGCGACCATCGCGAGTCCGAGCGAGTGCTGTTCCTCCGGCATTCCGCACAGGAAAGCCGAGCCAGCGTCCGCCGAGAGCAATGTGTCGCCGCCGATCCGCCGGCCGAGCTCCCGGACAACCCGCTGCAGCCTACCGAGCCCGAGCGTCACCTCGAGGAAATCCGCGGTATCGTCTTCCCACATCTCGCCAAGTCGTCGGGCTGACGGTGCGAGGAGATCGAGGCAGATGCGTTCGAGGGGAGTCCCGATCTCGATGAGCCCGGTGATGATCGCGGGACAGCGCTCTTCGTCATGCGAGAGGCTCGCCTGCACGAAAAGGCTGACCTCCGCAGGGCCAATCACCGCCGGCCGCAATTCCTCGGTTGAGTCCGCTGCGCCGTGCCCACGCACCTGGGACAGCAGGCGCGGAATGAGCTCGATCTCCATGGACCGACCGAACATGGCCCGCTCATTTCGAGGCAGCTCACAGTCGGTGTCGCTGGCAGAGTCGACACTGGAAGAAAGCGGACTGGACAATAACACCTCGTCCCAGGGAAATCGCGACAAAATGGCAGTGCACGCCGTTCCGACCATCGGAATCGCAAGGTCTTCGACCGGGCGCTGCTCACTGGAAGAAACCCTTACGCCAGACATTGTCAAATGGCCACTGCACTGGTGCGCCCGCGCCTTGCGCCGTCACCGGCGGGTTTCATGCCCACTGTCAGCTTTCCTTGACAGTTCGGCTCCTGAGGGTAGCCTCGGAGCAACGGTTACTGGAGCGGAAAAGCGTGCGTGATGCCGGACTGTCGATGGCTGCAAAGCAGGGGGAAGCGACCGGGATGTCGATCGCGGGGGATCGGCCGCTCTATACGCCCGCGCAGCGCGCGCGTCGGGATGCAACTCCGTGGACGCTCGTGCAGGGCATTCTGGCTCCGGTGCAGTTTCTCGTGTTCGCCGTCAGCGTGGTGCTCGTGCTGCGCTCGCTGCTCACCGGCGAGGGCGTGACTGGGGCGCACGTGTCAATCATCGTCAAGACGATCGTTCTCTACACCATCATGATCACCGGCGCGATCTGGGAGAAGGTGGTCTTCGGGCAATACCTGTTCGCGGCACCGTTCTTCTGGGAAGACGTTGTCAGCTTCGTGGTCATTGCATTGCACACGGTCTATCTGTTCGGCTTGCTCTCGGGTGCCATGGCGACACGCACGCTGCTCCTCGTCGCGCTGGCAGCCTACACGGTGTACGTCGTGAATGCCGTTCAGTTCGTGCTGAAGCTGCGCGCTGCGCGGCAGCAGGAGGTGCGCGACGCCGTACGGTGTGACAGGCACACGACATGAGCACCGCGCTGCCGGTATTGCCGGAGCCGTTGTCCGGGGGCGGGTGCAGCGATGCACCGGTGCTACGGGAACGTGGCCAGCGGGAAGTCTTCTGCGGCCTGACGGGCATCGTGTGGCTGCACCGGAAGATGCAGGATGCGTTCTTCCTCGTGGTCGGTTCGCGTACCTGCGCGCACTTACTGCAGTCGGCCGCCGGCGTGATGATCTTTGCGGAGCCGCGCTTTGCCACCGCAATTCTCCAGGATCGTGATCTTGCCGGGATGGCGGACTGCAATACGGAACTTGATCGGGTCGTGGCGGAGTTGCTGGCGCGTCGTCCCGAGATTTCGACGTTGTTCCTCGTCGGTTCCTGCCCAAGCGAGGTGATCAAGCTTGACCTCGTCACCGCGGCGCAGCGACTGCATCGCGAGAACTTTCCGCGTGTCCGAGTGCTCAGCTACTCCGGCAGCGGGATCGAAACGACGTTCACACAAGGCGAGGATCAGTGCCTGAAGGCGATGGTGCCCCACTTGCCCGCGAGTATTGACGGGGAGCGCCGGCTGATGGTCGTGGGGACGCTGGCGGACGTGATCGAGGACCAGTTTTCGCGTCTCTTCGCGCAACTCGGCATTGGTCCCGTGTCGTATTTCCCTGCGCGACGCGCCGCCGAGCTGCCGCTGGTTGGTCCTGGCACGCAGCTGTTGCTCGCGCAGCCGTTCGTGGGTGAGACCGTGCGCGCGTTGCAGGCGCGCGGGGCGGCATTGCTTCAGGCACCATATCCGCTCGGCGCCGAGGGAACGACGCGCTGGCTGGCCGCCGCCGCCGCTGCCTGGGATGTGCCGGCTGAGCACTTTCGCAAGGTCACCGAGCCGGCAGAGTCGCGCGCCGCGACAGCGGTCGCACGGTATCGCACAACGCTGGAAGGGAAGCGGATCTTCTTCTTCCCTGACTCGCAGCTCGAGATCCCGCTGGCGCGGTTTCTGGCGCGAGAGTGCGGCATGTCGCTGGTGGAAGTCGGTACGCCCTACCTCGATCGCATGGTGACGGAAGTGGAGTTGGCGATGCTGCCGCCCGACACGTTCCTGAGCGAAGGACAGGATGTCGAGAAGCAGCTCGACCGTTGCGAAGCGCTGCAGCCTGATCTCACGGTGTGCGGACTCGGACTCGCGAATCCGCTCGAAGCGCGTGGGATTCGCACCAAGTGGTCGATCGAGCTGGTCTTCTCTCCGATCCAGGGCTACGAGCAAGCCGGTGATCTGGCCGAACTGTTTGTGCGGCCCCTTGATCGCAGCGCCAGGCTGATGGTGTAACCGATGCAACTGACGCTCTGGACCTACGAGGGCCCGCCGCATGTCGGCGCGATGCGCATTGCCACCTCGATGCGGCACGTGCACTACGTGTTGCACGCGCCGCAGGGTGACACGTACGCCGATCTCCTGTTCACGATGATCGAGCGACAGGACAAGCGACCGCCGGTCACGTACACGACGTTCCAGGCCCGGGATCTCGGTGGCGACACGGCCAACATCGTGACGCGCGCGGTGCAGGATGCCGTCGATCGATTCGCACCGAAGGCGTTGCTCGTCGGCGAGAGCTGCACCGCCGAACTGATTCAGGACAATCCGGGCAGTCTGGCGATGGGCATGGGGCTGTCGATGCCCGTGGTTCCCCTCGAACTGCCGTCGTACTCCAAGAAGGAAAACTGGGGTGCGGCCGAGACGTTCTATCAGCTCGTGCGCACGCTGCTCATCGAGCGGTCGAGGGCGAAGGAACCACGCCCGAGTCGGGACGGTCGGCGTCCGCGCGTGAACCTGTTGGGGGGCACGATCCTTGGATTCCGCTGTCGCGACGACATTGCGGAGGTGACGAAACTGCTCGCCAGCATCGGTGTCGACGTGCATGTCAGTGCGCCGCTGGGTGCGGAGCCGGATGACCTGCGCCGTCTCCCGGACGCCGACGCGAATGTGTGCCTCTACCCTGAGATCGCGCTCACGACGTGCAGCTGGTTGCAGCGCACGTTCCAGATGCCGACGATCTCCACGGTCCCGATCGGCGTGGGCGCAACGCGCGATTTCGTCGCGGAAGTGGCGAGAGTGCTTGGTATCGACGTGTCGGCGGTGCTCGGCGGAGAGACACCGGGCGGCCAGTCGTCGAGCAGCAGTCAATCGCGGATGCCGTGGTACTCGCGTTCCGTTGACGCGACGTATCTCACGGGCAAGCGCGTGTTCATCTTCGGCGACGGCACGCACGTCGTTGCGGCTGCCAGAATTGCGAGTGAGGAGCTCGGTTTCAAGGTGGTTGGGCTGGGCACGTACAGTCGCGAGATGGCGAGGGAAGTGAAGGCGTGTGCCGAGAAGCACGGCATCACTGCGCTGATCACGGATGACTACCTGGACGTCGAGCGGACTGTCGCAGACCTGCAGGTGGAGCTGGTGCTTGGCACGCAGATGGAGCGCCATCTGGCCAAGCGACTGGGCGTGCCGTGCGCGGTGATTTCAACGCCGATTCATGTGCAGGACGTTCCGGCGCGCTACTCGCCACAGATGGGATTCGAAGGCGCGAACGTGATCTTCGATGCCTGGGTGCATCCATTGATGATGGGCCTGGAAGAGCATCTCCTGCAGATGTTTCGCGAGGATTTCGAGTTCGGCGACGGTCAGACACCATCACATCTTCACAGCGTCGCGCCGGCGAAACCGGACGCGCCGGGCGCCGCGGCGCTGGCGGCGTCAGGTGCGGCGGGCGTGTCACCCGTCGTCTCGGAACCGGCGCGTGCGCCGGAGCTCATGCCCACGGCCACCACCGTGGCCGAGGCGGCGGGGGGCGTCCCTGATGGCGCGCAGTTGACGGCCAGTGCGCCCGTGTGGTCGCCGGACGGCGAACGCGAATTGGGGAAGATTCCGTTCTTCGTGCGCGGCAAGGCGCGGCGCAACACCGAGAAGTACGCCGCGGCACAGGGCATCTCACTCATCACGACTGAGACCTTGTACGAGGCGAAGGCGCACTATGGCCGCTGACCTGCTCCCGGCGCTGAAGTTCGTCATCGTCACGCTGGACGCACATCTGGCAGGCGCGGTCGCGGAAGCGGCCGCGATGGTCGGGCGGCAATTGCCCACGATCGACCTTCGGGTGCACGTCGCGTCGGACTGGCCGGAGAGCCCAGGCTCACTCGAACGCTGCAAGGCAGACATCGCGACCGGCGATATCATCGCCGTGACGCAGTGCTTCCAGGACGAGCAGGTGACGGCGATCCGTGACGCGCTGCTCGCCCGTCGCGATCACTGCGATTCGATGCTGGTCGCGGTCTCGGCGGCGGAACTCGTGCGGTGCACGCGCATGGGGAAGTTCGACCTGGGCGGCGCTGAAGCGAAGAAGCCGAGCCCGTGGTCGCCCCTTGGCATCCTGAAGAAGCTTCGCGGAACCAGGGTTGATGGACGATCGAGTGGCGAGCGCCAGATGACCGCGCTGAAGGCGATGCCGAAGCTGCTCAACTTCATCCCGGGGCCGGCGCAGGATGTGCGCGTGTACCTGCTGAGTATCCAGTACTGGCTGGCAGGCACGGCGGAGAACATCGCGAACCTGATCCTGCTGCACGTGGAGAAATACGCCGACGGTCCGCGCAAGGTGTTGCGCGCTCGCGTACGGTCCGCCGCACCGAAGACGTACCCGGAGGTCGGGCTCTGGCACCCCGACGTGACAGCTGAACACGGGATCACGGAAGCGCTTTCATCGTTGCCGTCGACGGGAAGTGCGGGCACGGTTGGCGTGCTGCTGGGGCGCAGCTATCTGCTGGCGGACAACGTGGCCCACTACGCAGCGGTGGTCCGCGCGTTCGAGCGGCGCGGTCTGCGGACCATCCCCGCGTTCGCAAGTGCGCTCGACTCACGACCGGCCGTGGAGCGGTACTTCGCCGATGGCACGGGTCGTTCACGCGTGGACGCCGTGGTATCGCTGACCGGTTTCTCGCTGGTCGGCGGACCGGCGTACAACGATTCGGTCGCGGCGCAGGCAATGCTGAGCCGTCTCGATGTGCCGTACTTCTGTCTGCAGACGCTCGAGTTCCAGTCAACACCAGAGTGGCAGGACGACCCGCGCGGACTGAATCCGCTGCAGGCCACGCTGCAGGTTGCGATTCCGGAACTGGATGGTGCGATCGGGCCAACCGTCTTCGCGGGCAAGATCGGTGCGGCCCGGGGTGTGGAGAACGCCGCGTCGTTGCCGATCACGGAACGCGTCGAGACGATGGCGGATCGTGTCGGGAAGATGATCCGGATGCGCCGCACACCGCGTGCCGAGCGGAAGGTGGCGGTGGTCCTGTTCAACTTTCCCCCGAACGCGGGGAACACCGGCAGCGCCGCCTACATCGACTGCTTTCATTCGTTGCACAACACGCTGATCGCGATGCGAGACGCTGGCTATTCGGTCACCGTCCCGGAGTCGGTGGATGCGCTCCGCGAGGCGGTGATTCAGGGCAATCGCGAGCAACACGGGTCGGTGGCCTCGGTGTTCACGCGTATTCCGACCGACGATCACGTGCGGCGCGAGCGATACCTTCCGCAGATCGAAGGGGTGTGGGGCCCGGCCCCAGGCAGGCAGTTCGCCGACGGGTACGGCCTCCAGATCCTCGGTGCCGAGTTTGGCAACGTGTTTGTCGGCGTACAGCCGTCATTCGGATGGGAAGGCGATCCGATGCGCCTGCTGTTCGAGGGCAACTTTGCGCCGACGCATGCGTTCAGTGCCTTCTATCGCTGGTTGCGCGAAGACTGGGGCGCGCATGTCGCGTTGCATTTCGGAACGCACGGTGCGCTGGAGTTCATGCCGGGCAAGCAAGCCGGGCTCACGGATCAGTGCTGGCCGGACCGCCTGATCGGCGATCTGCCGAACGTGTATCTGTACGCCTCGAACAACTCGTCCGAGGGGACACTGGCGAAGCGCCGCGGGGGCGCGACGACGCTGATCAGCTACCTCACGCCGTCCGTCAGTGCGGCAGGGTTGTACAAGGGGCTGGTCGATCTCAGGGCGACGTTCGAGCGCTGGCGCGGCATGGACGATCGCACCAGTGACGCCGAGCGGGTGTCCGTTGTCGCGCTCCTGCAGGAGCAGGCGTGCGCACTCGAGCTGACGTCCGCGACACCGCCGTGGACACCGGCCGCCACCGTCGAGATCGAGCGCGTGCGCCAGAAGCTGTTGGAAGTGGAGCAGGCGTTGATTCCCGTCGGGCTGCACATCGTCGGCAAGACACCGTCGGTGGAGGAGCGTGCGGACATGTTGCTCGCGATCGCATCCGTCGGTCGGCCGGAGGCCGATGTCGCGCCGTTCGGTGAGACGCTGCGGGCCGCATCACGCGCTCCGCTGCCGGTGGAGCAGATCGACGATGCCGCACGCGAGATCGTGCTGGCCACGGTCACGGCCGGTGATCCATTGGCCGGCATGCGCGTGGCGGAGCGTCGCGGGATTGCGCCGATGTCGCTCGAACCAACGCTGCGGGGCTTGCTGGTGCTGGACCAGTTGCTGGCGGTGGATTCCGAGATTCCCGGACTGCTGCGAGCGATGGATGGCCGCTACGTCACAGCGGCGCCGGCCGCGGATCTCGTTCGCAACACTGCCGTGCTGCCGACGGGTCGCAATTTGTACGGCTTCGATCCGTACAAGGTGCCGAGCCCGTATGCGCTCAAGGAAGGCACCGCGCGCGCGGCGCAGCTGATTGCACGGCATTTGGCGGATGGCAACGATTTTCCTGAGACGGTGGCGTTCGTGCTCTGGGGCACGGACAACATGAAGTCGGAAGGCACGCAGCTGGCGCAGGTCCTGGCGTTGATGGGCGTCGCGCCGCGATTTGACGGTGTCGGACGGCTCTCGGGCGCACGGCTGCTCAGCCTCGATCAGCTGGGGCGGCCGCGCGTGGATGTGGTGGCCTCGTTGTCGGGGATTTTCCGCGACCTATTGCCACTCCAGGTCAGGCTGCTGGCGGAAGCGGCGCTCCTGTGTGCGAGCGCTGACGAGCCCGAGGATCAGAATTTCATCCGCAAGCACGCGATGGCGGCGATGCGCGAGGATGGCGTCGATCTCGAGACGGCGGCATTGCGCGTGTTTGGCAATTCCGAGGGCTCGTATGGCTCGAACGTGAACCTGCTGCTCGAGACCGGGCGCTGGGAGGATGAGGATCAGCTGGCGGACTTGTTCGTGCAGCGGAAGGGATTCGCGTACGGTGCCGATGGAAAGTGCCGCGCCGGGCAGAAGATGATGAAGCGCGCGCTGGGCACGGCGTCACTGAGCTTCCAGAATGTCGACTCCGTTGAACTCGGCGCGACCGACATCGATCAATACGTCGAAGCCCTCGGGGGCGTCAATCGCGTCATCGAGCAGCAGCAGCAGCGCAAGGTCGCCTGCTACATGGGCGACCATACCGGCAAGGATGGAAAGATCAGGACGCTGGAAGAGCAGGTCGTACTCGAGTCACGGACGCGTGCCCTGAATCCCAAGTGGTTCGAGGGGCAGCTGGTGCACGGGTATGAGGGCGTGCGCAACATTGCAGGGCATGTTGCGACGACCGTCGGATGGTCATCGACGACGGGCGGTGTCCCGGGATGGGTGTACGGCGACATGGCCCAGACCTTCGTGCTGGATGCCGTCATGCGGGACCGGCTGGCGAGCCTGAATCCGTCGGCCGCCGCCGGCATGGCGACGAAGCTGCTCGAGGCGAACGATCGTGGATACTGGTCGCCGGATTCGGCGACGCTCGACGCCCTCCGCGATGCGGCGGCGGAGCTTGAGGATCGACTTGAAGGTGTGGTGGCACGATGAACATGAGCGTGCTTGTCAGATCGGCGTGCGTGGTGGCGCGTGCCGAGCGCGATTCCCTGGTTCAGGAGATGTAAAGTGGCAGTCTCAACGCGACTCCCCATTCTGGGGCGTGAGGATGGCGACGGCAGCGTGCAGGTGCATCTCAGTCCTGAGGACAAGATCACCGGTGCGCTCTGCATTGCGGTCTACGGCAAGGGCGGCATCGGCAAGAGCACGACATCGTCGAACCTGTCGGCGGCGTTCTCGCATCTCGGCCAGCGGGTGCTGCAGATCGGGTGCGATCCGAAGCACGACTCGACCTTCACGCTGACGAAATCGATGGTCCCCACCGTCATCGACACGCTCGAGTCGGTCGATTTCCACAGCGAAGAGTTGCGCACCGAGGACTTCGTCTTCACGGGGTACAACGGTGTGATGTGCGTCGAAGCGGGCGGACCGCCGGCTGGCACCGGGTGCGGTGGGTACGTGGTTGGCCAGACGGTCAAGCTGCTGAAGGAGCATCATCTGCTCGAAGACACGGACGTGGTGATCTTCGATGTGCTGGGTGACGTGGTGTGCGGTGGTTTCGCGGCGCCGCTCCAGCATGCACACCGCGCGATGATCGTGACAGCGAACGACTTCGATTCGATCTTCGCGATGAACCGCATCATCGCGGCGGTGCTCGCGAAGTCCAAGAACTATCAGGTCCGCGTGGGCGGCGTGATCGCCAACCGAAGCAAGGACACGGACCAGATCGACCGGTACAACGAGCGTGTCGGCCTGACGACGACGGCGAAGTTCCCCGATCTGGATGCCATCCGGCGCAGCCGGCTGAAGAAGTGCACGATGTTCGAGATGGATGCGTCGGATCCCGAGGTGAAGGCGGTTCAGGACGAGTACCTGGCGTGTGCGCAGCGGCTGCTGGACGGCGTGCCACCCCTCCTCGTGCAGCCGCTCAAGGACCGGGAGATCTTCGATCTGCTCGGGTACGACTGACCGTGGCCGCTCCAACGACCGACGCCGGGACGCCTGGCAGCCACTCCTACGCGGAGCGACGGGCCTGGCTTCACGAATACTTCGACCGCACGGCGGCGGCGGCCTGGGCCGCGCTGACGTCGGATTCACAGCTCAGCTGGGTCCGTCGAACGGTGCGCGAGGGACGCGAGCGCATGCGGCATACCTTGTCCGGGTACTTGCCGGCCGATCTCACCGGTTGCCGGGTGCTGGACGCCGGGTGCGGAACCGGTGTGCAGGCGGTCGAGCTGGCACGCCGGGGTGCCTCGGTGGTGGCGATCGACCTGTCGCCCACACTGGTGGGACTAGCCGAGTCGCGGTCTGAGGGGAAATTCGATCGAGGGATGATCGACTGGCGCTCCGGCGACATGCTCGACGCGCAACTCGGCTCGTTCGATTACGTCGTGGCCATGGACTCACTCATTCACTATCGCATGACGGACATGCTGGACGCATATGCGGCGCTCGCCGCACGCACGCGCGTCGCGATGGCGGTGACGTTTGCACCACGGACGCCACTGCTGGCGACGGTGCACGCGATCGGCGGATTGTTTCCACGGAAGGATCGTGCGCCGGCCATCGAACCGGTTGCCATGGCTCCACTGCTGCGTGGTGTGGCGCGTGATGCACGCCTGCGCGAGTGGAGTGCGCAGCGCACGCATCGCGTGGAGAGCGGTTTCTACACGTCGCAGGCACTGGAGTTGTGCCGTCGGGTGCCGGCGGTGCTGCCATGAACCTGACGACCGTGCTGATCGTGGCGGTGGTGGCGCTCGTACTGTGGTTTCTCTATCGCACGCGGATCGACGTGGCAGCGACCATCGATCTCGAGGCGACGGACCGTGAGCTGCACGCGCATGTCGTGCTGGAAGGTGTTGAAGTGAACGAGGGAGACGAAGTGCTGGTGCACGGTGCGCCGTCGTACATCGCGCTGAACGAGAAGCGTACAATGGCGGCACGCGCGACCGTGACCAAGGTCAGCCTGCCGCGGCGGATGTGGGAGCGCGTGATGGGCCGGACGCGTATCACCGAACTCTATGAAGTCGGCTTTGAGGGCTGAGACCATGTATAACGTTGCGGATGAGCGGGCCGAGATCACGAAGGAAGTGGCGACAGCGGCGGACAGCACAGCGGCTGCGGCGCAGGATGCCGCACTGAATCCCCGATTCTACACCACGGATTTCGACGAGCTGAACCGGCTCGATTTCTCGTCGATGCGGGCGCACTGGGATGCGATGGTGGCCGAGTTCAAGTCGGATCCGAACCGGAACCACTTCAAGCGGACGCCGGAGTTCGACGAGGACTTCTCGACGCTGCCGCCGAAGCTCCGACAGGAGTTCATCGACTTCCTGATCAGTTCCGTGACCGCCGAGTTTTCCGGGTGCATTCTCTATGCGGAAATCAAGAAGCGCTGCACGAATCCCGATGTGCGCGAACTCTTCGGCTACATGAGCCGTGATGAGGGCCGTCACGCCGGCTTCATCAACCATACGCTGAATGACTTCAATGTGCGCGTGGACCTGAGTTTTCTCACGCGGGCGAAGAAGTACACGTTCTTCAAGCCGAAGTTCATCTACTACGCCACGTACCTGTCGGAGAAGATCGGCTACGCGCGCTACATCACGATCTTCCGGAACTTCGAGCAGCAGCCTGACAAGCGCTGGCACCCGATCTTCAAGTGGTTCGACAACTGGTGCCACGACGAGTTCCGGCACGGCGAGGCGTTTGCGGTGCTGATGCGCGCGAACCCGAAGACACTGGAAGGGATCAACAAGTACTGGATCCGGTTCTTCCTGCTGGCCGTGTTCTGCACGATGTATGTCCGCGACCACTTGCGCGCCTCGTTCTTCGGGGCGATGGGCATGTCGGTGGATGAATACGACCGCAAGGTCATCAAGCTGACGAGCCTGATCAGCAAGCAGGTGTTCCCGGTGAGCCTTGACCTCGAAAGTCCGCGAATCTGGGACCTGTTTGAGAAGATGTTCCAGCTGACGCTGGCGATCGACGCGACGAGGCGGATCGGCGGGATCGGTGCAGCGCTGCGTCGTGCGGCGCTGAAGGCCAGCGTGGCGGTGACCTTCGTGCAACTGTATCTCCTGCCGGTGGAGTCGAACGTGCTGCCGGCGGATTGTCGCATGGAACCCGTGTGGTGATGCGATGACGACGGTCGGTGCGACGAGGAAGCCACTGGTTTCTCGGCTCGTGACGCGTTTCGGGCCTCGCATTCTTCCGTTTGCCGATGTGGCGACGGACGACTTGCCGTTGCCGCGCCTGCTTCGGCTTGGCCTGCTCCAGTTCACGGTTGCGCTGGCGACGACGCTGCTGGCAGGCACACTGAATCGCGTGATGATCGTCGAGCTGAAGATGCCAGCGTTGCTCGTGGGTCTGATGCTTGCCATTCCGCTCCTGACGGCGCCGTTCCGGGCGCTGATCGGATACAAGTCGGATACGCATGTGAGCGTGCTCGGCTGGCGGCGTGTGCCGTACATCTGGTTCGGCACTCTGATGCAATTCGGCGGGCTCGCGATCATGCCGGTGGCGCTCTTCATCCTCAGCGGCGACACCACGGGTCACCGGGGCGTCGGCGTTGCCGGGAGCTTTCTTGCGTTCCTCTGCACCGGTCTGGGATCACACATGGTGCAGACGGCCGGTCTGGCGCTGGCAACCGACATCACGCCGGAGAAGGACCAGCCGAAGGTCGTTGCGCTGCTTTATCTCATGCTCCTCGTCGGCATGGTGGTGGCGAGCCTGGCGTACGGTGCGATGCTCCGGAACTTCAACAAGGTCGTCCTGATCCAGGTGATCAACAGCGCTGCCGAAATCACGCTGTTGCTGAATACCGTGGCGGTCTGGAAGCAGGAGGTCCGGGGTTCCGCGCCCACCAGGGCGCCCGAGGTCGCGCGGCCGCCATTCATGGTCGCGTGGCGCAGCTTCGTAGCGGAGTCGCCGCAACTGGTCCGCCTGCTGGCAGCGGTCGGCGTCGGGACATTCGCGTTTACGCTGCAGGACGTGCTGCTCGAACCCTTCGGCGGCCAGGTGCTCAAGCTCGGTGTGGCCGCGACGACGACATTGACCGCAGTGATGGCGGTTGGCGCGATTGCCAGCTTTGCGCTGGCGGCGAAACGCGCCGCCGTGGGCGCTGATCCGATTCGCCTCTGCGCGGCAGGTGCGCTCGTGGGTGTCGTGGGCTTCGCGTGCATCATCCTGTCTGCGCCGATGGTTGCGCCAGCGCTGCTCATGGGTGGCGCACTGATGATCGGATTCGGCAACGGACTGTTCAGCGTCGGGACACTGCTCAAGGTGATGGGGCTGCCGCAGCATGGGGAACACGGACTGGCGCTCGGTGCATGGGGCGCGGTGCAGGCAACATCGGCGGGCATCGCGATGGCTGTCGCAGGGGCCATTCGCGATGGCGTGAGCGCAGCACTCGGTGCATCCGGTGGTTCCGTGCTCGATCACCAGCACAGTCTCGGGTACGTCGCCGCGTACTGCGTTGCGATCGTGGGTTTGTTCGTGTTGCTGGTGGTGTTGGGTCCGCTGACCGCGAAGCGTCGGGCGGATGTTCGTCCGGTCCCATTCGGAATTGCCGAGTTCCCGGCGTAGTGTCGTTCGAGTCGTCTCTCACCTGCAAGGAGTGCGCATGTTCCGGAATTTCACGCCGTACATCGACATCACTCAGGTTCTGCTGTACGTGTTCTGGTTCGCGTTCTTCGGTCTGGTGCTCTATCTGCGTCGTGAAGACAAGCGCGAGGGGTATCCGCTGACGTCGAACGAACCGGGGCGTAAGGTGCAGGGCTTTCCAGCCTATCCCGGCAAGAAGGAGTTCATCCCCACTCATCCGGAGCACTAGTCCATGTCCCAGGATATCGTCCCCAGGAACGCACGACCGGTCGAGTCGAGCTTCGGCGCGCCGCTCGAGCCAATCGGGAATCCGCTCACGGCGGGTATCGGTCCGGGCGCATGGGCCGAGCGCGCCGATCGTCCCGACCTGACGTACAAGGGCGTTGCGCGGATTGTCCCGATGCGCGTGGCGACGGACTTCCATGTCGCGCACCAGGACCCGGATCCACGCGGACTCGACGTCAAGGGGATGGACGGCGTCGTCGCTGGCACGGTCGTTGATTTGTGGGTCGACCGCAGCGAGCCGTGCCTCCGCTTCGTGGAGGTCGAACTCACGAGTGGCGGCCGCCGACTGCTGCCGGTGCCGTTTCTGCGCGTGCCGCGACCGGAAGGCTTCCTGCCATTCATGAGCGACTCGAAGGCGGCGTCACATGTGCAGATTCATGTGTTGAAGGCCGCGGATTTCGCCGGCATTCCGCAGACGAAGTCGCCTGACAGCGTCACCCTGCTCGAAGAGGACAAGATCAGCGCGTACTTCGGTGCCGGGTCGCTGTGGAACTCCGACCTTCGCTTCGGGCCACTGATGTGACGGCGACGGTCGTTGAGCACGTTGGCCCCGATGGGGAGGTCAGTCGCCTCCCCGCGGGGGAGCGCGTGCTCTGGTCCGGGGCACCGGACCGGAAGTCACTGGCGCGATATTTTCTCCGCGAACGCTGGGTACTTGGCTTTGTCGGGCTTTCCTTTGCCCTCGGTGCAGCCGATGCCGCGCAGCATCCGGAGGACTTCGTTCCCCGGTTGATCGGTGTCTCGACGCTGAGCCTCATCTTGGCGCTCATTGCCATCGTCACGATCAGGGTGATCGCGTGGCGACTCGAGAAGACGTCGTCGTATGCCATTACGGACAAGCGTGTCTTCTTCAATATCGGCATCGTGCTGCGCGCCGATGCGAATGTGCCGTTTTCGATTGTCGAGGGGGTGGACCTGCTCCGTCGCGGTGACGGGACGGCAGATCTGATGGTGACGCTTGGCGGGACGCAGGAGATCCCCTGGCTGCTCCTGTTTCCGCACATGACGAGGCGTGGCAGCCGTCGCGGCCGCCCGACGTTCCGGTCGTTGCGCATGCCCGATGTCGCTGCGGCGATCGTGGTTGACGCATTACGCGCCTACGCGAAATCACCAGCAGGTGCGGACGCTGCCGGTACCGCCGACACCACTACCGCCGACACCGGTACGACGGCATGGACCGGTACGGGAATCCCGACGGTCAGTCCGGTGCCGGCATGAGCGCGGTCGATTCTGCCGGCACGTGCGGATGGTGACGTTCGAGAGCCTCGTGTGTGGCAACATCGTCCGCCGACACGCACGGACGTTCGCGCTGGCGAGTGTCTTCCTTCCGCTGACCAAGCGGCGGGGAACCTACGCGCTGTACGCGTTCTGTCGCCTCGCCGATGATGCCGTCGATCGTGCCGGTCCCGGCGGTCGTGATGCGGTGCGCGCCACGTTGCTTGGCTTGCGGCAACAACTTGATGCGGCGCTCAATGGCATACCGTCGGGACCTGTCATGTCAGAGACGGCATGGGCGATCAGGCGATTCGGGATACCGCTCGCACCGGTTGACGAGCTTGTGAACGGCGTGGCGCGTGACCTGGACCCCACGGACTATCGAGACTGGCCGTCGCTGTCGTCGTACTGCGAAGGTGTTGCGAGCAGTGTTGGCGAACTGTGCACGCATGTCTTCGGCGTGGTGGGGGGCGACGGTGTTCGCACGCAGGCAATCGCCTGCGCCAGGACGCTCGGCGTGGCGATGCAGTTGACGAACATCCTGCGCGACGTTGGCGAGGACGCCGGGAACGGTCGGTGCTACCTGCCGGACGATGCCTTGCGGAAGGCTGGCCTCACGCGGGCGCAGGTGATGGCAGGGGATGTGAATGTGCACGCACCGGCCTGGCGCGCCATGATGCAGGAGTTCGTGGCACTCGCCCGGAATCTCTACCGCGAAGCGCTGCCCGGGATCGAGCTCCTCGCGCCCGATGCCCGGCGGTGCGCACAGGCGTGCGCGGTGGGGTATGCAGCGATCCTCGAGGCAATCGAGGAGGCCGAGTATGACACCATGTCAATGCGGGCGCACATCGGATTCCGCCGCAAGACGAAGCTCATGCTCTCGCTCTATCGCGTGAACGATCCGTCGGCGCTCGTCGCGGGCGAACCGGCGGTCGCCTAACGGGTCAGCGCCTGCAGCCACGCGAGCAACCTGGCGACTGGTTTGAGGCGATCTGTCTCGTTGAAGATCTCGTGATGGAATCCATCGAATCGCTCGGTCGTGACGAGCGCTTGTGGAGCCGCAGCGGAAAACTCTGCTGAGCCGCGTGGATTCACGAGCCGGTCCGCGCCGGCGTAGAGGAGCAGCGAGCGGGTGCGCCACTGTGGTGCCGCAGCGATCGCCGTCTCGCCCGCCGTCAGGATGGCCTGCGCGAGTCGTGGCGAGACACGATCATGGACGAGCGGATCAGCGAGGTAGGCATCCACCACCGCGCGATCGTGCGACAGGAACTGCGCGTCGAGACCGTTCCCGACCACGATGTTCGGCGCGACACGTCGCGTGGTGTGCATCAGGATGCGCTGTGCGGTCGAGAGGTCGGCACGAAGGGCCGGTGACGAGAGGATCAGGGCATCCGCAGCGTCGGCACTCTCTGCAATGGCCGCAGCGGCGAAGGCGCCGCCCATGCTGTGGCCAAGCAGCACCAGCGGTCCATCATTCGCACTGCGCGCAAGCCGCAGCGACGTGAGGATGTCGTTCCGGATGGAATTGTCATCGGGGATTGTTCCACGCGCGCCAGGCGAGCGGCCGTGTCCCCGGAGATCCGGGGCGAGCACGATCCATCCGGCACCGGTGAGATCTGCGGCCAGTTGCCGGTATCGTCCACCGTGCTCACCGAGGCCATGCGCGATGAGGATCGTGCCGACGGGAGTGGAAGGAGGAGCCCAGCGTGTGCTGGCGAGCTTCACGCCGTCTGACATGACCATCGTGGGATCTGACGCAGCGGACATTGGCCGTGGATGGTGATGGGTGTGGAATGCCAACGATTGCTCGCGTGACGGGCGCGCGCCAGAGCCGCGAGGGAGAAATCCGGGTTGCCGGGTCCGAACGCACCACGCGCCCGGATCGCGAAGAGCGACCCGGGCGCGTGACGAAGGCGATGACTGCGCGAGCTGGAGTTACGGTGTCGGTCGCACGGGCACTTTTGTCACTGAGGGCATCGCAGCGACAGGTGCAACTTCCAGTGCAACCTCGACACTTGCCGCATTCACCGACGCTGGCGCCGCGCTGATCTTTGCACCGATTGGTACGGCAACCGGAGCGGTGAGTGGTACGCCGTCATACAATGGCTTCCCACTCGCGTCGAGCGGACCGACGATCGGATCCCAGCCAGGAGCTCCCCAGAGGGCAGGGTAGTCCTTGACCATCTTCGCGCCGTAGAGCGGCTTGTAGATGCCGTTGTGGCACGTGATGCACTGCGCCTTGGGAGCATCTCCGTGCTCTCCAAGCCGGCTGGCAGGATAGACCGGCTGCAGCGGATTGAGATAGTTCATGTTCATGTCGCGGAGCATGGCCGACCCGTAGAGCGCAACCACACGCTTTGGTGTCGACTCTTCCCACGACGTCCAGGCCCGCGAGTTATGGCAGTACGTGCAGTTCACACCCAACGCCTTGGACTGCGTGATCATCAGGGCGTAGGTGTTGTACGTCTGCCGGATAGCCGTCCGGTTCGCCGCTGCACCAGGCAGTGGCTCGATCGAATGGCTTTGCACGCGGATATCGTCGCGATCCAGGTAGTGCCGGAGAATCTGGTTCTCGTTGCTGTAGAACCAGAGGCCGTTCGGCAATGGCTGGCCGCGGTGACAGGTATAGCATGTGACGCCGGTTCCGCCCACGTGCCGCGTGTACTCGCTGTTCACCTGCCGCGTCATGCGCAGCATCATGCGAGCCACGAGTTTCGTGTAGATCACCTTTCCATTCGGATAGGAATCCGTGGCGAAGTTCGCGGTGTTGTGACAGTAGGCGCAATTCCCCGCGCCGCCGGCCACCCAGGCACTCATCGCCGTCATCGTGCGACCGAATTCGGCAGCACTGATGTTGGTGAGCACCTGCACATTCTTGTACTGGCCTGGAGGCCCCGGCGGTGCCGCAGGCAGTGCCGCCGGGGCCGTGTTGTACGCCGCACTCGCCGCGATGTCCTGCGGGTCGTAGTTCGTCTCCATGGCAACGCCACGGAAGCCATGCTGCGCAATCTTCTTCGGCCCCGGCTTGCAGGCGCTCAATACCGCCAGCGTGAGCAGGGCACCAACCCGCACGGTGTTTCGTGTGATCATGGTGTCGTCCCCGCTGACAGCACGACTTTCCCGACGCTTGCGATTTCAACCCGACGGTTCTGGCGACGGCCTTCGGGCGTGTCATTCGACGCCGTGGGCTTGGTCTGACCAAAGCCGCGCGCATTGATCCGGTCAGCGGCAATGCCGTACCTGGTGGTGAGCACGTCGCGCACGCGATTGGCGCGATCCTGCGACAACGTGAGGTTCGATGTCGGGTCACCGACATTATCGGTGTGGCCCTGAATCTCGACCTTCAACGTCGGATACTTCGTGAACAGCGCTGCCAGGTTTGCCACCTCGGCGTCGGACTCCGGGCGCAATTCATCCTTGCCGGTCGCATAGTAGACCGCACTCATGATGAACAACCCGTCGAGATTCAACGAGTCGCGCATGTTGTCCGTCGTGAGGACCGGCTTGTTGTACAGCTCGACGTCGCCCGTCAGCAGCGCACCTTGCGGAATGGGGAGCTTCTGTGGCACGAGCTTGCCGCTCGCATCACGCATCATGCCGGGGAACGTGTCCGGCGAGACTCCCATGTACTGTCCGCGGAGGTACGGAGCCTGCTCCGGCTTCACCGAATACTGCACCGGGTAGCTCGGCGCCACACCATGCTTCTGCGCCCACAGGAACCAGTTGTCCACTGCCGTTCCCGTGAGGAGAATGGCGACGCCACCAGTCAGCGTCGTCAGCGTGGCGAACCAGTATGCCCAGCGATGGATCGATTCCGTGGTGGCATTGAATCCCATCGTCCAGCGCCAGAACAGTCCCATACGCTCAGCTGCCGTCCCACGATCCGTCACCTGCTCGATTTCGCGCTCTGCCCCATACCGGCTTGCGGCCAGCACCGTCGCCGCGTGCATGGCGAACAGCAGGGCAGATCCGTACAGGAACACGATCGACAACATGTGGAACGGGTTGTAGAACAGGTTCCCGTACCGGATCGAGAATGACGCGGTCCAGTCGAGATGCGGAAAGATCCCGAACGGCACGGCCTCGGACCAGCTCCCGACCAGCAACGGACGGAAGAACCCGAGCACGAGGTAGAGCCAGATCGCCGAGGCAAAGGCCCAGACGAGGTGTGTGCCCATGCCAAGTGCCTTGGTGCGCTGGTAGAGTCGCACCCACCACAACAGGATCGACAGCGTGAGGAAGAAGCCCGCCAGCAGCCACCATCCACCCTGTTCGAGCGGCGGGATGTGGAGGCCGTAGCGCGGAGACGGCGGTTCGAGTGACAGCCACGGGAGTTGCCGGACGAACTGCACCGGGTCCCAGTGGACTGACTTCAGCATGTTCAGGCCGATGATCTCGAACGCGAAGAAAAAGAAGAGGATCGAAAAGACACCGGTCGTTCCGAGGTAGATCGGACCGATCTGCGCATCACCGATCTTGCCGGCCCAGTAGTTCAGGAACGGCTTTCCGTCGCGTCCCCACGTGCTGCCCTTGAGCGGGACACCGTCATCAACGGGTGCGTGCACCTGCACGCGAGTCCAGAGGTTCTGATATTCAATCATCGGCGCATCACCTCGGAGCCCAGAAGGGCAGGTACAGCCACCAGTTCCACCAATCCTGCCACCCGCGCGTCCAGAACGGACCGCTCAGGACGATGCAGATCGCGCTCCAGAGCCCGGCGTTGAGCGCCAGGAAGAGCCCGAGACGGTGAATGCCGATGGCACCGATGGAGTATCCCAGTGCATCACGAAAGAACGTGTTCTCGTGCTCACTGGTCTTCACCGCTTCGCCCTTCGGTGGGCTGGTCACTGACAGGATCAGTGAGCCATGCATTGCGAGGGCGAGGTTGTTGGTGAAGAAGAACGTCACACCCACCATGTGCGCCGGATTGTAGTGAAAATGCTGGAACTGGTACCCGACGTTCGAGACCCAGTCCAGGTGGCTCAGGATGCCATAGGGAAACCCATGGCCCCATGCGCCGAGCAGCATCGGGCGAATGATGACAAGCGTGATATACGCGAAGACCGCGACCGAGTACGCCACGGGGATATGGTAGCCCATGCCCAGTTTGCGACTGATTTCAGCCTGACGCAGCACCCAGGAGACGAAAGCTCCCGTGGCGCAGAGCGTAATGATCTGCCAGAGTCCACCTTCTCGCAGCGGCGCGAGCCCGAGTCCGTAACTCAGGTCGGGCGGGGCAATGTTGATCTGCCACAGGTTCCACGTCGGACCGATTGCCGCGCCGTAAATGCAGAGCGCGGTCCCGAGGACGGCACAAAACACCGAAGTTACGCCGAAAAACCCGACGTAAAACGGTCCAATCCAGAAATCGAACAAGTCACCACCGAGGAGGGTGCCGCCTCGCACGCGGTACTTGTACTCGAAGGACATCATCGCCATCGATCGTCGCTCCTTGCTGAGAGGCCGTCACGCCGGCTGATGGGGCTGATGGCGCCGGATGGCTTTTGTGGTCTGGAACCAGGAAGCCATCCGGGCCGCAGCCCGTGCGCCGTCGCTACCGACTCGCCGGCATCGGGGTGAGCGCGTCTGCCGTGGCTGCCTTGCCGGCGTTTCCATCTGGATCGAGCCAGTTGTAGCGCGGCGTACTCAGCAGAATGAAGTGAATCACGATCGACAACGTGAACATGAAGGCATAGATGCCGATCATGAGGCGCTTCGGGTCGAAGCCCTGCCACAGTTTGTATAGCATGGGTTTCTCCTCAGCTCAGGAAGCGAGTGGCGGCATGCGCAGCATCCATCAACTGCGCGGCTCCGTACGAGAGCGGCTTGCCGAACCACGGACGCCACTGCCAGACCATGTAGTGGAAGATTGCGGAGAAGAACGCAAAACCCAGAATCGTCAGCATTGCCAACGAATGGACTCCACGCGCTTCTTCGTCTGTCATCGGGGGCTTATCCATTACCAACCTCGGGAAATGGCTTGCTGCACGCTCCTGGCGCAGCGCAGGGCACGACATTGAATCCCGTCGTGCAGGGACGAACGATCCACCCGCTTGCGCAGGCCCAGACCGAGATCGTTCGTGTGTACCAGACACCACACCAAGAGGGCATGCGTGCCTGATGCTGAAGGCGTACCACCGGCACTGCCGGCGGATTGGCCAAATCGTGACGCGTCGTTGTTCATCGATGCGGCCGGACTGCGCTGGCACGTGCAACGCGCCGGCCGCGGGCCGACCATCCTGCTGCTCCACGGGACCGCCGGCGCAACACACACATGGCGCGACGTGCTGCCGCGACTCACTGCGTGGGCGGACGTCATCGCGGTCGACTTGCCGGGCCACGGCTTCACGACGGGCGCGTCGGCAGAGCAACTCTCGCTGACGGGCATGACTGACGCACTCCGCGAATTACTCCTGACCATTGCGGTGCGACCCCGCATCGGAGTCGGGCACTCGGCGGGCGCGGCAGTCCTGCTGCAGCTCGCCTCAACCAGTGATTTCGCACCACAATCGATCATAGGAGTCAACAGTGCACTCGTTTCCGTGAATGCACTAGGGCAGTTGCTGCTTCCCGTCTCGCGCGAACTCTTTGATCTCGTTCCGCTGCGAACCGGCATCGCTGCACTGCTGCGCAATGGCATGCTCGCGCGCGCCGCACTGCGGAGCACCGGCACGCCACTCGATGAGGCGCAGGAGGCACGGTACATCTCGATGCTAACCGATGAAACACGCGTTGGAGCGGTACTCTCGATGATGACACGCTGGGACCTGCCATCGCTCCACGCGACGTTCCACCGCATCAACGTTCCCGTCACACTCGTGCACTCGGCCAATGAGCCGTGGGTGCCATTCCGCGAACTGCTCGAGGTCACGCGGTCCTTGCCGATGCGGACGGTGATCGACGTGGGCCCGGCGGGGCACTTGATCCCTGACGAGCAGTCGGAGCGACTCGCCGGCATCATCGCGACGGCCTTCGCGGCGCTGGGTCCAAACCACGCATGACCCTCAGGCCACGCATGAGCCTCAGGCATACGCTCCGCCATGCATCGCGCGACGTGACGTGAGTACGTGATCGCGGGTCACCGTCGAGTCCTTCAGGTCACGTGCATCGCGCTCGGCAAGGTCGCGGATGCGCTTCGCGGCCGAAATGCGCACCAGCACCGGCTGCGCCTCGAGCATTTCCTCCAGCAGCGCCAGCGCCTCGTCATTCCAGGGCAGCTCCTGATGCAATCGCGATGGCGTGGCATCGACCTTGTCCATGTCCGCGGCCAGCGGCAGGATGTTGAACAGCGCGTCAAACAGTGCGTTGCAGACTTCCTGGATCAGGTACGTCGCCCCGCTGTAGCCCATGAAGGGCGTCCCCGTGTGCCGCCGGATGATCGCGCCGGGAAACGAGGCCGGGATGTACATCGCACGTGCTCCCAGTTCCGCCATGTACATCCGTTCGTTGTAGCTGCCGAACATGATCAGGGGCGGCGTTGTCCTGATCGCCTCGCGCACCGCAGCGTTGTCAGGCTTCACTCCGGGACGACGCGCAAACGCGAACGTGCAGGGAAGCCCCATCTCGGTCTCGAGGAAATGCCGCACACCGCGAGAGTAGGTCTCGTTCGCGACGATTGCGAAACTGGCGGTGCCGAAGAAATCCTGCGTCACGCTGCGCCACAGGTCCCACAGTGGCTTGATGGTGGTGTGCTTCTCCCTCTCGATGAACGGCTCCGGGTCCAGGCCGAGCAGCTCGCCGAGTTTCCGCAGGAACTTCGTCGTCGAGTGCAGCCCGATCGGCGCCTGCAGATACGGCCTGTCGAGCGCCTCGCAGAGCATGCGACCGAATTCCCGGTACATGCAGACATTGACATCGCCGTCCACCAGACGCGGGACGTCGGCCAGATGGCTGCCAAGCGGGAAGACGAGGTTGATCTCCGCCCCGATCCCTTCCACGAGGCGGCGGATCTCAGCCAGGTCAGACCAGGTGTTGAAGTAGCCGTACATCGGCCCGATCAGGTTCACGCGCGGCTTCGCGCCCGCAGCGCGCTCGGCGCGTTTGGGCATGACGCCCTTTTTCAGGCCGTATTCCGTCCACAACCAGTACAGGGCGCGGTCCGCGGCCTGCCACTGATCTTCATCAATCGTCCGTGGCAGAAAGCGCACGATGTTGGTGCCTTCCGGTGTGACACCACCGCCGATCATCTCCGCGATGCTGCCCGTGACGACCACCGCGGGAAGCTCCGGATCCAGTGTGCGATGCGCACGGCGCATGGCGCCTTCGGTGCCGTGCTGTCCGAGTTCCTCTTCCGACAAACCGGTGACCACCACGGGCAGTTCATGCGGTGGCAACGCATCGGTGTAGTGGAGGACCGATGTCACCGGCAGGTTCTCGCAGCCGACAGGGCCATCGATGACCACCTGCAGGCCCTTGATCGCCGTGAAGGCGTAGACGGCTCCCCAGTATCCGCCGGCGCGGTCGTGATCGAGCACCAGCATCAGACCATCTCCTCCGCCTTGCGCAGCCTGGCCATCTTCGCGAGGTGGCGCTTGTAGTGCTCGCGAAACTCGGGCCGATCGACGGGCACGTCTTCCCAGATGCCGGCGTTTGCCCCCTCACCAACGCCATCGAAGAATGCTTTCATTTCATCGAAACGGTGCTGATTGCCAAGGGCCGAATTCACGACCATGGCCAGCGAGCCGGCACCGGCCGGTCCCATCAGCGGTCGTGCCGAGATGAGATTGGTGAAATACAGCGCCGGAATCGCCAGCTCCTTCGCGGCCTGCACCACGGGCGTGGTGCCGATCGCGAGGTGTGGCTTGAATTCGTGCATCGCCGCGAGGTCATGTTCGAGTGAGGCGCGGAACTGCACATGCACCCCCCGCGCTTCGAGCCATTCGCGATCAGCCGTGCTCCACGGCGTTCGCGGGCAGGCGGTGCCGACATAGCGCACATCAGCGCCACTTTCGACGAGCAGGCGGGCCACCAGGAGTTCCGAGCCTTCATAGCCGCTCATCGTGATGCGACCTGAGATCGGCTTCGTGGCCAGGGCTGCCTTGATGGCCGGCAGCACGGCATTCTGCGCCGCGGCAATCCGATCGGCGCCAACGCCGCACGATTCACCGATCTGGCGCAGCCACTCAGCGGTGCCATCATGACCAACCGGTGCTGATCCAACGATGCGGCGGCCTGCGGATTCAAACTCCCGGAACGATGCGGTATAGAACGGATGGATCGCCGCCACGACCGCGCAATCCAGCGCTGCATACAGCTCGCGCCACTCGCGCGTCGGCACCACCGGACCGGCGGCCAGGCCGAGCGGCGCGAGCATCATGCCGATGCCAACGGGATCGGCCGGAAACATCTCGCCGACGAGCGTCACGGTGGGCCGATCACTCTTGCCACCGCGCGGCGCGGCGACCGGTCCCTGCTCGGCCTCCGTGCGCGCGTAGCGGAGCATCGCACCAGCGAGGACATCCTTTGCTTCCGCGTGTGTGGGCACACCAAAGCCCGGCACATCGATGCCGATGATGCGCACGCCGTTGATCTCTTTCGGGAGCAGCTGCAGCGGCACGCCTGACGCCGTCGGCACGCAGAGATTGGTGATCACGATGGCATCGTAGAGTGCGGGATCGGCCATCTTGAACACGGCGTCCCGGATGTCCTCGAAGAGCTGGCCGGTGACCAGCGTCTCGGAGTTGAACGGGACGTATCCCACCGTCCGCTTCGCACCGTAGAAGTGGCTGGTGAACGTCAAGCCATACACGCAGCACGCCGAGCCACTGAGGATCGTCGCTGTCCGGCGCATTCTCAGGCCGACCCGCAGCGATCCGAACGCGGGACACATCGATTGCGGCTGATCGTGCGGCCCCTTGGGGTAGTCCGCCGCGTACTGATCGAGAATCGCCGACTTCCCCGTCGCCATTGCCGCGGCCTTCAGCTGCTCGGCGCCGGAGTGGCAGCCGGCACCATCGCCCGTCGGCGCCGCGAGCACAGGCAGTGCGGCGCGCGCGACCGCCGCTTCCTGCACTGCGCCGACCGGCACCTGGCCATCGTTCGACATCGGCGAGGCGCCCGCATCGTCATAGGCGACTTCATGTGCCGCGGGGTGCGTCATCTCATTCGTCGCCATGGCTGCCTGCCTCAGACGGTGTCATAGACGACTTCGAGTGTCGCCTTGCTGGACTCTTCGCGACCGCACATGTCGAGGAAGCTGGCCGGTTCCAGGACGACGTTTCGGCCGACCGTGTCCGCGGAGAACAGGTTGAGCAACTCGTCCTGCGTGAGTGGATGCGGGCGCACGGGTGGTGCATCGGCCACGTTCTGCGCCAGCCCGGCGAACAGGGTTCCCCACTCACCACCGGGAATGCCGATGATTTCGTAGTTCGCGCTCTTCTTCCTGATGTCGTCGTTGGCCGGGATCTTTGCCAGAATCGGAATTCCCACCTTGTGTGCGAATGCCTCGGCCTCGCCCGTCCCGTCGTCCTTGTTGATCACGACGCCGGCCACGCCGACGTTGCCGCCAAGCTTGCGGAAATACTCGACGGCCGAGCAGACGTTGTTCGCCACGTAGAGCGATTGCAGGTCGTTCGATGCCACGACGATCACCTTCTGGCACATGTCCCGTGCAATCGGCAGCCCGAAGCCTCCGCAGACGACATCGCCGAGGAAATCGAGCAGCACGAAGTCAAAACCCCATTCGTGGAAGCCGAGCTTTTCCAGGGTTTCGAAGCCATGGATGATGCCGCGACCGCCGCAACCGCGGCCGACTTCCGGGCCGCCGAGCTCCATGGCGAACACGCCGTCACGCTTGAAACAGACATCGCCGATCGCGACGGCCTCACCCGCGAGTTTCTTCCTCGACGACGTCTCGATGATGGTGGGGCATGCCTTGCCGCCAAACAGCAGGGAGGTCGTGTCACTCTTGGGATCACAGCCGATCAGCAACGTCTTCTTGCCTTGCTGCGCCATCATGTAGGACAGGTTCGCGAGCGTGAAGCTCTTGCCGATGCCACCCTTGCCGTAGATCGCGATGATCTGCGTCTCTTTCGTCACCGGCGCACCCGACACCGGCGCCGGGTCCCCTGTCGCAGCTTCGTCGCGGAGCGTCTGGTGCATCTCGGCGAGCACGCTGCTGCGTGGCGCGGCCTGGGGTGTGCTCATGCCGGGTGACTCCAATTGAGGATCATCTTGATACAGGTCGGGTCACCAAACGCGGTGACGTAGGCGCTCGCAGCATCGACAGCCGGAACGCGATGCGAGATTATGTGATCGAGCGCGAGCCGGCCGTCGGTGACCATCGCCGTCACGTCAGCCAGATCCTGTTGGGAGAACTCGGCGGCGACCTTCAACTGCATGGATCGCACGAAAGCCAGCGCGTAGGCGAAGTGGACCGGCTCGTGGTAGAAGCCACCGAGCACGATCTCGCCGCCTCGTGCAAGGCACGGGAGCATGCTGTCGAGCACCGCGCTGTCGCCGCTGAGGTCGAGGATCGCGTGGTAATCCGTGCGCGGATCATCCTCGCGATGCATCACGGTGTACCCGGTTGCGCCATCCATGCGCGCTGCGTTGACCTCCCACACCGTTGGTGCCGCACCGCCGAGTGCCACCACGAGCCGCGCGGCGAGTCGGCCAAGCGAACCGTGACCGACGATCAATTCCGGCAGCCTATCGCCCGAAAACGTTCGCAGGCAATGGAGCGCCGTGGCGGCGAGTGACAGCAGCACGCAACGATCGCCAAGTCCGCGCGGGACAACATGGGTCTTGACGCCGGCGACGACCAGTCGAGCCGCCGCGCCGCCGAACAGTCCACGCGTGGCTCCGAAGCAGCGCGCACCAGCGACGAATACTTCCTCACCGACGCTTCGCTGCGAGAGTGGTCCGGCGTGGATGATCGTGCCGACGGTCTCGTACCCGGGCACCAGTGGGTAGCCCAGTCCGGGATGTGGCGGCATCGTCCCGGTGAAAAGCAATCGCTCTGTTCCGGTGCTGATGCCGGTGAAATGCACATCGATCATGACGTCCGCGTCGCCCGGCGCATCGAGCGGGAGTGATCGCAGTGTCAGACGCTCAGGTTCGTCAAAAACAACAGCAAGTGAATGCACCAATCGGCTCCGTCGGTCCGGTGAGACTCTGGGTACATGTGTCAACCTACCCGTACAACAGGAACCGTCAATAAAAGTTGACGGTCCCGTCACGAACCGGCGTCAGTGGGGCATTCGAGGCACGCGACGATCGAGGACAGGCTCGACGCACCCCCCTGGCTTCGTTTTGCCGGTTACGCCTGCGCGGCGATGATTCCCGTATGGACCGGATAGCGCGTCGGAACCAGCCGAGTCCGGGAAAAGCCTGCGGAGCGCAAGAGTGCCTGATGCTGCGCGATCGTCCGGGCGCGGCCGCGACCCATGGCAAAGAGATAGAGCCCGAAGTAGGCGTCGCCAACGCGCTCGGCGCCGCGAATGCCTGAGAACGGTTCGACGACAAGCAATGTGCCGCCAGGCTCGAGCGCCTCGCGGGCCCGGCGCAGGACGGTGAGCGCCACTTCGTCGCCATGGTCGAGGAGCACGCGCACGAGTGTGATCAGGTCTGCACCCTTCGGCAGCTCATCTGTCTGGAAATTGCCGGCATGCACCTGCGTGCGGTGAGCCAGTCCATCCGCTTCGAGATTCGCCGCGGCGTGAACGGCCACTGCGGGGAGGTCGAACAGCATCAGGTTGAGCGATGGTGCTCTCGCGCCCATGAGCGCCAGAAACGCGCCGATCCCGCCGCCGACATCGAGCAGCGTCCTGTGATTGCCCAGCGGGTAGGCGTCCACGACCTCCTCGGCGAGCGGAGGGACAGTCGATGCCATCAGATCGCTGTATCGCGCGGCGGCGGCAGGATCCACGTCTTCGGGGCGACCTGCTTCTCCGTATGGGAAGTAGGCGGCGATGGCGGTCCGGCTGCGCTTCGGGTCCTTTAGGAGCGCCACCGGATCCAGCAGATCGCGATAGAGGAGCTGATTGTGTTCGATCAGCTTCTCGAGGCCCGTATTCGGCGCGATGGACGCGCCGTTGACGGTGAGACGCCAGCGACCATCCTGGGTGGCCTCGAGCAGATCGAGCGAGTTCGCTGCGTGGACCAGCCGCTCCGTGCCTTCCAGGGGAAGGCCAACCGCCATGGCGATCTCAGCCATGGAGAGGGGTCCGTGCCTGAGCTTGCCAAAGAGACCGAGCTGGACACCGGCGTAGAGGACCTGGGAATAGACGAAGCCGCTACAAAGGTCGAACAGCTGGCTGGCGTGTCTTCTGGCAATGAATCGCGTGAGAAGGAACGAGCCCGCCCAGCGCTGAAAACCCGGGGACGCAGCCATGCGGTTGCGCCAGTCCGCGATGCGGTCGGCGATCGATAGCGTCGGCTTGCTGACCTCGCTTCGAGGACGAACACCGGCAATCCCTGGTGCGGCATTGGCGGCGATGGCCGCCGACTTGGGACGATCAGTCATGAAGGGGCAGGGAGGCGGCAGGAGACAGGGCGGAAGACGGCCCGACGAAAATCGGTCCGTGGCGACGCTCCTCTGTTTTCCAGCCAAACTCCGAGTCTGTCAAGCTTGCTGGACAGTGAGGGTGGGGGCACCTTCTCCATCTCACAGTGGAAATCCCTCTTTCAGAGGACCGTGTGCGCACCGCTTTTCCGTTCAGTGCGATCGTAGGACAGGAGCAGATGAAGCTGGCGCTGCTGATTGCGACGGTGGATCCGTCGGTCGGTGGCGTGCTCGTCCTTGGCGATCGCGGGACCGGCAAGTCAACGGTCGTGCGTGCGCTGCCAGCACTTCTTCCGAGCATGAAGGCGGTTGACGGGTGTCGCTACGGCTGCGACCCGGGCGCGAACGGCGCGCGCTGTGACGAGTGTCGCGAGCGGGCGTTGCACGTGCCGCGCGGGAAATTGCCGGTGACGGACAAGCGCGTTCCCGTGGTCGATCTTCCGCTGGGCGCCACCGAGGACCGCGTGGTGGGTGCACTCGACATCGAGAAGGCGCTGCGCAATGGCGAGAAGGCATTCGAACCCGGCCTCCTGGCGCGTGCGCATCGCGGGTTCCTTTACGTGGACGAGGTGAACCTGCTCGAGGATCATCTGGTGGACCTGCTGCTCGACGTGGCACAGACCGGAGAAAACGTCGTCGAGCGCGATGGCGTGAGTGTTCGACACCCGGCACGATTCGTCCTCGTTGGCAGTGGCAACCCGGAAGAAGGCGATCTTCGGCCGCAGTTGCTCGACCGGTTCGGACTGAGCGTGGAAGTCCGTTCCAGCGACGATGTGGCGATGCGCGTCGAAGTCATCCGCCGCCGCGACGCGTATGAACGCGATTCCGCGGCTTTCCTGGCGCACTGGGAGTCGGCGGATGACGCGGTGCGCACGAAGATCCTGGCGGCACGCAGGAAGCTGCCGGTGATACAGGTGCCCGACGCCGTGCTGCATCGCGCGGTGCAGCTGTGTGTGGATCTTGGCACCGACGGTGTCCGCGGCGAACTGACGCTGTTGCGGGCGGCGCGTGCTGCGGCGGCGCTCGACGGCGCGAAGACGGTCACCGATGCCCATGTGCGGCTGGTCGCGCCGATGGCGCTGCGGCATCGCTTGCGTCGCAACGTGCTGGACGACGGCGGGAGCGGCGCGCGTGTCGCGCGGGGCATCACTGCGGTGTACGGCACCACCTGATGGGTGCTGTGCCGGCCGACGTTGTCGAACCGGTCGACCCGGGTGCCTCACGGGCGTGGTCGGCTGCGGCGCTGGCCGTCTTTGCTGTCGTCGGTGACCGCATCGGTGGCATCGTGCTGCGTGACACGTCGGCGGGGGCGCAGGCGTGGATTGCAGCGCTGCGCCAGCGTCTCCCATCACCGGTGCGCGTGCTCCGCCTGCCGTCGTCGGCGACCGATGACCGGATCTTCGGCGGGTTGGATCTCGCGGCGACGATCGCCACCGGCACGCCCGTTGCGGAGCGCGGTGTGCTCGCCGATGCACATGGCGGAGTGGTGGTGATCCCGCTTGTCGAGCGGATGCCGGCGGCGACGCAGGCGCGGCTTGGTGCGGTGATCGACACCGGGGTCTCGGTGGTGCTTCGTGATGGCGTGAGCGCGCAGTTCGACGCGCGATTTGCCCTCATCGTCATCGACGAGAGCGGCGAAGATGTGTGGGGTGTCGCGGCGTCGTTGCGTGATCGCCTTGCCTTGGTGCTCGATGGCGACGTGCGCGTCGACGAGTCCGTGTTGCCGTCGGCAGAGGTGGTGCGGGCCGCACGCGCGCTCGTGGCCGACGTGCATGCAGACGATGAGGTGCTCCGCAGTCTTGCCGGCGTGTGCGTGAGCGTCGGCATCGCGTCGGCGCGCGCCGCACGATCCGCGCTCTGGGTGGCGCGGGCACTCGCGGCGCTCGACGCGCGCACTGCAATTGAGGAGGAGGATCTTGCACTTGCCGTGCAGCTGGTGCTTGCGCCGCGTGCGACGCGAGTGCCGCCTGCCGACGAGGACGCGTCGCCGCCGCCAGGTGAGAGCGAAACGCCACCTGATGCACCATCACCGCGCAACGACGCAGCGCCGCCGCCTGAACGTGAGTCCGATGACTCGTCACCGTCGCCGGATGAACCGCGGCCCGAGCCGCCCAACGACGGCCAGCTGGCCGATCGATTGATCGACGCCGTTGCTGCTGCGCTGCCGCCTGCGTTGCTCGCGGCGTTGCTGGCGCGCGCCCAGCGGCCAAGCCCGGAGATCGGCCGCGCCGGCGCGGAGAAGGAGAGCTGGACACGCGGGCGTCAGGTCGCCGCGCGACGGGGAAAGCCGGATGGTGTCCGACGACTGCATGTGCTCGAGACGCTGAGGACGGCGGCGCCCTGGCAGCGCGCCCGGATCCGCGTTCGCGAACAACAGGGTCAGCCGGTTCGCTCACTGCTCATCGAGCGTGACGACTTTCGCATCCGGCGCTATGTGGAACGCGCCGGCACCTCGGTGATCTTCGTTGTCGATGCATCCGGATCCGCCGCCGCGCAGCGTCTTGGAGAGGCGAAAGGCGCGGTGGAGGCGTTGCTCGCCGAGAGTTATGCGCGACGGGATCGCGTGTCGTTGATCGCGTTTCGTGGAACCACGGCTGAGGTCCTGTTGCCGCCAACGCGGGCGCTGGCGCGTGCACGGAAGCTGCTCGCCGCGCTCCCGGGCGGCGGCGGCACGCCGCTGGCTGCAGCGATCGATGCCGCGATCATCGCCGGTCTCGGTGCCCGACGCTCAGGCACGCTGCCCGTGATCGTGTTCCTCACGGATGGTCGTGCGAACGTGGCACGCGATGGCAAGGGGGGCCGCGCCGAATCGATGCGCGACGCCCTCGACGCAGCCTCGCAGTTCCGCGCCAACAACCTGACGTCGGTGCTGATCGACACGTCGCCGCGACCGGAGCCGATGGCGAAGCGTGTGGCTGACGCGCTGGGAGCGCGGTATGTGCCGCTGCCGGTCGTCGATGCGCGATCGATTGCCGGCGCGGTGGCGCTGGCCCGCGAGATGGCATGACCGCGCCGCCAGAGGTGACGGTGACATCGGAGCGTGTCGATACCAATACTGCGGTCCGCGGGCCGTGGGCCGCATGGTGGCACGACCACTGGAGTTCGGTCGGGAAGGGGACGCTCGCCGTGGTCGGGTTCTGGTGGCTCGTGACGGGCGTCATTGTCGCGTTGCAACGCAATGAATGGACGAAGCTCGTCGCGTGGGTGATCTCGACCGCTGTCGCGGCCTGGGCGACGTACGTCGTTCACGCACAGCGTGGTGTGCGCACCGCATCGTCAGCCCGGCAGACGTTTCTCGCCGCGACGGCGATCTGGATGTGGATCAACGTCGGACTGTATGGCGGATGGATCGTCGGCCCGGGACGCGCGGCGAGCACCCTCGGCCATGCCACCGTGTTTCGTGCGACCGAGGCAATCGCGGCGCTGCTGTGGCACGAGCTGCTCTGCGCCGTGGTACTGTTCGCAACCTGGCTGCACGTGCGAACCTCGCCCAATCGCCTGGCGTTCGTCGCACTGACGACCTATTGGGCCGTGCTGCAAGTGGCAAAGCTCAACATCTTCCTCGGCGTCGCGAATCCCGGCGCGCGCTTTCTGCCGCCACATCTGCAGTTCCTGCTCTCATACTATGGACCACCGGAGAACACCGGTTGGCTGCCGGTGTCATTCTTCGCGGCCGTTGGCATCGCGCTCATCTGCTGGTGGAACGGATGGCAGGCCAGGGATGCATTCCTGCGACAGAGCCGGGCCCTGCTCGCGATGCTGGTCGCACTCGCTGCACTCGAGTATCTGCTGCTTGGCGTGCGTAGCGAGGCACCATTGTGGGAGGTGTTTCTCAAGGCGCGCGGGTACTGAAACCGAGCCCAGACCGCCCGTCACTCGTACCGCAACGCATCGACGGGGTCGAGCCGCGCAGCGCGATTGGCCGGGATGAACCCAAACAGCACACCGACCACGATC
>JANMNM010000135.1:0-7916 GCA_031373905.1 Gemmatimonadaceae bacterium | reverse complement strand
CTGTACTGGAAACGCGGCTGGCGCGCCGCGCAGGTGACGCCAACGCTCACCAAACGTGATGCCGGAGGTGTGGACCTCACCCTGAACGTCATCGAAGGGCCGCCAACGCTCATCGGGGCACTCGAGCTCGGCCCGCTCGATTCCCTGCTCGACGCGGATGGACTGCGCACGCTGGTCACGGCGCGGGTGGGACAGCCGTTGGACCTGATCCGGCTGGATTCGATCGCCGTGCGCATCGTGGCGCACCTCGATGCGGAAGGGTTCGGGGACGTCACCATCAGCGTCGTTCCCACCGTTGATCCGAACAGCCCCCGGGCGACGGTCAGCATGGCCGTCGCGAAGCTGTACCAGACCACGGTCGAGTCCGTTCGCGTGGAGGGGACGGAGCACTTCGATCAACGCGTGGTGGCAAATACCATGCAGTTGAAGGAGGGCGACAGGTACTCCCGTATCGGCGTGATCGAGAGCCAGCGTGCCCTGTATGAAGCCGGCTTCTTCAAGCGGGCATACGTACGCGTGGACCCGGGCAGCCGCGACTCACTGAAGAAACTGGTCGCGTCCGTGGAAGAAGTCGAACCACGGCTGTTCCGCATCACCGGCGGTGTCAGCACCGTGGATTTCTTCCAGGTGGACGCACGGTACACGAACGCCAATTTCCGCGGCAATGCCAGCCGGCTGGGGATCCAGGGCACGGTCGGGAACATCCTCGCTGCGCAACTGAATGACAACTTCGTCTTCAAGAACGTGTTGCCGAAGGATGTGTTGAGCGAGAACCAGCCGAAGTTCCTGCAGCCGACCTTCCAACTGAACGCTGACATCCGCCGACGCTGGTTGCGCGACAGCCGCAACCAGACGGGATTCAGCCTGTTCGGTTTCCGCCGGAGTTCGCCGGGCGTCGTCATTGACCAGGGCGGGGGCGCCGCCGCGAGCTTCACGCGCAATGTGACGCGCAGCGTGCCGCTCAGTTTCCAGTACCGGCTCGAGTTCACCAGTGTGAGCGCGGCCGAGACCTATTTCTGCGTCAATTTCGGCGTCTGCGACGAAGTGTCGCTCAATGTCCTGCAGCGCACGCAGCGCCTCGCGCCACTGGCCATCACCGCCTCGAGTGACCGTCGTGACGATCCGATCGGGCCGACTCGCGGCTTCACCTGGCGCGCAGAGCTGGAATTCGCTGACGGCTTCACCGGCTCGCAGCTCGGATACGGTCGCATTGAGGTCGAGGGGTCCCGATACCTGCACGTGTCGGACAAGTGGACGGTGGCCGTGCACGGTCGCGCGGGTATCGTGCGAAGCACCGGCGGCGTCAACGAAGTCATCCTGCCCAGGAAGCGGTTTTATGCGGGCGGTGCGCGCTCAGTCCGCGGCTACGGTGAAAACCAGCTCGGACCGCGCGTGCTGGTGATCGCACGATCACGCCTGCAGCCCGACGCGGCGAGATACGAACAGTTCTTCACGGACGACAGCCTGTTGAAGCGTCGCCTCCCGTGCGTCCCAAGTGTGCCATTGCCGGGTTGCGCGACGGATTCGACGACCGCGCCGCAGGACCGCGGCCGGTACACCTCGGCGTTCGAGGACGGCGATTTCCTTCCGAAGCCGCTCGGCGCCGAGACCATGATCGAAGGGTCGATCGAGGCACGGTACCGGTTCTGGGGGCCGCTGACGTTCGCGGTGTTCGTCGACGCGGGATCCGTCGGCGCACGATTTGGCGGAACGCCGACGGTTTTCACGCCAGGAATCGGGTTTCGGTTCGTCAGTCCGGTCGGACCCATCCGCGTCGACGTCGGGTACAACCCGCGATCCCGTGAGCAGCTCAGCGTGGTGACCGAACTCAGTCAGCCCCGTGATTCGGGGTGGCTGCTCAGCGAAGCCATCAGCCGGGGCATCACCGACGCCAAGGAACTCGCTGCGTACTCGCAGCGGACGGGGCTCTACCAGATCGCCAATTCACGCAGCTTCAACCCGGCCAACGGCACGGGACTCGGCGGCATCTTCAATCGGCTCACGCTGCACCTGTCAATCGGAGAGGCGTTCTGAGGAAGCGGCGTGTTGCGGCGGCCGTCGCGGCATTCGCCGGAAGCGCCGTGCTGATGGCGGTGGCGGCTGTCGTGTTTCTTCCACGCACCGATTGGGGCCGCGAGAGGGTCCGCGGGGCGATCGAGGCCGCACTGAACGAGCAGTTCGCGGGCAGGGTCAGCATCGGACGTCTCGAACTGCCGGCGTTCACGCAGGCGACCATTCACGATGTGGTGATCACCGACTCGGCCGGTGCGCCATTCGTGAACGTGCCACAGGTGCGCGCGACGTGGTCACTCGGCGACTTGTGGAACCGACGGGTGATCCTCGACGATGTTCGCGCGGAGCGAGCGGTCATTGCGCTGAACCGGATGCCCGGAAAGCGGTGGAACTGGGATGCCATCCTGTTCCCCGACACGACACGGCGGACGCACGGCCCCAAGCCCCAGTTCGGCGACTGGGTCGAGCTGCGGAACGTGACGCTGATCGATGCCACGATCACGGCGCGGAGTCCATACAGCCCCGAAGCATGGCGCTCGGCAAAGGGGCGCGACTCGGTGCTGAATCTCGCACTCACCGGAAAGCTGCGCCCGGTCGTGGAGGCGGTACCCGGCGGATACCAGCGCGTCACTGTTCTCGAGCATGTGACGCTCCATGCGCCCTATGCACGCATCAAGTACCCCGGCGAGTCTGTTCAACGATACGAAATCGCCAGTGGCTCGGGCATCATCAAGCCCTTCCATCCGCCGGCGCTCGACCTGCGAGATGTGTCCGGCACAGTGTACGTCAACAGCGATTCCGTCTGGTTCCGGAAGGTCGAGGCCCGGCTCGCGAACTCGCGCGCCTTGTTGAATGGGCAATACGATCTCCGCACCGGAGATGCCGCGCTGACGGCCCGTGCGCCTGCGCTCGTGACTGATGACTGGCTGTGGCTGGTACCGCTGCTCCCGAAGGGCGGCACCGGGTCGATTGCCGACGTGCGGTACGTGCTGCGAGGCTCATCGAGCGACATTCAGCTGCGATCGATGTCGCTTGGCCTGGAGAAGGCCAGCCTCGAGGGCACCATCGATTTCGGATTCGACCGCGATGATACGCGCTTCGACATGGTGTCGGTGCGTCTCGCCGGGCTCGATACGCGGCTGGTACACCGGCTCCTGCCGGAGCTGGTGATTCCGCGTGAAGGAGTGCTCAGCGGCACACTTGCGGCCCGGGGGCCGATGACCGGCGCAACGGTCGACGGAACGTTCCGGTTCGATGATCGCCGCGCCGGGCCACTCCGCCTGCGTGCGCGCGGCATCCTTGGCAGCGTCCCGAATGCATTCGTGACACGCCGCCTCCGACTGGACATTGCGCCGCTACCCGCCACACTGGCGAGCGATGCGCTTGAGCCGCTTGGTGGCCGCATTGGCGGTGTCGTGACTGTCAGCGGACGCACGGATGGATGGATGGACACACGGCTCGATCTGACCCACACGGTGGAAGGGGAGATTTCGCGCATCAACGGCACTGCGCGCGTGAACATCACGGGCGCGGAACCACGCATCGATGCAACGCTGATGATCGGTCGGCTCGCGCTTCCGGCCATCGGCAGATTCGCACCGGCGCTCGACCTGCGCGGACGGGCAACAGGCACGCTGACATTGCGTGGCGTGCTGTCCGACATGGCGGTGTCGTCCTCGGTGCGCGTGGACGGCGCGGGTACGCTTGCCGTCACGGGAACATTCAGCGTGCCGGAGCGCGGTGCGTCAGCCGCGAATGTGGTGATCACGGCTGACTCGCTCGATCTTCGTCGGCTCATGCCCGCCGCGATCGCCACCAGGCTGGCGGGCACGGTGCGGGTAAATGCGCGCGGCAGCACGGCTGCTGATCTCGAGGGATCCTTCGTCGTTGACATGCAGTCGTCCAGGGTTGATCTGCTGCAAGTCGATTCGCTCGCGTTGGTCGCAGCGGCCCACGACGGGCTGCTGACGGTCGACACACTGCTGCTTCGCGTCGGCGGCGCGATTGGCGGTGGCCGCGGCACGTTCGGTCTGCGCGAAGGGCGCAGCGGTGAGTTGACGGTGGCGATTGCGATTGATTCGCTCCAGCGCCTGCGGCCGTACCTGCCCGGCGACTCCGCACTCATCGCACCAACGCAGGCAGCGATCGCACGATCGATTCGGCGTCAGCGCGCAGATTCACTGGCACTGGCGCGCAGGACCGAGGTTGAGCGAGCTGCGCTCGGACTGGCGCCAATCGCGCTCCGGGTGGCACCACCGACGCCGGTACGGGGAGACTCGCTCTCGGGCGAGGCAAGCGCCATGCTGACGCTGCGCGGGTGGTTGCGCGACATCAGCGGCAGCGGCGATGTGCAGGGACGGAATCTGTTCCTGAACGGCAACAGCGCGCAGCGCGTCGCGTTCCTGCCCGAGTGGAGTCACATCCTGACGGATGCGTCGTCGGCACGACTGACCGGCAGAGCCAGCGCCATGAGCGTGGCTGGATTCAACATCGACTCCGTCGACGTCGCATCCGGCTACGCGTGGAAGCGCAATACGCTTGCGGCAGGCGTTGGCAACCTTGATATCGACGTTCACCTGATCGACAGCACTGGTGTTGCGCTGAGGGGCGCACTGGTGCTCGACTCCGCCACGTATCTCGCACGGGTTGACAGCACCAGCCTGATACTGCCGGCATCACGCTGGTCCACGCCGTATCCGTGGCGCGCCTCGTGGTCGAAGGGCCGGCTGGTGATCGACTCGCTGGCGCTCGAGACCGAGGGCGACGCCCGACTGCAGATTGACGCGGCGGTGGACACCGCGGGTGCGACGAACGTGACGCTGGCCATTCGCAATACCCAGCTCTGGGACCTCGCCGACCTTGCGCAGACCGTATCGCCGGTGGACGGCCGTGTCTCGGCTGACTTGTACGTCGATGGCCTGGCCCGGAATCCGAAGATCTCGTTTCTCGGTGCGATCCGCGACGTGGTCTACGACCAGTTGCCGCTGCCGGAGTTTCGCGCACGCATGAACTACATCGACCGGAAGGCGGTGGCGTATGCGGAGGTGCGACGCCCGGGTCAGCAACCGAATGCACGTGCCGACGCGACGATCCCGATCGATCTCGCGCTGAGCGGCACGGTGAAGCGACTGCTGGACAGCCCACTCGTCGCTGACATCAGGCTCGACTCGCTTCCACTCGACATCATCCCGGCGCTGAGTGACGTGGTGACGGGCGTGAAGGGTGAAACGGTTGGTCGCATCCAGGTCCGCGGAACCCTGCCCGACCATCTGACATTCGATGGATCGTTGCGCCTGCGAAACGGCGAGGCCTTCGTCGTCGCGACCGAGCTTCCGCTGCGCGAGATGGCGGGTGACCTGACCTTCAAGGGCGACTCCGTGGTGGTGGATTCGGTGCGGTCGGTGAGCGGCGAGGGCACCATCCGACTGAGCGGCGGCGTGGGGCTCAAGTTGCTGTCGAATCCCATGTTCGACCTCAAGCTGGTGGCGCGGAACGCGCGGGTGCTCGACGGGTCGAGGGGGCGCATTCGCGGCTACGCTGACCTGACACTGACGGGTCCGTACACGTCCGCCTCGCTCGAGGGCAGCATGCGCGTGCGCGAGGGGGTGTACCGGATCGATGAGTCGCGCCGCGTGACGGAAGTGCTGAATGCCAGCGACCCCGCAGTGCTCGGCGCCGTGGACAGCACGCAGGCCATCGAACGCGGCCTGGTGGTTCCACCGTCGGATTTCCTCCGCGGACTGAGGACCTCCGTGGTCGCACGTATCGACCGGGACGTCTGGGTCCGGAGCAGTGTGGCGAACGTCGAGATCTATACCGATGGCGAGCTGCAGGTGTCGGTCAACCCGGTCACCGGTAGCGTGACGCTGGACGGCATCGTTGCGACGGAGCGCGGGCAGTACGAGTTCCTCACGAAGCGCTTCAACATCGTCCGCGGATCGGCAACGTTCCTCGGAACGTCCGATCTGAATCCACTTGTTCAGGCCGTGGCCGAGTATCAGGTGCGTCAGGCGTCACAGCAATCGCTGGCGATCAAGCTGAACATCGGCGGAACACTGGTTCGCCCGCGGCTGTCGCTCGAGAGTGACGCGCAGCCGCCGTTGCCGCAGACAGACCTGATCAGTTATCTCGCGTTTGGCAGCAGCTCCGGCACACTGCTCGCGCAGTACGGGTCCGGCACCAGCGGCTCGAGCGCCGGCGGCACGCTCGTCGGCGCTGGCGCGGCACAAGCGAATCGTTTCCTGACGTCTCTCAGCATCGGCATGGCGCTGAACAGCGTCGAGGGCAACCTCGCACGCTACCTTGGCGCGGACGTCTTCAACATCACCTCGACTGGCGCCGCAGTCGAGTTCCAGAGCGTGCTCTCCGGACCCAAGGCCGTGCTGCTCGCCACCGAGCTGGAATACGGCCGGTACTTCGGAACGCGCAGCTATGCGGTCCTGACGCTCAGCCCCGGCAACTTCTCGTCGGCGAACAAGATCTCGCCGGTGGGCTTGCGCTGGGAATACCGCCTTCCGCGAAACGTGCGGATCGAGACGACGTTCGGCCCCCGCTTTCTGTTGCAGAGCCAGACGCTTGATGCGCAACGCGCCAACGCACTGCAGAATTTCGGGCTCTTCCTCTCCCGCGAGTGGAAGTGGTAGCGATCAGCTGATCGAAATCGGTACCCGCCTGGTGGTGGACCACTGGCCGCGCGCGTCACGCCGGAGCAACCGCACCTCAGCGTCGCCGCACAATGGCCCACAGGCACGTTGCACGTGGACGAGTGCCATGCTTCCGTCCGCGGACAGACCTGCCGGCGAAAGGATCACGTAGCCACCCGACTCGGGAAATCCGCGGTTCCAGTGGCGCCAGAACGCATCGCGTGCCTGCGCCACAGGTGCCGCCGCCACTCGCTCCTGGAGCGCGACGGCACGAAGCGAATCAATCGCGCGCAACGACACCGTGCTCCACTTCGCATCGGGCAGCATCCCGGCGCTCACCCGCGCCCCGCCGCGTCGTTGTGCGAGCAGCAATGCCGAGACATCGGCACGAGTGATGGAAAGCGACTCCACGAGACCGAAGGCAACATCGTCGTCGAGCCCGTCAGCGGGCAGCAGCGTGTCAACGACAATCAGTTGATTCGCCGGCGCACGGCGGATCTCTCGCAGCACCGCCGCGTACAGCCGGTCACGATCACCGGCGCCGAGAGCCGGAGCGACGCTGCTGCGGTGACATCCGCCGAGGAGCAGTGCCAGCGCACCCGCGGCCAGCGTCCACACACCACGAGCTCTCGTCGCCATCACGACGCAGCCAGCTCGTCCCAGAGCGATGCCATGGCACGCATGCCCAATTCGAAGTTCTCGATGCTGATCCATTCATCAGGCGCGTGCGCGTTCTCGCCGGGGAGGCCAAAGCCCACCAGCAAGACCGGCACGTTGAGCAGTCGCTCGAAGTCTCCCACCACGGGTATCGAACCGCCCTCGCCGGTAATGACCGGCTCGCGACCAAACGCGGCGGTCAGCGCGCGTCGCGCGGCGTCGAAGATCGGCCCGTTCAGTTCCGCGCGCCACGGCCGTCCACCATGCAGGTGTTCGACCTCGACGACCACTCCAGGCGGCGCCACCGAGTGCACATGTGCCTCCATGAGCGCCTCGATCACCGACGGATCCTGATCCGGAACGAGCCGACAGCTGACCTTTGCCATCGCGTGCGCAGGCAACACCGTTTTCGCACCTTCTCCGGTGTATCCGCTGAGCAGCCCGTTCACTTCGCAGGTGGGACGCGTCCAGAGTCGTTCCAGGACGGTGTACCCTGACTCACCACCCAGCGCCGTCGCGCCGACCTCGGTGCGAAAGTGCTCCTCATCGAATGGCAAGCCACGCATCTGCGTGCGCACAGCATCGGGGAACGGCTTCACGGCA
>JANMNM010000115.1:0-16861 GCA_031373905.1 Gemmatimonadaceae bacterium | reverse complement strand
ACGGCCGTCTGGAGCACGGCGCCGAGATCCGTGTCCCCGCGGGTGATCGTGAGGCCGGCACCAAGTCGCCCGTGCGTGAAGTCGACGAGCGCATCGATCATCGAGACCATGCGCGTGGCACTGCGATCCGCCCGCCGCATCGACGTTTTGGGTGAATCGCGGAACCGATTCGGCGCTCCGATCGCACCGGCCACGATCACCTGCTCATCGTGACCGAAGGAATTCCATGCTCAGGCTGGAGACTGCGGCCTGGGCGGCGCCTTCTTCGACTGGTGCGCCGAGAGGCTCAGGAGAATGTCTCTCGGATCGGCAGGCTTGAGCAGAAATCCCGAGAAGCCCGATTCGCGCGCATCCGCGAGGTCCTCGTGGCGACCCCAGCCGGAGAGCGCCACTATCGTAACTGATTCCCCACCCGGCAATCGGCGGATCGCCCGACATGTGTCGTACCCATCCATCACGGGCATGTCGAGGTCGAGCAGGTACGCGTCAGGCACGAATGAAGTGTGTGCCGCGACCGCGGTGGTGCCGTCGTATACCGTCAGAACGTCGTGGCCCATCATGCGCAGCACGTCACTCAGACTATCCGCATTGAGCGGGATGTCGTCCGCCACCACCAGCTTCCAGTGCTGCCTGTCGCCCGCCGCGTCGCCAGGGTTGCCATGCATTTCGCTCATCGGAGATCCCCCAGATCTTGTGGCGTGTCGTGTGATGCCAGTGTGCGGAAAACGCATTCAGCGCGTGTGGTCGTACCTGCGAGACCCCGGAGCGCCGATGAGCTCTGCCGTCGCTGGACGCTGCTGGAACACGGACGATGGCTGACCCCATCCCGGCGTGTGATGGTCGAAATCAACGCCAGAAGTATGCCACCTCGCCGAAGAGCGAGACGCCTCGCTCGCAAACAATCTGCAGAACGCGTGCGAATCAAGCGAGAACTCGTCAACCTCCTCCTCCAGCCGTCGATTGCTCTCCTGAATCTGCGACAGCGCACCAGCTGGCGGCGTCGTTGTTTGGGTCGCAGCAGTCGAGAGGCGCAAAACGATCTGTTCAAGGCGGTGCACCTGTCGCTGCGTTTCGAGGAGGCACTGCTTGCGCGTACGGCCGAGTGTGTCCGGTCGGAGCGTTGCAGGTGACTCACCACTGGCGAGGATGCTCAGATCCGGCGGCAGGCTCCGAAGCGTGCGATATTGGCCGAGCTCTTCCATGGTACGGCTCCTTGCTCCTCTTTGTGGCGGCGCGCATGAAGTTGCGGGCAAAGAAGAAGCGCGAGCGACCCTGTGATCGCTCGCGCCATCATCTGACGAGCCAGTGTGCTCGTGCGATCCGGCAGGCGCAGGCATGCTGCGCATCATGCTGCTCTACGTTGGCACCCTGCCGTGCAGTCATGGCACGCACAAGGCCCGGAGCCAATGAACGAGTGCGCTCGCCCTTCAGCTTGCCAAAGCGGGAGCGGCGGCGGGCCTGAGAGTCGTGGCCGCCGTCCACTGGACGTCTGAAAACGAGTACGCGTAGCAACCGCGGCACTGGAAAAGCGCACGCCCAGCCAAAACTAGAACACAGGAATAGCTGACAGAATTGTGCGGCTGTTTCTCACGCGTCAGGTCTGATGAAATCACATCCGACGGTACCGTGATCATCGCTTCCAGACGACAAGCGATCTGTGCGGCATCCGAGCTGTGCGAGCGTAAACATGGCATCACGCTTGCATCGCTGAGAAGTCATCTCACTGGTACATCGCGGCTGTCTATCTGGTCAGTGTTGTTTCGTAATGGCTTCGTTCTGCAGGATGCTCAGACGGTAAGCGATGGCAGATTGCAGGTGCAGTAGTGTCGACGCTCAAGAACCGGGCGCGACGACACTTCAATTCAAACAGTCGTAGCAACGGAACTCACGGTTCCCTGGTTGACGGCGCACCACACCTTTCGGTGTGTCTGCGCCGTTTTCTGTTGAAGCACTCGGAGGATGTATGCGCGCAGCGATCACTCGACTTGTGTCCCGATTCACCGTACGGTCACGCGCTACCGACGCGCGAGACGAGCTGGACATTCCGTTTCCGCTGAGGGTTGACGGCACGGGCGAGCCGCGAACCGAGCGTCACTTCAGCATCGCCGAGCGCACGTTTTGCGAAGGGAGCGTGATGATCTGGTAACACGTACCAGAAACACAGCTCGCCGCGGAGACGGCCCGCGTCGATTGCCACGCAGGACGAGTACCAGCCTGATCTGATGGTTCCATCGCGCATCACGCGCGCAAACCCTGCAATACAACCAACCGTCTGGAGTAAACATGTCGCTCGATACACTGCACGACCTGATGATCGGTGAATTGAAGGATCTGTACAGCGCCGAAACGCAGCTGGTGAAGGCGCTTCCAAAAATGGCCAAGGCCGCTGGCAGCGACACCCTGCGTACGGCGATAACGGGACATCTGGAAGAGACGAAGGGACAGGTCGCACGACTGGAACAGGTGTTCGGCATGCTCGACACCAGCCCGCGCGGCAAGACGTGCAAGGCCATGCAGGGTCTGGTCGAAGAAGGTTCGGAAATGGCTGGAGAGGAGGGCGAGGACGCGGTCCGCGACGCCGGCATCATCGCCGCCGCACAGCGAGTCGAGCATTACGAAATTGCCGCGTACGGCAGTACAATCGCCTTCGCGAAGCAGATGGGGCATACCGAGATCGTCGAGCTTCTGCAGGCGACGCTTGACGAAGAGAAGGCGTGCGACGAAAAGCTGAGCGCGCTCGCGGAGTCGGAGATCAATCCGATGGCCAATGAGCTCGGAATGGACGGCGACGAGGACGATGAAGAATCAGACTCGGATGATGCCGGGTCGATGCCGACCGCAACACCCACGCGTGCTGCGTCCGCGAAGAAGTCCGGCGTGTCGGCGAAGAAGGCGTCGAAGCCCGGTCACCGCTCGTAAGCGCCGCCGCTGAATTGATCGCTTTCAACGGCGCCCGCGACACCGAGCGGTGTCGCGGGCGCCGTTTCCACATTGTCCCTCACGCGCCACTTCCATGCAATCGAACTCACCGTCTCATCCCGTCGCCGTGATGGTCGTCGCCGCAGGCGTCCTGATCAGCGCATGCGGCACCGGAAACAGCTCGCCTTCTGACTCCGCTGCTATTGCTGCATCCCAGCGCGCGGACACACTGACTCGTGCCGATAGCGCCGGCGCACGCGGCAACGCCGCGCTGGGTCCACCCGAGGCAACAATCAAACTTGGGAAGGAGCAGCTCGCCGTACTCGACGCACTCGCGGCGCTGAATGGGAAGCCGATCGAGACCCTGAGTCCATCCGAGGCTCGACAGCAGCCGACGCCAACCGACGCGGTAAAGTCGGTACTCATGAAGGAGGAACGGCCGGTAGCACCCGAGCCCGTGGCCAGCGTGGCTGACCGCACCATACCAGGTCCCGGAGGTCCGCTGCCCGTGCGCGTCTACACGCCCGAAGGCACGGGAACGTTTCCTGTCATCGTCTATTTCCACGGCGGTGGATTTGTCATCGCGACAAACGACACTTACGATGCGTCAGCGCGATCGCTGACAAACGCTGCAAAAGCGGTCGTGGTGTCAGTTGAGTACCGGAAGGCTCCCGAGCACAAGTTTCCGGCTGCGCATGACGACGCGCTGGCGGCGTATCGATGGGCCATCAGCAACGCAGCGTCCCTGCGCGGAGACGCCGGGCGCATTGCGCTGGCCGGTGAAAGTGCTGGCGGTAATCTGGCCGTCTCCACGGCCATCGCCGCTCGTGCGGCGGGCGTAAGGCCACCGGTCGCCATTCTCGCCGTGTACCCCGTTGCCGGCAGCGATACCACAACAGCCAGCTACCAGCAGAATGCGACGGCGAAGCCGCTCAACCGCGCGATGATGACGTGGTTCTTCAATCATTACACACGATCGCCGGCCGACGGGCGCGATCCGCGCCTGAATCTGCTTCTGGCCGATCTCAAGGGCTTGCCGCCAACGACGATCGTCACAGCGCAGGTCGATCCGCTGCGGACGGATGGTGAATTGCTCGCAGCGCGCATGAAGGCCGCCGGTGTCGACGTCAGCCTTCGGAACTACGAACTCGTCGCGCACGAATTCTTCGGACAGGGCTCCGTGCTGCCCGCCGCCAGGGAAGCGGTGGCTTTCGCAGCCGACGGGCTGAAGAAGGGATTCGGCGGGAGCAACCGATGAGGGCCCTGGTCTGGCACGACGTCGATGACGTTCGGGTGGACACCGTTCCCGATCCCGTGTTGCAAGCTCCAACAGATGTGATCATTCGTGTGACGGCGACCGCCATCTGCGGCTCGGATCTTCATCTGTTGGATGGCTTTCAGCCCGGAATGAAAGAAGGTGACATCCTCGGCCACGAACCGATGGGCATCGTTGAAGAGGTGGGCGCTGACGTGCGAAGCCTGACGCGTGGTGACCGTGTCGTCATTCCATTCATCATCGCGTGCGGTGAATGCGGGTATTGAAAAGGGCGATACCGTCGCCGTCTGGGGCGCGGACCCGGTCGGCCAGATGGCGATCCAGAGCGCCTGGATGCTCGGTGCCGAGCGTGTGATTTCCATTGATCGTGTTCCTGAACGACTCGCGATGTCCGCTGGGGCCGGCCGGGCTGAAACGATCAACTTTGCAGACCAGAAAGTGAAAGATCGGCTGGACGAGATGACCAATGGTCGCGGGCCGGACCGGTGTATCGACGCAGTTGGCTGCGAGGCGCATACACATGGAACACTCGATGCGGTGATGGACACCGCGAAAAAAGCGCTGAAGCTTGGCACCGACCGGGCGCACGTCCTTCGCGAAACCATCATGTGCTGCCGTACGGGTGGCACCGTGTCGATCCCGGGCGTCTATGTCGGCATGATTGACAAGTTCCCGTTTGGCGCGGCGATGACCAAGGGTCTGACCATCCGGACAGGTCAGACACATGTGCAACGTTACACGGAGCCGCTGCTGAAGCTGATCGAGGATGGCAGCATCGATCCGTCATTCGTCATCGATCCGTCATTCGTCATCTCGCATCGGGCGCCGTTGGCTGATGCACCGGCATTGTACAAGACGTTCCGTGACAAGGAAGATGGCTGTACCAAAGTTGTGCTGACGCCATGAGGTTTCACAGACTGACGGCGCGCCACTTCGACCTTCATCTGGTGAGACTGAGCAACTGTGTGAGCAGCCATTGCCTCGGACGTTCGCACGTGTTGTCGTAGGTGTCGGCGCGCACCCACGACTCCCAGAACGCTGACTCCACCAGCGATTCCGCAGCCACCGTGGTGAGCCCCATGTTCAGGGCACGATCGTACAGCACATCCGACCACCGATCATACAGAAGGCCGAGGGCCGGCACGTCACCGCGAGCCATACGAAGAATGAGCGTCTCGTCCCAGGCGCTGTCGTGGCTGTTTGACGCGCAGCTGTCGACGACCGGGTCACACGACGATGCACGGATTGGGTGGGGTTCGGACTCAGGCATTGTTTGGCGCGCAGCAGCACGGCCGCACTCACGGATTGAGCGAGTAGGAGACAAAACGGCATCGGCGCGAGCCGCCTGGTGGGCAGCTCGCGCCGTCATCTGTCGAGTCACCTTCGCTCGACCGATTCTGCAGGCGCAGACTTCGCGCATGTGTTTGCACGTGAGCAGGATGCGCGCCTGGGCGCATTATTGCAAGGTATGCATGAGAACAGGAACATGCGTGCCGTCGTGTTCGCCGGAAACTCTCGAGTCAGCCTCGTGAACTCGACATCCGGGCACAACCGCATGTTCGATGGGCGGACGTGATCGGAATCACCTCGGGATTGCGTTGTGAGCGAGCAAGTGGCCCGATACTTGCTCGACAAAGCGGTGACGTACGTGCGGTCCGGCTGGTGTGGAGGATGCTTCGGTCCTTTGCAGGCGGCGCTTTGGTCACCGAACCGGTGATCGATGCGCCGCTACGTGTTTTTGCGCCGTCCGCGCGGGTGATGGCGAACAAAACTTGATGAACGCGTTGACGCGGCTCTGTGTCCGCGGCTGCGAGCTCCAACACTCCACAATGTGAGCGGAAACATGGCTGATATCCGGATTGAAAGGAAAACCCCGAACGTGTGGGCGTGGCTCCTTCCACTGTTGCTGTTGCTTGCGGCAACGTGGTGGTTCTTCGGTCGTGGCCCGGGCGATCGCGACCGGACGACCGCGCAGAACGACGTGGCCCCCGACAGCGCGGCGGCCTATTCGTCATCAACGGCTACCCGCGACGATTCAGCTGGCGGAAACGTCGCGGACTTTACCGCGTTCGTGTCGGCCAACGGCGCGTCTCGTGGGGAGAATGAGCAGCACGCCTTTACAGCTGAAGGCATCCGCCGATTGTCAAAGGTGCTGGATGGCGTTATGCCCGGCACCACGACAACCACCAGTACGGCGGAGATGCGCGCGCAGGCGAACGCACTCGAGAACAGTGCGGCCGAATCAACCCGGCACGCGAATATGGCACGGACGGCATTCCTGGCTGCGGGTCAGGCCTTCGGCTCGCTTCCCGATGGCAGGCTTTCGCGCGACGCCGTGAATCGCGTGCGTGATGCGGCCAATGGCGTGGACGCTGAGCAAAGCCTCCTTTCTCAGAAAGACAGGATCGATGCGTTCTTCGCTGCCGCCTCTCGTGCACTGCAGGAACTGCGGTGAGCGCGCCTTGCCCGGTCACGCCACCAGCGCGGACAATTCGATGACTCGCGTCCCTCCGACCTCAACTCCGTGGAGATTCTGACATGACGACAGAGCGACAGAGTGGCACCTATCCACTTGATGAACTTGGCGACTACCGTGTTGCCGAGAGTGATACTGATCCCCGCGGTTGGGACGTCACATCCGCTGACAACCTGAACGTCGGGAGAGTCAAGGAGCTGCTCGTCGATCTGGAGCAGATGAAGGTTCGCTATCTGGCCGTGGAGCTCGACGTGGAGCAATCCGGATCTGCCGATCGGTGCATCCTGATTCCGATCGGCACTGCACGGATGGTCGATGACGACGATCGTGTGATCGTCAGACTCTCCGCCAGCGCCGTGCGTGCACTGCCCGGATACACGCTCGGAGGTCGGCTTGAACGTGAGCACGAGGAACTCGCGCTCTCAGGCGTGCCGCACCGGAGTGACTGGTCATCCCCCTCGTTCTATGATCGCGAGGAATTCGACTCGGAGAAGTTCTACGGCAGCCGCTACATGGGCGACTCTGACGCCCGGGCGCGGAAGGGGACCGGTGTGCCGATTGACGATCGGATCGAGTCGATGACAGGGCGTGACGACGGCCACCTGCGATCGTAGCGGGGCACTACCTCCGAGGATCGACCCATGCGGTAGCTTCCACTCTTGACTGGATGGAAAAGCGAGTGTGCCCGGCGTGGGAGTCTTCCTCATGCCGGGCTTTTCGTTGTCGGTTCTCCGGACAGGATTGAGCTCACGGCCGCATTGGCAAATGCCCTGCCTTCCCGTCATGTCCAAACACCAGCCACTCCAGCGCACCGCGCTCTACGACACACATGACGCTCTGGGCGCCAAACTCGCCCCGTTTGCGGGATTCGAGATGCCAGTCCAATACCCCACCGGTATCTCGGCCGAGCACCACGCGGTGCGGATGTAATGTGGACGCTTCGATGTCAATCACATGGGTGAGTTCCTGGTGACCGGTCCCGGCGCGATTGAGTTCGCGAACTACGTCACGACCAACGATGTATCGAAGCTGGCAGTCGGTCAGGCGGACTACTCGCCGTTCTGCAACGAACGCGGGACTTGGCACTGTGTTGGGCATCGACAACGTGATCATCAGTCGCACCGGCTACACCGGTGAGGACGGCTTCGAGCTCTGCTTGCCCGATGTGCATGCGCCAGCCCTGTGGGCTGCACTGATGTCGGCCGGCGACGTCACGCCCGCCGGACTCGGTGTACGCGACACGCTCCGGCTGGAGATGGGGATGGCACTCTACGGCAACAACATTGATGACAGCGTGACGCCGTATGAAGCCAGTCTCGCCTGGCGGGCCCGACGGCGGGCACCGAGACGGTGGACCCCCTCGCGTGTCCGACGTGTCGCGGGCCCATGCGGGTCGTCGCGTGCATCACTCAGGTGTCGGTGATCGACCTGATCCTCGCGCATCTCCGGACCCACGCCGCGCGCGAGGCGCACTCCTGGCCGCGGAGCCCCCCATCGACGCGGCCGCCGGGTGCGTCACGCGCCCCACGCCCGTCCGCCGACGCCCCTCCTGCCACCTGAGCGCGGCCCCACGCCCCGCCACCACGCGGCGGGGACCTTTCGCGTGGTCGGCCGTCCCACCGGAGCGTCTGATTGGGCCCCGCCGGCATCGCCCCCCCCACGGTGACCGCCGTTCCCACGGCCCTCGAGGCGCGCTCGCGAGACGGAGGGCACGCCGTCGCCCGTCGTGCTCGCGCGGTCGGCGATCGCGTCGTACACTCGACCGACCCCAATCAAAATTCCTGTCCTGACCGCGCTGCTGCCGACAATCCGGCCGACGCTGTCGAGAAGCATAGATCGTGGATCGGCACGCCGGCTCAGCGATGTGCTCGACTCGCTGCAAGACCGCATTGTCAGCCGCGACGCGCGGCCTCGATTGCTGCAACGTCGATCTTCTTCATCGTCATCATCGCGTCAAACGCCCGCTTGGCCACCGCAGGATCGCTGTCGGTGACTGCCTGCGACAGCACGATCGGCGTGATCTGCCACGACAGTCCCCACCTGTCTGTACACCAGCCACACTCGCTCTCCTGGCCACCGTTGCCGACGATCGCATTCCAGTAGCGATCGGTTTCCGCTTGATCCTGCGTGGCGACCTGAAACGAGAATGCTTGCGTGTGCGTGATCGCCGGCCCACCGTTGAGGCCGAGGCAGGGAATGCCCAGCACAGTGAACTCAACGGTGAGAACGTCGCCCTGCTTCCCCGACGGATAGTCTCCCGGCGCGCGGTGCACCGCTGTCACTGCTGATTCGGGGAACGTCTCGGCGTAGAATCGCGCCGCAGCTTCGGCGTCAGTGTTGTACCAGAGGCAGATGGTATTTCTGGCTGGCTGTTGCATGTCATGTCTCCACCGAAATGATTGTACGACACAGTGATGAGGAGTACGGGAACAACGATATCACATCGGAGCGACCGGCACCTGAAGCGGAGACCGTGGTGCCGGAGGTGTCGGTGATCAGCGTCTCAGAACGCTCGAGCGTCACTGACTGGCGTCGACATACCTGCCAAAGTTGTCCAGAATGGCCTGCCATCCGCTGCGCTGTTGCTCGACTGAATTGTCGGCCTCAGCATCGAAAGCAGTGCGAACTGTGACACCGTCGGCGCCGGGCACGAACTCAACCGACGCCGCGCGATCGCCAAAGCTGAACTCGAGCAACTCATTCGGTACGACCTTCGTGTACGTTCTCGCGAAATCGAATCCGAAGCTTCCGTCTCTCGCTTCCATGCGTGACGAGAACTCGCCACCAACGCGCAGATCGACTGACGATTGTGTCGTGTGCCAATCATCGGACGCGGTGTTCCACTGCTTGATGTCGGCCGGTGTCGAGTAGGCACGCCAGATCGCAGCAACCGGCGCATTGACGAGTGTTTCAACGGTGATCTTCATGGTGAGCCTCTTCGAGAGAATCCGCGTTGGGAGACAGAATGATCTGCACGTGGTGCGCGCGACGACCTGTTGCGACGGAGTCTTCTGTGAGCATCAGAATACGAAGCCAGAGAGGCCCCGGCCGTGGTCACGTCCGCTGCGCGCGCGGCGTGATGGGAAATCGTCGCCACCGACTGTATGTGACGAACCCGGAGAGCATCCCGCGACGAAAAAGGACGCCCCAATATGCCACCGCCGCTGCCACCACGCCCGCGCGGGTCCGTGCCATGCACGACTTCGCCGTCAGGCGCTCGTCGCTCCACGGTCGGCGCGGCCGTGCGAACCATAGCAGCGCGCAGCTCTCGGAGACTCATTGCGCCGATGGTGGACACATGACGAGAGGCGCCGTGCGCCAAACGGCACCGGGCCGCCACCACAGATGCTCGTCGGCCACGGCCGTGCTTCGGCCATCATAGCAATACACTGAGCATATCATGGCGTGGTCGCCATGCACGCTATTGCCCACGTGGCGAACTCACGCTGCAAGACATAGCCTGCGCCCGACGCCGTGTAGCACGCGCACAGGGTCGCGACTGGCCTGAGCCGCTGCACTCAGCGTCGAACCTTCTTCAGTCTCTTTCAAGCTTCTTCAGATCGTAATCGAGTGTGTCGAGCTGTGCCGACGCCGACGCATCGCTCGGCAGTACCGCGATGGTGACCGACTCCTTGCGCACATCGAGGCCAAGGAAGATTGCTGACGGTGCAACCGCGGACCGCACAAGGGTTGGGGGACGACGATGACATGAGTTCGGCCTCCGAAATGGGCGACATCTGGGATCATCACCACTGGCTCTGGCTTCACAGGTAGCACTCTGCATATAACCCACGTGAAAACTGGGAGCCAGACCCGTCATGCGTTCCAGGCGGGTCAGGGTCACCGAGGCCCGACTCAAGCGGAGTGTGTCGAGCACGCGTAGCGCTATTGGTGCTACTATTCAAAGAAGTTTTCCTATGCCGGGACACGATGCGTGAGTAGCAGCGACGAAAACATGAAGATCCGGGGCGCCCCCAGTGGTGCGGTTTCTGTGGGCCGCCCCGCTGGGCTTGCCAAGACGCCCACCGGCATCGAAGGCCTGGACCAGATCACCGGTGGCGGCTTGCCGGCCGGCCGGCCGACGCTCCTGTGCGGCGGACCGGGCTGCGGCAAGACCATGCTCGCGGCCGAATTCCTGGTCCGCGGCGCGACCCGCTTCGACGAGCCCGGCGTCTTCATGATGTTTGAGGAAAGCGCCTCGGAACTCACCGAGAACGTCCGCTCGCTGGGCTTCGACCTCGACCGCCTGTGCGCCGAGAAGAAGATCGTCCTCGACCATGTTCGCGTCAAGCGCAGCGAGATCGAAGAGACCGGCGAATACGACCTCGAGGGCCTCTTCATCCGCCTCGGCCACGCGATCGACACCGTGGGCGCCAAGCGCGTCGTCCTCGACACCATCGAAGCGCTGTTCGCCGGCCTGCCGAACGAGGCCATTCTGCGCAGCGAGCTGCGGCGACTCTTTCGCTGGCTGAAGGACCGCGGCATCACGGCGGTGATCACGGCCGAGCGCGGAGACAATGCCTTGACGCGCTTCGGGCTGGAGGAGTACGTCGCCGATTGCGTGATCCTGCTCGACCACCGCGTCAACGCCAACATCTCGACGCGCAACCTGCGCATCGTCAAGTACCGCGGCACGACGCACGGCACCAACGAGTATCCGTTCATGATCGGCGAGCAGGGCGTCTCGGTGCTGCCGATCACGTCGCTGAGGCTCGATCATATCGTCCTGGACGAGCGCGTCCCCTTCGGTATCGCCGGGCTGGATGCCATGTTCGGCGGTCAGGGCGTGTATCGCGGCAGCAGCGTGCTGATCTCGGGGTCGCCAGGCACCGGAAGGAGCAGCATCGCGGCGGCCTGCGCCGACGCGGCCTGTGCGCGTGGCGAACGGGTGCTTGTGTTCGTGTACGAGGAATCACCGAGCCAGCTGCTGCGCAACATGAAGTCGATCGGCATCCACCTCGAGCGCTGGATCCACAGCGGGTTGCTGCAGATCCACGCCTCGCGGCCGACCTTGCACGGGCTGGAGCAGCACCTGACCCTGATGCACCGCGCGGTGGTGGATTTCCAGCCGCAGTGGATGGTGGTCGACCCGATCAGCAATCTCACCCTCGTCGACAACAGCACGGCACTGCGCTCGACCCTGATGCGCCTGATCGACTTCCTCAAGGGAGAGCACATCACGGCCGTCTTCACCGACCTGATCAGCGAAACGCCGACTGCCCTTGCCTTTTCGCAAGCCGGCATATCGTCACTGATGGACACCTGGATCGTGCTTGCCAACCGCGAGAACAACGGCGAACGTACGCGCGCCTTGCAGGTCGTGAAGTCGCGCGGCATGGCGCACTCGAACCAGGTGCGCGAATTCACCATGGCGAGTACCGGCATCGACATGCTCGACATTCGCGTGATGGACGACCAGGTCATCACCGGACGCGCCCGACGGGCCGAGGGCGATGCCGTGAGGACAGCGCCATGACGGCTGACATGAAGGCTGACATGAAGGCCGGCGCCGCCGAGTGGCGATTGCGACTGTATGTCGCCGGGCAAACGCCGAAATCGAAAGTGGCGCTGATGAACCTGCGCCGCTTGTGCGAGACGCACCTGGCCGGCCAGTACGAAATCGAGGTCATCGACCTGCTGGTCACGCCACAACTCGCCGCCGGCGACCAGATTCTTGCCGTGCCGACGCTGGTGAGGAAATTCCCGGAACCGCTCAAGAAGATCATCGGTGACCTGTCGAACGAAGAGCGGGTGCTGGTCGGCCTGGACGTGCAGCGCCTGCCGAGGACTGGACAGTGAGCGCCGGCGAGTCGGGCGACGACGCCCAGGCGCCGCACTACGTCTTGCGCCTGTGCGTAGCCGGAACGACGCCGCGCTCGGCACTCGCGATCGCCAACATCCAGAGGCTGTGCGACGAACACCTGAAAGGCCGGTACGAGCTCGACATCGTCGACCTCTCGCTGAAGCCCGAACTGGCGGCTGCCGAGCAGATCCTCGCAGCGCCGACGCTGGTCAAGAAGCTGCCGCTGCCGCTGCGCCGCTTCATCGGCGACATGTCGGAGACCGAGCGCATCCTGCGCGGGCTGGATCTGCGGCAGCAGGGCGAGAACCACGATTCCTGAGGTGGGAGTGACAATGAATCCAATAACCGCCACCAACGAAGCGCTTCGCGCCGAGAACACGGAGCTGCGCGCGCGGCTGGAGGATGCGGAAGAGCTGCTGCGCGCAATCCGCGCCGGCGAGTTGGATGCGCTCGTGGTGGAAACCTCCGCGGGACCGAAACTCTTCACCCTGCAAGGTGTCGACGCCGAGCAGAGCCGCTTCCGCGGCGAGATGCTCGCGCAGGTCAGCGATGCAGTGATCGCCGTGGACTCCGAGCAGCGAGTCACCTTTCTCAACACCGCCGCCGAGCGGCAATACGGCGTCAGCGCTGCCGACGTGCTAGGCCGCCGGCTGAGCGAGCTTTATGAGTATCGCTGGCTCCGGCCCGGCGACGAAGCCGCGGCGGGTGCCGCGCTGAGCGAGCGCGGTGAGTGGCATGGTGAGCATATCCACGTCACGCGCGAGGGCCGTGAGCTGCTCGTCGAGTCGAGTGTCACCTTGCTTCGCGGCTCCGACGGCGCGCCGATCGGAACGGTGGCCACGATCCGCGACATCACCGAACGCAATCTCGCCGAGGAGGCCGTGGTCCGGCTGGCAGCCATCGTCGAATCGTCCCACGACGCGCTCTTTAGCGAGGACCTCGATGGGATCATCACCAGTTGGAATCCGGGGGCGGAGCAAATCTTCGGCTACCGCGCGGAGGAGATCGTGGGCACCTCGATCATGCGGCTGATGCCCGCGGATCGGCAGGCAGCGGAGCACGAGCTCCAGCGAAGAATCGTCGTCGGGGAGCTGGGGGGAACGTTTGAAGCGATCCGGCTGACCAAGGATGGGCGGGAGTTTCCCGCTTCGATCACCATCGCGCCGCTGAAGGATGCGGCCGGCAAAGTCGTCGGCACATCCAGGGTTCTTCGCGACATCACCGAAACCAAGCGCGCCGAGGAGTCGCTGCGGGAAAACGCCGCGCTGTTTTCCACCCTCATCGCGCAGGCGCCGATGGGGACGTATGTGGTGGATGCGCAGTTCCGCATGCGGCAAATCAATGCCGAGGCGATGCCGGCCTTTGGTTCCGTGCATCCGCTCATCGGTCGCGATTTTCAGGAAGTGGTCGAGATTCTTTGGGGGCTGGAGCTTGGCGGGCAGATCGCAGGCATCTTCCGCCATACGCTGACGACGGGCGAACGCTACGTTTCGCCGCCGTTCACCGAGCGGCGTCACGACCTCGGCATCGAGCAGACCTATGAATGGCAGACACAGCATGTGACTCTGCCGGACGGCCAGAACGGTGTGGTCTGCTACTTCCACGAAGTGACCGAGCGCGCGCAGGCCACGGCGGCGCTGCGGGCGAACCAGGAGCGCATGAGCCTCGCCGCCGAAGCCACTGGCGTGGGCATCTGGGAATGGAACGTCCTGACGAACACGATCCGCTGGGATGCATTGATGTTCCGGATGTACGGCATCGAGCCCACGCCGGATGGGCTGGTGCACTACCAGGACTGGAGCGGAGCTGTGCTGCCTGAGGATCTGGCGGAGAACGAGGCAATCCTCCAGGACACCGTCCGTCGTTGCGGGCAAAGCACTCGGGAGTTTCGCATCCTGCGGCGCAGTGACGGCGAGTGCCGCTGGATTCAGGCCGTGGAGACGGTGCGCGCGCATCACGACGGCAAGGCAGAATGGGTGCTGGGCACAAATCTCGACGTCAGTGAACGAGTAGCCACCGCGGAAGCTCTGCGTATCGCAGACCGGCGAAAGGACGAGTTCCTGGCGACGCTGGCGCACGAGTTGCGCAACCCGCTGGCGCCGGTGCGCAACGGCCTGCAGATCCTGAGGCTCACGAAGGATCCCGATATTGCCCATCGGACCCAGCTCATGATGGAGCGCCAGCTCGGGCAGATGGTTCGCCTGATTGACGACCTGCTCGAAATGTCCAGAATCAGCAGCGGCAAGATCATCCTGCGCCCTGAGCGAATGGAGTTGCAAAGCGCCGTTCACTCCGCCATTGAAGCCACGCAGCCCCAGATCGATGCGGCGCGACAAGTGCTTCAGCTCGAGATCACTTCCGAGCCCATCTGGCTGAACGCTGATGCCACCCGGATCTGCCAGGTCGTGAACAACTTGCTTACCAATGCTGCCAAATTTTCGCCGAGCGGCAGCACAATTAGAATGAGCGTCCACCGCGAAGGGAACGAGGCGGTCGTCACCGTGGCCGACGACGGGGAGGGAATTCCTCAGAACATGCTCTCGGACGTCTTCGAGATGTTCACGCAGCTCGACCGGACACTGGATCGAGCGCAGGGGGGCTTGGGCATCGGCCTCGCGCTCGTGAGGCGGCTGGTGGAACTGCATGGCGGGAGTGTCACCGCGGAAAGTGCGGGACTCGGCGCGGGCAGTACGTTCACAGTGCGGCTGCCGGCCCTGGCCGACACCGCAGCCGCAGGCAGCAACGTGGCGCCCCTGGACGACGCCGTGGAGGCCACGAAGCTTCGTGTTCTGGTGGTGGATGACAACGTCGATGCCGCCGAAAGCCTCGCTGCGCTCGTGTCGATCTATGGGTACGAGAGCCGGGTCGCCGACTCGGGCGCATCAGCGCTGGCGCTCGTGCGGGAGTTCAAGCCCGCGCTGGTTCTTCTGGATATCGGCATGCCGGGCATGAATGGCTACGAGACGGCGAGGCGCATCCGGGCTGACGATCCGTCGGGCCAGGTGACTCTGGCGGCACTGACGGGTTGGGGTGCTGAGGACGACCGGATCAAGGCCTCGGAAGCCGGCTTCGATCATCACTTCACCAAGCCCGTCGGACCCGACACACTGAACGGCATTCTTCAGTTGGTTGCGCTGCGGCAGGCGAAGTTGGCAACGGCATCTACTGCATTTTCAGCGTGACGAGCAACACGGCCATTTGCGCTGCGTAAGCTCGTTCGCAGAGACGATCAGTATCTGATACCGTGGACAACCCCGACGTCGACGGATGCATGCGACTGCACGAGGGGTAAGGAATTCACTGGTCGGGAGAGCTGATCGACACGTAGTTGCTGGCATTCGCAGTGACGTATGGCACGTGTCTGGTGCCGTTCGATTACACGATACCGCGTGGTGCCGTGGCGAGCGCCGTGAAGGACAGCGTCGTGATACGTTCGAGGGCATCAGTCACGGCGGAGCGACTGGCAGAGGAGCAAAAGCTCGTCAGGGTGCGCGGGTTTCAGGACATGATGATCAAATACCGCGCCCTTGGCATTGGATACATGGGCGTCCGCGCCCCAACCGGTCAGCGCGACGATGCCAATCCGCTCTGCCCACGGCTCGCGCCGAAGTCGTCCACACACCTCGTAGCCGTCCATATCTGGGAGGCTGATGTCGAGCACGACCACGTGTGGCTGAAAAGCCGACGCCAGATCAACGACCTCGGCGCCAAGTGATGCGGTCTTGACCGTCGCTCCGCGAACAGTCAGCAGCATGGCCATGCTGTCTACCGCGTCCGCGTTGTCATCGACGAGCATCAGACGAATGGGGGACGCGGACTGCGTCGGATCGTCGGCTCTCCGTGTTGACACCGCCAAACGCTGACTGTTCGGTTCGGCAGTCATGACCGGGAATGCGTGAAGGACCATGTGATCAGATGAGGCGAACGCGGAAGTGCTTCGCCTGCCTTGCGGTTCTCCGAGCAAATCGTCAGCGGCATCGTACGACCAGTCACCCTGCGACCAGTCACCCTGCGACCAGTCACCCTGCGCCCACTCAGCCGCGAACGTATCGTCGCAGTCCTCTTGGACCTACGATAGGTGCCATACGGAGCATCCAAGCCAATCGACTTCATCTCATCTACTCCCATGGGAACCAGACTCATGCCGCGGCGTGACTCGTTCCTCCTCCGACCCACCGCATCAACGAGTGGCCAAATGCGATCGTTCGCAACCCTGATGCCGAGCACAGCAGTCGGAGCGTACTCGTCTCAGACGGCCATGAACGAGTAACACCGCCGCAGCTCCTTGCAACGCCAAGTCACCGAAAGATGAGCACGGAACGTTGCACGCGGAGGTGCCACGCATCTCGAGATTGGAGGCACAGCAAAGCAGTGCTCTCGCACACGT
>JANMNM010000063.1:0-5981 GCA_031373905.1 Gemmatimonadaceae bacterium | reverse complement strand
GCGGCACTGGCGACGTTCGTACCGGCGAGGCGCGCGGCACTGGTTGACCCGGCGATCACGTTGCGTGCGGATTGACCCCGCGATGGATGGTACCCTCCCTGTGCCTTGCACGTAGCTTACAGCGTTCGCGTCGACCGCCATTTCACCAGCATCGCGCCCATGGCCACCTCCCTCCTCACCCCCGCCACGAGCTCCCGCGCCGCCGCGCCAGCCCGTGACCTGCCGCTCCACCTGACGGCCGTCGTCCTCGGTGCAACGAGCATCCTGATCGGTATCGTGTGGGACATTTCGTGGCACCGCACCATTGGCCGCGACACGTTCTGGACGCCAGCGCACATGGCCGTGTACTTCGGCGGCACGCTGGCAGGACTCTCGTGCGGGGCGCGCGTCCTGTGGGACTCGTTCGGCCCGGGCGCAGCCACCGCGCAGAACGAAGGCGTACGCGTGTGGCGCTTCTTCACCGGCCCGATCGGAGGCTGGATCTGCATCTGGGGTGCGCTGGCCATGCTCACCTCGGCGCCGTTCGATGACTGGTGGCACAATGCCTACGGACTGGACGTCGAGATCCTCAGTCCGCCGCACGTCGTGCTGCTCATCGGCATCGCGGGGATACTCGTCGGCGCGCAAACCATGGCTGCTGCCGCGCAGAATCGCGACGGTTCGTCATCGACGTTTGCAAACGTGTTCCTCTTCAGCACCGGCGTGCTCGCGAGCATGGCCGCGATCGCCATCACGGAGTACACCTTCGTGCAACGCCAGCACTCGAGCCTTTTCTACATCGTGTGCGGCGGCGTGTTTCCGGCGATCCTCGTCGCGGGCGCGCACGCGTCGCGGCTGCGCTGGCCTGCGACGATCACGGCGCTGATCTACATGCTCGTGATGGCGGGTCAGGTGTGGATTCTGCCGCTCTTTCCCGGCAGCCCCAAGCTCGGACCGATTGGCCACACCGTGACGCAGATGGTGCCGCTGACCTTCCCCATTCTGCTCGTCGCCCCGGGGCTCGCCATCGATCTCATCCTGCACCGCACGGCCAACATGAACCGCTGGCTCGTGAGTCTGGCCATCGGCGTGGCGTTCGTCGCGAGCCTGGCAATTGCCCAGTGGCCATTCGCCTCGCTGCAGGCCACCGAAATCGGCCGCAATGCCTTTTTCGGCGGCGGGCACGGTGACTATCAGAATGTCGCCGAGTGGCTGGTGGGCCCGCGCGAATTCTGGAACGACGACGGTAGCCTCGGTGGGACGCTCATCCGCATGGCCACGTACGCCGTGCTCGCGGCCACGCTATCGGCACGCCTCGGGCTCGCCCGCGGCAAGTTCCTCAAGCGCGTGGTGCGATAGTGAAACTGAAACGTCTCACGACACTGCTCGCATTGACGGCGATCTGGCTCACCGGCAGTGGTCATGTGGGCAATCCGCTGGTCGTGCAGGAGGGCAATGCTGGTCCGTACGGGCTGCGAGTGCTGGTGCGTCCACCTGGTGTGATCCCCGGGCTGGTGGAAGTCATCGTGCGCTCGACATCACCGAACACCGTCCCGGCGAGCCTCTCCGTTCGCACCGCGTTCTGGCGTTTCGGACTGAAGGGCGCGCCACCCGCTGATACGATGCGAGCCGTGCCTGGCGAAGCAGGATCGTTCGCCACGCAGGTCTGGATCATGGAGAGCGGGTCGTACGCATTCCATGTGACGGCAGCAGGACCGGCGGGCAACGGAACGTTCGTGGTCCCCGTGACCAGCGTCGCGACGACGGCCAGCACACTTCCGCCGTGGCTTGGCTGGTTGCTCGCGGCGCTCGGTGTGTTTCTCGTGCTCGGTCTGTTGTCGATCGTTGGCGCAGCCGCCCGGGAAAGCACGGTTGCACCGGGCACACAGCCCGCGTTGCCGGAGCGACGTCGGGCACGACGGGCCATGTCCGTCGCGGCGTGTGTCGTCGCTGCGATGCTGTTCGGCGGCTGGAAATGGTGGGGCGCAGTGGACAGCGACTACCGCCGCGGGCTCGACAAACCGCTTGTCGTCGAGAGCTCGGTCACCGCGGGCGATGCACGCGCACTGACACTCCGCGTCACCGACGAGAGCTGGACTTACGTCGATCCCAAGGAGCCCGGCGTACGCAAGCAATCGGGAACGCCGCTGATTCCCGATCACGGGAAACTCCTGCATCTGTTTCTCGTCGAAGCAGGTGCTCGTGGCGCCGTTGCACACGTGCATCCGCTGCGCACGGATCTGAGCACCTTCACCACGCCAGTGACAGGGATCCCCGCCGGCAAGTACTGGCTCTTCGCCGAGGCAGTTCGCGAGAGCGGTTACACGGTGTCCATGGCGGACACGGTCGATGTACCGGCCGGCTCGTCCGCGCCGAACACCGATGGCGATGACGCATGGACTGCGGCCCCCGCACTCGCGACCGGTGCGCCCGCCGCACTCGCGGATGGCGGTCGCATGACCATCGCGATCGACGGCACGCCCGTGGTACGACGTGACGTGACGATTCGAGCCCGGATCACCAATGCCGACGGATCAGCGGCGGTGCTCGAGCCGTGGCTCGGCATGGCCGGTCACGCGATGGTCGTGCGCACCGATGGCCAGGTGTTCATGCACCTGCACCCGATGGGCACCGGTTCCATGGCGGCGCAGGAGCGCCTCATGCGTCGCGAGGCTGGCGACACGGTGAATCACGGCGAAGCGCAACCGACCATGGCGCCAATGCCCGGACACGACATGGCCGCGATGCGGGCCACATCGGGCCTGGTGGCAACGAACGGCAACGTTGCGTTCCCGGTCGCGTTTCCATCAGCCGGCAGCTATCGCGTGTTCGTGCAGGTGCGACGCCCGGGCCATGCAGTTGAAACGGCAGCGATTGACGTGACGGTGCCCGCGGAGTCCGCGAAGCCGTAACCGTCACGTCAACCGCTCGTGATCACGGCACCGGTGGCGTGCTCGTCGCACCCTTCCAGGTGTTGTTCGCCCGCGTGATGTCGGGAAGGCGGCTCTCGGGATCGAGCTCGAGCTTCGCGACGGCCTTCCCGACGAAGTTGTATCGGCGCACGTATCGCACACTGTTCGTGCTCCACACTTCTGCCGGATACAGGTAGTCCTCGGTGCTGCCATCGGTGAACGTGAAGCGTGCCCGGATCGGCAGCACACCGCGCTCGCGGTTGCCGTAGGCGACGATCACCTTGGCTGTGTCACCCGACTGGCGAGTGACCACCGTATCCACCGCCTGGTCGTAGCGCGCGTTCTCGACGAACCAGCCGCGCCAGAACCAGTCGAGCCGGCGGCCACCCGCGTCTTCCATCGAGCGGAAGAAATCCGACGGTGTCGGGTGCTTGAACGCCCAGCGGCGGATGTACGTGCGGAACGCATCGTCGAACGCTTCGGGGCCGAGGATCTCCTGACGCAGCAGCTGCAATCCCACGCTCGGCTTCACATATGCCGACACGCCAAGGAGTTGCGGATTGATGCGGTCTGGCGTGGTGACGATCGGGCCTTCCACACCGGCGCGCATCACCTGCTCCACGGTGCCGCGCTCATCGGCAGCGCGCGCCATCTGGTCACCCTTGTTCGGATACCGACGCGCTTCCGAGAACGTGTTGATGAAGGTGTTGAACCCCTCATCCTGCCACATGAATGCCCGCTCGTTGCTCGCCACGATCATCGGGAACCACATGTGGCCGATCTCGTGTGTGACCACGTTGTAGAGGTCATACACATCCGAGCTCTTGTTCTCCATCGCGATCATCGGGTATTCCATCCCGCTGATCGGCCCTTCGATGGCGGAGATGTGCGGCCACGGATACTGGAACCAGCGCTCGGAGTATTCCTGGATGGACATCCGCGACTGATCAGCGGCATCATGCCAGTTCTCGGCCGCGCTGGGTCGATAGTACGCGAAAGCATAGATGCCCTTCCAGCTCGTGCCATCCCACTGGAATTCGGGCGAGGCGGCCCACACGGCATCGCGGACGTTCTTCGCCGAGAATTTCCACGTCATCGTGCCCGTCTTCCGGGGGCGCGCCGCACCGGATGAAAGCTCATCGGCAGTGATGATGCGAACGACCGTGTCGGTGCGCCCGGCGCTCGCGAGGCGCGCCTGCTGCGTGGCGGTCAGCACCTCGCGCCCGTTGGTCAGTGCGCCGGTTGCCGCCACGATGTAGCCCGCGGGCACCGTGATCTCGAGCTCGTAGTCGCCGAAGTCCAGATAGAACTCGCCCTGTCCGAGATACGGTTCGATGTTCCAGCCGCGCACGTCGTCGTACACGGCGACGCGCGGATACCACTGCGCGATCTCGTAGAGCGCGCCCTCGCGGCCCATGCGGTCGGCCCCATGTTCCGGCACGGCAAAGCTGTACGCCATTTCGATCGTGGCCGACTTGCCGGGCGCCAGCGGCTCGGCAAGGTCGACTTTCGTGACCGTTTCGTTCACGCGCGTCGCGAGGCGCACGCGACGCGGCGCGGCCGGCGTGCCCAGGCGCTGTTCGGTACGCGTGAAGGTGTAGCCACCTTCGAAGCCGCGGGCTCCGAATCGCGAATCCTCGGGGAAGATGAAGCTGTTGAGCGACTTCGCCTTGAACGCATTCTGCTCCGTCTGGAGCCAGAGGAAGTGCAGCGTGTCAGGCGAGTTGTTGGTGTAGCGGAGCGTCATCTCGCTCCGCACGGTGGTGGCCGTCGTGTCGAGCGTGGTACGCAGCGTGTAGTCCGCGCGGTTCTGCCAGTAGCGGGCACCCGGTGCACCGCTGCCGGTGCGAAACTCGTTCGGCGTCGGCAGGACGAGCGGCGCGAAGATCGAGGTGTCGGTCACCGGGCGCGGCGCGGGACGACCCTGGGCCGCGGCCTTGCACGGTGCAACGAGCACCGTCAGCAGCAGGGTGACGGCAGTGCGCTGGAGCATGGATTCTGTGACGGTGGAAGAAATGGATTCACACGCGGGGACGCGCATGAAACACCGGACGGCGGGTTCTGGCTCACCCGTGAAGCGACGTCGCGACGATCAGCACATCCGCAACCGTGACGCCGATTCGACGACGAACGATCCTTCCATGACGCGTATCCCGTCCACCTCGTTGAACTCGACGTGGTACGTGTGCGGTCCGCCCGGGATCCGGAACGTCCGCGGCCGGCCGGCGATGAGGTGCCGGGCCTTCACGTCGATCTTGCGGCGGTTCCGGTATTCGTCGTCGAGGTACAGGACGCCGGTGGCGCGGCTGCAGTTGTTGACGAAGATCACGTCGTACTGTGGCGCGCCGCCGTTCTTCTTCACGTAGTGGTTCGAGACGCAGCTGATCGCCCCGAACATCAACAGCGTGCCGATCATGCCCTGCCCTACTCCCTTCATGACTCCCTTCATGAATGCTCCCCGCGATGCTGCCGCCGTTCAGGACTCCTGAACCGACCCGTTCGCTTGCGTGAAAGCTCGGGCATGGTGCGGCTGGGGGGAATCCCGTGATCGGTGACCCGCTCCCGGTCTGACACCGTGAGCAGCTCGGGGACAGCGCTCCCGACTGCCGCTTGTGCCGTCCCGTGTGAGCCGGTAGCTAGTGGCGACACGCGAGGCCGACCCCGGAATGCCACTGACCTCGCCCACGCCAAAAGCCTCCCCGTGAGTATTTCCTGGATCGACTGGGTCATCGCAGTCGCAAGCATCCTCGTCTGCTTCGTGCCGGCCCTCTTCCTCGCCAAGCGGTCGGGAAGCAGCACCACCGAGTTCTTCGCCTCCGGCCGCAATGTGCCGTGGTGGCTGGCCGGCCTTTCGATGGTCGCCACGACCTTTTCCTCCGACACTCCGAACTGGGTCACCGAACAGGTCCGGCGCTACGGCGTGGCGGGGAACTGGCAATGGTGGGCCTTCGTGCTCACCGGGCTCGCGACGGTGTTCTTCTTCGCGCGGCTCTGGCGCCGCTCCGGCGTGCTCACGGATCTCGAGTTCTACGAGCTGCGCTACTCGGGACAGTCCGCCTCCGTCGTCCGCGGCTTTCGCGCCGTGTACCT
>JANMNM010000056.1:0-36577 GCA_031373905.1 Gemmatimonadaceae bacterium | reverse complement strand
CATCGCCGATCGTCCGATCACGCTCGTATTTCTCTACACGGTCATGGCGGCCAGCATCGTCGTGGCAGCGCTGATCGACGTCCCGCGCATGTGGCGAGTCGGGAGTACGACGTGGCTTGGCGCGATCACGATCATGGAGTGCGTGATCGGTATCATCGCACTCGCTGCCGCTCGGCAGTTCCCGAGACGCGTGCTGATGCTTGTCGCACCGTATGCCGCGTTGATGGCGTGGACTGCGCTGAGCACGAGCTGGGCTCCCCCGGGCTCCCAGGGACTTCAGAACGCTGCCGTCTATTTGTCGTTTCTCGTGCTGGCCACGGTGTCTGCCGTCGCAGCGACCGAAAACCGAGCCGTCGTCGAGCGTCTGCTCGCCGTGTCCATTGGCCTCGCAGACGTCATTGGCCTCGGTCTGGTTGCCGCCAGCCTCGCCATTCGCGGCTGGCCGACCGACATCGACGTCGTCCCCTGGTTCGTGCACCCGCGCGCGCTCGCGCTCTTTGGCCTCGTGCCCCTTGGGTGGCATCTCGCGAAGTGGGTGTCCGGGAGTGAAAGATCCGCGATTTACGCGTGCCTCTGGGTGGCGGCGATCTTCGTCAGCCTGTCACGCACCGCAACGGCCGCCGCGTTGCTCCTGGTACTCCTCGCGGCGGTCATCCGCGCGCGCACCAGCGGCATCAAGATCGGCACACAGTACCTCGTTGCAGCAATCGTTCCGCTGGTCGTCATCGGTGTCCTCACCCTGGCGCCGTTCCGGGCGCGGCTCTTTGGTACCATTACGCCACAAAACAGTACCGAGAAGCTCGAGCTGCGCGACAGTGGCCGCAGCATCATGTGGACCGGCATCATACACTCTGCCGCCGAGGCGCCGATCATCGGGAAAGGGCTCGGCACAAGTCAGGGTGTCGTGTCGGACACCTATTACTGGGTCGGCCACCCGCACAACGATTTCCTGCGGATCTGGCACGATCTTGGGGCTATCGGCGTGGTGTTGTTCCTGTGGTCGCTCGCGGTCTGGGCGCGAAAGCTGTGGCGCGACTGGTTTACGCTTCGTGACCGATCGTCGCAGCCCCGGGTGTTACAGCTGGCAGCGATGGGCGCGCTGCTCTCGCTGGTACTCGGCATGCTGACGGACAATTCGCTTGTCTACGGATTCGTGATGGCACCGACCGCGGTGCTCGTTGGTGCCGGACTCGGTGCCCGCGGTCAGGTGCTCAGGCGCCGTCGGAAGCGGCGCGAGCGCGATCCGCAGCCTGTCGAACTGCCCGGAGAAGCGATGCTGGACGACGCGGCTGATGGTATTCAGCCAGAGCTCGAACAGGTCGCCGAGCGTTTTCGAATCCGCCGCCGGAAGCGACGGCGAACGAACTGATTGGTGTCAGCGCCAGGCGAAAAGGCGGTATCCATGGTGAGTGATCGCGACTCGATCACACTCCTCAACTACGCCAGCATCACCGCCACATCGTACGCGGTGAACGCGCGGTCGCGCGACACGATCACCAGGTCTTCGACCTGTGCCTGCGCGATCAGGATGCGATCGAACGGATCCCGGTGATACGCCGGCAAGCGGCGTACCTGCTCAGCGTGGCCGCATCCGATGGCCAACTCCCGGAATCCCGATTCGGCGGTAGCGGCGGTGATGCTGCGCTTGCTCGAAATTTTGCCCAGAGCCGTCTTGATCGCGACCTCCCATGCCGAGGCGGAGCGCACGTATACCTCGTCGGCCTCCGCTATCGCCGTCGATGCCGCCGACGACAATTTGCGCCCAGCGTCCCACCAAATCAGGACTTGCGTATCCAGTAGCACACGCATCAAGCACCCTCGAATGCGTTGAGGATGTCGGCAACGGAGCATCGAAGTCAGCGCCAACGCGCCACGCGCCCTTACCACGCCCGTGCGCGCGCCGCGCGCGCGAGTCGTCGAGCGGCACCAGACGCGCACGCGGACGCCCCGACTTCGTGATGACGATCTCCTCTCCTGAGGCGGCGCGCTCGATCAGCGACGACAAATGGGTCTTGGCGTCATACAGGCTTACCGATTCGCGGACGACCTTGCGAGGCACAGGACACGCTCCAGGAGTGACGTCAGCCAACGATACGACATTTGACCAGTTTGGTCAGAGTGCGCCTCATCTCTCCGTCAGCGCGCGGCGGTCGACTTCACGAAGCGCTTTCACGCCCGCTGCTCCTCAGCATGCCGTCCACGGCCAATGACGCGCCCCACGACCAACGATTCACCACGACGCGTGATCATGGTCGGGGCGCCAGTCACCGAATCGACCCACTCGGCGACCCTGCGGGCGAGGGTTTCGGCATGCGGCAAAGGCCGGTGCTGCCGATGCTGACCGGCAAGACGCGCATCACGGTTCGGCTCGATGACGACATTCTGGAGTGGTACCCTGCATCGGCGCCGCCGTGACCGATCACCGTCGCCGCGGCGACGACTGCCCGAGGCGCGAGCGTAGACCGTAGACAGCTACTGCACTATACCGCTTAAGCACTGTACTGCTTAAGCGGTATAGTGCTCAAGTGTAGGATAGTGAGCGATTCCCTCATCTCACCGACAGATGGCACCAGGCCGCGCTGCCCCCCAACCGCCGATCTTCGTGGATCGCGAGAGTGAGCGGACACAGCTGCGTGAGCTCCTCGGGCGCCCGGGCCCAAGTCTCTCGCTGGTCACCGGTCGGCGGCGGGTGGGGAAGACGTACCTCCTGACCAACAGGTGGCCCGAGGCGCAGACCTTCTACTTCGTAGCGGCGGAGGGGAGCAGCCCCATCAACCGTCGAGAGCTGGTGCAATCCATCGCACGGCACTTCGACCTCAAGCTCGACCCGGCCGACTACCCCACATGGCGCACAGTCTTTCGGCTCCTCTACGAACTACGGACGCCCGAGCCTCTGGTCATCATTCTGGACGAATTCCAGTACCTCATGGGGACGCGCGAGGGCGTGCCATCGCAGCTGAATGCGATCCACGACGTCCACCGTGATGACCGGCCCTTCGTCCTGGTGCTCTGCGGCTCCGCCGTGCGGACGATGGAGCAACTGAATGCTGGCGACGCACCGCTCTACGGCCGCTTCGCCCGGACGATCCGCGTTGAGCCGTTCGACTACTTCGACGCCGCCGCACTCGTGCCGGCGTCCACGAACCGGGAGCGTGCGGTTGCCTACGGCATCATTGGCGGCACGCCGCGCTACCTGCGCGCCCTCCGGGTCGACCGCAATCTCCGCGACAACGTGGCAGCCGAGGTTTTGTCACCAGGCGGGCACATACGGATGCAGGTCGAAACCCTGATCGACCAGGAACGAGGTCTTCGCAAGACCGAAGACTACAAAGCCTCCTTCGCGCTATCGGCGCTGGCCATGCAGGCGCACAGGCGATTGCCGCATACGCCGCGCTGACGGACGACATCAGCTCGATCAAGCGCATGCTCGCCAAGCTCGTCGATCTCGGGTACGTCCGCGCTGAGCGTAATTTCGGTGCAACACGAACCTCCCCATTTCGGTTTCGACTCTCCGACCCCGCGCTGCAGTTTCACTCGACGATCGTGTCACTGTTCCGCTCCGAGCTCGCGACCTACGACCCGCGTGAGGTCTGGGAGCAGGAGATTGAGCCGGCCCGACTCGACACCTACTTGGGCGGCATGTTCGAGCGTATTGCGGCCGAGGGATATCAGCGGCATCGCCAGCGGCTGGGACTCCCAATGATCGACAGCTGGTCTCGATGGGAGGGAACCGTGACCACAGAACGAGGTACCGGGGAGCCGCGCTCTCTCGAGGTCGATATCGTCGCGTCACTGACGAACGGCCGCATGCTCACCGGCGCGATCAAGTGGGGAAACCTAGGAATTGACGTGCACGCGAAACACCTGCGTGAACTCGCTATCCTCGCCGATGCGGGACAAAAGTGGGCTCGGAAGGCACTTCACCCGAAGGCTCCGCTGCTCTACGTCACGGGCGGCGTGTTCTCGTCGGACTTCAAGGCGCGCGCGGAGCAGGATGGCCACCCAGTGATGACGCTCACGCTCGATGACCTCTACCATGGCCTGACACCCGCCGTCGTGCCGTCGCCGCCGAACGAACTGATTGATGTCAGCGGCCAGGCGACACGGCGGTATCCATGGTGAGTGATCGCCACTCGCTCACACTCCTCAGCGCTCGTTTCCAGATGAAGGGTCGCTCGATTCCATCCACGGCATACCGGTTGCCCGCAAACCGATTGCCGCGGCTCCCGAACGTCGCCCCATCGACCAGCCCGCGCAGGCCACGCGACACGATCCCCGTCACGCCGCGTCGCATGACGACAGCGTTGTCATGCACGTGCATGTTCTGCAACACATAGCGCCCGAAATCCCCAGAGCCCCGGTCGTCCTGGATGCCGACGATCCCGTTGTGATTGTCCTCCACCGTGTTGCCCGAGATCTCCACGTCTGACGACACGCTCACGAGGATTCCGGCGCCCGTGACGCCGTCCGCCGGCACGGCCCCGGCGCCATTGCGACGCACGACGTTGTTCCTGATCACAGCCGCGTAGCTGATTTCGTGGAAGATTCCCGCTTCCGCGTTGTCCTCGACGCGGTTGTTCTCGTACAGTGTGCGCACGTTGTCGATGTCGGTCCAGAGCCCGGGGCCGAGGTTGTGATGCACGAAGTTCCCGCGCACCACGAGGTCGCGGGTGCGCGCGAACTTGGTGCCGCCCGCCTCCCAGTACATGTCGTATTGTGATCGCGGATTGTTGCGGGCGATCTCGTTGTCCTCCACCAGCACCGCGTCGCCCGAGCCGAGCACACCGATCTGGCCGTTGTCGTGAATCCGGCTGCGCGTGATGTGCATCCGGTTGCCGAGTCGAATCCCGCCGGTGGTGTTCTCGCCGATGTCGCATGAGTCAATCACCCAGCCGTCGCCTCGCTCTGCGTGTACTGCGCCGTCCTGCAGCGGCGGCGCATATCGACGGATGGTGAGGCGCTTCAACGTCACATTCGAGCCGTCGTCGGCACGGAATGCGAACTCGGTGATCAACTCCCCGTCGAGGACAGTGCCTGGCTCACCGACGAAGGTCATTCCGTCGCGCGGCGTGATCGACTGGCGACGGTAGACACCGGCCATTAATCGGAATGTCGTGCCGGCAGGACTACGAGACACCAGTGTCTGCAGGTCGTCGCCGGGACGCACGCGGATCTCCTCGCCTGGGCCTGTCACTGTGACCGCAATCCGCTGCTCAACACGACCTGCTGAGACGACGATGGACGTCGTGCCCGGGCTGACGGCTGACACCATGCCCGTGGCCGAGACGCTGACGCGTTCCGGATAGTCGGAGCGCCACTGCAGTTGCCGCCCAGTCAGAGCGTTCTCCAGGTGGTCCCGGGCCACAGCCGTCAGCGCGACGCTGTCGCCAACCGCCAGGATCGTCGATGCGTGACCGATCGAGATGGAGGTCACGCGCGTGAGAGTGTCTGATGGCGCCATTTCGCCACTCACCAGTCGGCCAACCGCGCCACGTCGGTCGTCGGCACGATCAGAGTCGCCGCAGGCAGTGAGAAGGACCAGCACGAGGCTGATACGGCGGTTTGGCATGAGCGCCAATCTACCGGGCTTCGACTTGGCGCAGGAATCTGTCCCGCTGACCAACGGCTTCGTCCGCGAGGTAGCGGCGGAGGGTCACCGCAGCGGATTGTTGCTGCTCGATCGTCGTCTTGCTGCTCGATCCTCGTGTTGCGGCCTGGTGCGACTCCCGCTTGTCGCGGGTGAGGGTGGCGAATAGCCTTCAGGGACGCGGGAGTAGCTCAGTTGGTAGAGCGCTAGCCTTCCAAGCTTGATGTCGCGGGTTCGAGTCCCGTCTCCCGCTCTGTTGCAGGCCGTCGGTTACGAGGTGCAAGCAGAAGTTGTAGAACCGACCCCGGAGGCCGATGTGGCCGTCGGGGTCGGTCTTGTTACGCTCAGACCTGCGCGGGGAGTCAAAGGGGGCTTCTGTCCGGGAATCTGGCGTTGTGGTGCGACGCCTTTCTGCCCCTCGTCAGACCAGCCGCGCAAGCCGCGCGTTTGACTCCCCTGGCCTTGGATCAGGCAGCGTTCAGTGCCGCGTTCCGGAAGTGACCGGCGAAGCGGGCGAAGCTGGCCGGGCTGAGGCGGAATGCGGCGGTGGTGCTGGACAACCTCCGGGATCGGTAGCTTCCGGGCAGGTCCCCGCGGCAGGTCGCCGCGGCCGAGGATGTTGTCCGTCGTCATCTGGAGGAGATTCGTGATGCCTGGGTCCGCCACTTCGGTCGCTGAGGTCACCCACGTGTCGCGACATGGGTTCTGGCTGTTGCTCGGCAGCGAGGAACTCCACGTGCCGTTCGCCGAGTTCCCGTGGTTCCGCGCGGCGACCATCGAGCAGATCACGACGGTGGAGTGGCCGTCGGCACATCACCTGTACTGGCCGTTGCTGGACGTCGACCTTGCCGTCGCGTCGATCAGGCAGCCAGCGGATTTTCCGCTGATGTCACGCGTGAACACCGCCGATTAGCAACCACGCGGCGAGACCGTGCGACGGCCCGTCGTGTGCGCGATCTCGAGACGGGCATACCGACACATCTCTCGACAGGTACGATCCGGTCCCGCCCGTCGTACCGCGATCCCAGTCACCGCCCCATGTTCCACCAGTCCCCCCACAGCCGCCGGGAGCTGCGGGGCGCGGTGCCCTCCCCTGGAGAGACGCGGACCCACGGAGTCCCCGCCACGTGGCGGCATCGTGGAGGCCGACGAGACGGACTTCCGGCGCAACTACAAGGACTCAAAGCCTGTCGGCCGCCGGCCCCGGAAGCATGGCACCAAGAACGGCGCGATGCGGGGCCTCGGCGTCGTTAGCAACTGTCCCGACTCAATGGCATCGGCTCGCTCAGGCACGACGCGAGGAACACCGTGAACGGCACGATGTTCTTCATGGCGCTCGCGGAGTCGAGGGCCGCGATGTATTCGTCACGCCGTTCGACGGGGATGACCATCCACGGATAACCACCCGAGGCCAGCATCGCATTCATCAAAAAGCGACCGATGCGGCCGTTCCCGTCCATGTACGGGTGGATGAAGACAAAACAGAAGTGGCCCAGCACGGCGCGCACCGCTGCGCTGGGCTCGTGCGTCAGCAGCTCGAAAAACGTCGGCATCATGTCTCGCGCGGCTGTGGATGGCGGCGGCACATGCTGCGCGTTCCTGATGTAGACGGGCATGTCGCGATACCCTGCAAGGCTCGCGGCAGGCAGCAGACCGGCGTCTACACTCGGAGCGAACAACTCGCGGTACCATGTGCCGTGCGTTCGTGCGACGACTGTGCCCGCGTTCTCGCCCCGCAAGATGTGCTGCAATGACGTGTGCACCGCGTTGTACGCGCGCCAGTACCCGTGTGCCGCCATCGCCGCCATCGCATCCGCATCTCCCGCGTGCGCCTGCGGGCTCCATGCGCCATTCGCCACGCGTGCGATGAGGGCATCAGTAACGCGGTAGCCTTCGATGGACAACGAGTGATATGCGTCGGTGTGGTATGCCGTATCCACCCGCGCCAGGTATGCCTCCGGCTCCACGTCTCCCGCCGGTGGTGACGGAAAACGGCTGAGCACCTCACCCCGCATCTCGGCCCACATGATCTCGAGACGACGGATGTACGGTGACGGAGCGCTTCGTCGACTCAGGATCGGCCGTGTCGCGGCGAAGGGGTTCGACTCGTGCACCGCGTGGCCCGCAGCGCGGAGTGTGCTGGTGATCTCGTTCGCGAGATGATCGGCACCGAGCGCTCGGAGCGCACCAGCAAGGCGCCCGCCGACGACCGCGTGCCCCCCGTTCAGGAGTTCGCGATTCAGCGCGGACGCGTCCGAGATGCTGCTGAGGGCGATCTGCGCGTCGGTGGGATGCGTGGCGAAGAAGCTCTCCGGCACGCGGGTCAGCGCCGCCGGCAGCGTGAGCAGCCGCAGCCCGTCCACCTGTGCGACGCGGCCGTCGGAAGGAGCCTCGCGCGCCCGGTAGTCCACCAGTGAGCAGCCGCCTGGAAGGTACAGGACGTTGTTGGTGCCACGTCGGGCGTGCACGATCACTTGTGACGGCAGCGTCGTGGCGCCAGCGTGAACGTGGAGGGAATACGCCGGTGACAGATGCCACTGCGTGCCGAAGCGCTGCTCGCAATAGCCGGCGACGAACTGCTGCATCGAGGCGTACCATGGCGTGGTATCTCCCGGGCGATCACCTGGTCGAGCCGGGATGTACCACCCCTTGACGACCATCTGGAGGTACCCGTTGTCGAGTAGCGCCGTGCGCTCGAGTCGGGAGAAATCACCAGAGCGGAATACCGTGCTCCTCGCCGCTCGCAGGCGCTGCAAGACTCGTAGCGCTCGCGCGAGTCTGGACGCTGCCGGCGCCCTGGGTGCCTTCGTCATCGTTGAGCTGGCGAATCGCCGATTGGAGGGGGCGCTGCCGTCGTCGGGAGGAACGCCCGCGGATAGCGAGCTCGTGGGTCACCGCCTACTCGCTTTCCAAGTATAGTGGATTGTGTCTTCTCATGTATAGTGTATTGCGTGTCGTCATATATAGTTTATTCTGCCTCGCAATTTATAGTTTATTCGGCTCAACAGGCCAATGCTTGCTCGGGCAGACCCTGTCACGGAACAATGGTCTGAATACTCACGGAGTCGCGGGACTGCACGAATTTGATGACACACCTGCAGAGACCAACGCAGTAGCGGAACAGAGCCTTCTCGATTGTGTGACTGTGCGGATCGTGGCGTGTCATGGACACCATCAAAGCCGCACGTTGCCAGATTGAGCCCCAGAGTCAGCCACGGGCACTGCTTGTTCATCAGTGGCTGGGCGGGCGACGAGTTGACGCGCCGCGGTGTGGAGATGGAGGCGACGGCGTTCCTGCAGAAGCCGTTCACGGTGCACGAGTTGGCGGTGGCGGTGCGTACGGCGCTGGATGCGGACGCGCGCGCAGCGTGACATCGAACCTGGTCGTCGCCGAGTCGCAGGCGCTGATCATGCGGCAGGCCGGGATTGCAGCAGGCCTGCGCTGCGTGCAGTTCACAGGGTAGACGCGGTGAGCTCCGGGATCATGGCAGAGCGCGGCACGAGCGCGGCGATGACGCTGGATCGGCACTTCGCGTTCGCCGGCTATCGGATGGTGCCAGAATGATGGTCAAGCGCGCGATTTGCTGAGCCGCGCGAGATATTGCCGTCAACCCATCAACCCATATCCCGCCGCCCCCCGCCATGGACCCCGTTCGCGACCAGCTGCAGCAGGCGTTGGGCGAGGCCTATCGCGTTGAGCGCGAGTTGGGCGGTGGTGGCATGTCGCGCGTCTTCCTCGCCACGGAAACCGCACTCAACCGGCGCGTGGTCCTCAAGGTGCTCCCGCCGGAGCTTGCGAGCCGCATGTCAGTGGAGCGATTCCAGCGCGAGATCACGCTCGCCGCGCGACTGCAGCACGCGCACATCGTCCCGCTCCACGCCGCTGGCGATGCCGACGGAATGCCGTGGTTCTCGATGCCGTTCGTGGAGGGCGACTCGCTGCGTACGCGCTTGAGAGCAGGTGAGCTGCCCATCGCCGAGGTGGTGCGTACGCTGCGCGACGTGGCCAGCGCGTTGGCGTATGCGCACGGCAAGGGCGTCGTGCACCGCGACATCAAGCCGGAGAACATTTTGCTCGCGGAAGGGGGCGCAGCGGTGACGGACTTCGGCGTCGCCAAGGCGCTGCATGTTGCGGGCGAAGCGCACGGCGGTACGCTGACCAGTGCGGGCGTGGCGTTGGGCACGCCGGCGTACATGGCGCCCGAGCAGATTGCGGCCGACCCGCGCACGGATCACCGGGCCGATGTGTACGCGGTGGGCATGGTGGCGTACGAGATGCTCACCGGGCACAACCCGTTTGCCGGCCGGTCGCCGCAGGCGACGATGGCGGCGCACATGACGGAGACGCCGGTGCCGTTGGCGCAGGCGCGAACCTCAACGCCGCCAGCACTTGCGACGCTGGTGATGCAGTGTCTTGCAAAGTCGGCAGCTGACAGACCGCAATCGGCGCAAGCGATCGTGCAGGCGCTCGACACCTTGGTGACGCCGACCGGCACGTCGCCGATGGGGGCGGAGAGTCGCGAGGTGTATTCTGCGGCGAGTGGCCAATCACACGTGCGGATCGCCGCCATCGCGCTCGGTGTGGTAGTACTGGCGGCGGGTGCATGGTATGCGTCGCGGAACGCGAATGGCGAGAGAGGTGCTGACACGCAACGGCGTCGCGTCGCGGTGGTCCCGTTCGAGAATCTCACCGGCGACAAGACGCTCGATGTCGTCGGTCGCGTGGCGTCAGAGGAGTTCTCGCGCAGTATCATGCAGAGCGACTCGGCTGACGTCATGGCAGGCGATGCCGTGCTGGCCGCGATCGGAGACGGTGCGATTGCGGGCTCCGCCGGCGTTGTCGCCCGAGTGCACAAGGCGACAGGCGCCGGCATCATCGTTGTCGGCAGCTACTCGAAGTCGGGCGATTCCTTGCGCATGCAGGTCAGTGTCATTGATGCCACCACGGGCAAGGTGATACGCGCGCTTGATCCGACGATGGGGCCTGTGCCCGATCCGATGGTGGCGATCGCGGCGCTGCGTGAGCGTTTGCTGGGGTCGATCGTGAGCGGCGACATCGCGCGCAAGGTGACCGTCACTTCGACGCCACCAAAGTACCGCGCCTACCTCGAATACCTCGCAGGCATGCGAGAGGTCGTGAAGAGTCTGTCTGCATCGCGTCCCTTCTTCGAGCGGGCGATCGCCATCGACTCCTCGTTCGTTGCTGCCTACGGCCTTCTGACCAGCACCTACGTGTTCGCGCAGCAGTTCGATCAGGCCGAGCGGGTAGTCGCTCGACTCGGCGCACAGCGCGATCGACTTTCAGCCACAGAGCGCCTGCAAGCCGATTTCTACGCTGTGTTACTCAGCGGTGACGCGCCTGAGGCCTTGCAGCTCGCGCAGGAACTGTACCGAAGGACGGATGAGCCGAGTTGGGCCATGATGGTCGCTGATCGAGGGCTGACGGTCCTCAAGCCCAAGGTGGCGCTGGACGCGCTGATGCTCAGCGATTCCGCGATGGTGGCGGCGGGCTGGCTCGGGCAGATCAACGGTGAGGCCATGGCATATCACCTGCTGGGAGACTTTCGCAAGGAACTCGCGACGCTTGATCGCGGCATCGTGCGGCTGCCGCAGTTTGCGGCGTTCTACACCCGGATCAAACTCCGCACGTACGCGGCGCTGCACGACCCCGGCGCCGCCCGCGCGGTGGCCGACGAGTTGCTGCAGCAATCCGATCGTGGGACGGTTGGCGCATTCGAGTGGTTGCAGCTTGGCGCGACTGAATTCGCGGCTCACGGCGACAGCGCGGCCGGTCAGCAACTCAATCGCCAGGCCCTCGACTGGGCGCGAGCGAACGCCCCGACGACGGCGTCTCTCCCTTGGGAGCGACTCGTCGGCCAGCTCTGGCTCTTTGCCGGTGCGCTCGACTCGGCCGCGGCGCATTTCACGCGCGCCCTCCCCGATACCAGCGCGAACGCAATCGAGACTCTGGGCTATCTCGCCATCGTCGCCGCACGCAAAGGCAATCATGCCCGCGCGCGCGCCGTCGCAGATTCCCTCGCTGCCCATGTGCCCAAGTGGGATCGCGGCCGCACACCGTACTGGCGCGCCGGCATCCTCGCCGAACTCGGTGATCGCGAGCAGGCCATGCACCTCCTGCCGACCGCGCCGAGACTGGGCCAGCAGATGATGGATTGGCATTCCGCCTTGGCGCTGCGCGCGCTCCGCGGCTACCCACCGTTCGAGGCGCTGATTGCGCCGCAGAAGTAGCGACGGGTACGGAGCATCGTCGCCGCGGCGGCGAGATGGTTGGCGTCAGGCGCCAATGATTTCGTTCAGCCCTTCGAGTACCTGATCCAATTCCTCTGGCGACACCGTGCCCATGCGCTTGCCAATGCGTTCGACCGAGAGAGTGCGGATCTGGCTGATCTTCACCCACGATGTCTTTGGCAGGCGACGGCGCGCGAGTTCGAGTGTGAGCGGAAACGCGGCCCGCTGCGGTTGGCTGGTCAATGCCACGGCAATGACCGTCCCAGATCGATCGTTGAACACATTGTGACTCAGAATAAGCACCGGTCGCAGCCCGGCTTGCTCATTGCCGCGCGTCGGGTTTAAATCGGCCCATCGAATTTCGCCTCTCAGTATTCCGGCCACGATCCCTCATCGACGCCAAGTCCTTCATCAGCCAGTGCCTGCTCCGCTGCGGGATCGAGCTTGGCACATTCCTCGGCAAGGCGGCGGCGCTCGAGGCGATCCAACTGTCCGGTGACGGCGGCTTCGATGGCCTGACTACGATTCGGGAAGCGCTCGTCTCGGACCAGGCGATCGACGCGTCGCAGGGTGCGCGTATCGAGTGTCACCGCAACTTTTGTTTTCGCCATGGGAGCTCCTAGGTATGACAATACATCATACTAGCGACCGGGAGGCCGGTCAACATTCGGATCGGCCAGTTCGTGCCTGTAGTTCCTGGCGCTGAGCATGCCGCAGAAGCAGCGACGGGCGTGGCGTGACGCTCTGCGTACGTCCGGCGGTGATGCTCGTTCTACAGAATTGTCAATACGAATGTATTGACATGCGAGGCAACCCCGGACACCTTGCAGGCCATGCCGGCAAAATCAGAGCAGCTGCAGATCCGCGTCACGCCGCAGCAGAAGGCGGCATTGAAGCGACAGGCGCGCGCGGCCGGCCTCGACGTATCGACTTATGTGCTGTCGCGCGTGCTCCCGCCTGAACGCGACCGATTTGCCGACGTGCTGCGCGAGCTCGGAACGACTGCTGATCACCGCTTTGTCCTGGCCGAGTTGCACGACTTCCTGGTGGACTGCCCGCCGATGGAGTTCGCGAATGCGCTGCAGCATGCGGCGTTCACCACGCCGTCACGGGCCGCACTGTCGCCGTTTCTCCAGAATTACGTCGCGGCGATGGTCGAGCAGTCGGCCCAGCAGAAGGGCCTGACTCCACCAGCGTGGGTACGCGACGTGCCGCCACTCGATACGCCGTATTTCGCGGGCGGGCTGCGCAGTCTGCGTCAGTATCTGCTGGCCGTGTCTCCGGTCCCCTTCAAGCGCCGCAACCTCTTCGTCGATGCCACCATTGGCGATCGCGTTTGATGCCTCGCACCAGCAAACTCACCACCGCGGATATGCTGCGCCTGTTCGAGTTGCTCAACGAGGAACTCGCCCGCACCGACACGCATGCGGAGCTCTACCTGGTCGGCGGTGCCGTGATGTGCCTGGCGCTGGGCACGCGTGCGGCGACTCGTGACATTCATGCGTGGTTTCAGCCGTCGATGAAAGTACGGCAAGCGGCCGCCCGCGTCGCCGCGATCGCCGACGTGCCGGCAGACTGGCTCAACGACGCCGTAAAGGCGTTTCTCAGTCCCCGCGGAGAGTTCGACCGGTACCTCGAACGGTCGCATCTTCAGGTGTTCGTCGCGCAGCCCGGCTACTTGCTGGCGCTGAAGTGCATGGCGATGCGTGTGGGCGAGGAGTTTCAGGATGTCGATGACATTCGCTATCTGCTGCGTCACCTCGACATCAGGACCTCGGAGGCCGCGCTTGCGGTCGTGGCTCAATACTTCGACGAGTCACAGGTACCGGTCAAGACCCGCCTGGCCTTGGAGGAAATGCTGGCGCCATGAACTCGCACGCGCGTGTGCCGATCGCGGAACACTGCGAGGCCCGCGCGCGCGTCGTCATCAGCTTCCCTCGCTGCGAACGCGGCTGGGCGCGGGCGACGCCGAGCGCAGTTCCTCAGGAAATCGCGTCAGCAAAAAAATCCGCAAGGTTCAATGCGAACTGCGTTGACATACCGTCGCAATTCCACGCGATACTCCTGCTGAGCACTTCCCCCGGGTCGTCGCGGTCTCGCCAGCGCGAAATGTTACGTGCGTCAGGGTTGATGATCCAGTACTCGCCCACCCCCTCGCGCAGATAGAGGTCGCGCTTGACCTGATAGTCCAGCATCGGATCGCCCGGTGACGCGACTTCGACGGCGAGCAACAGATCGCGCAGCTCATATGGGTACGCGGGTCGTATTCCATTGACGAGACGAACGACGAAGACGTCTGGCTGCACGCGATTCCTGCGGCGATCGCCACCGCGCACGTCGGCCGGCGAAAGCATTGCCTTGCCGATCCCGTGACCCGTGAGATACTGGTGAAGGCGCCGGTACAGCTCCCCGATTGTGTCCTGATGCGCTTCGCCCGGAGCGGGCGTCACGAACAAGGTCCCGTCAACCACCTCGTGGCGCTGCCCGTCATCGGGCAGCGCGTCGAGCATATCAACGGTCCAGTCGCTTGTCGGTGCGGGCATACGCATACGATAGACCACTCGGCGCGGGAAGACCAAGTACACATCGCACAGCATAGTGCGGAACGGCGGTATGGCCGTCACCAAATTCGCGCAGTCATAACGATTTTGACTGATGGCAGAACATGCCGCATCACCTCACCACCCGCGCGCCCCGCCCCGCCCGCGCCGGCGTGATCGCCAACAACCCCCGCTCCACCAGCACCGGCGCCTTCCGCCAACTCCCCGCCCGCTCCCACGCCGCGGCGATCGCCAGCAACTCCGCATCACCCCAGGGCCGCGCCGAAAACTCCAGTCCGAACGGAAGCCCGCTCGCATAGAACCCCGCCGGCACCACCACGGCGGGCACGCCGATCATGTTCACCCAGCTCGTGTTCGAGTGCGGCCCTTCACTCACACGACCGTCCTGCGGCATGCTCTCGTCCGGCGGCGGCATCTGGATCGCGGGATACACGAATCCATCGAGCTTCAGGTCATCCAGCGTCGCGACATACGCGGCCAGCGCCGCGCGCCGCGGGGCGCGATACAGACGCTCCGCATCGGGATCGGTGTCGAGCACACGCTGCTCGATGCGCACGGCTCCCATGATGCGAAAGTTGTCCTCCGTGCCGATCGACGACGTGTACAAGGGTGCGCCCACGCTCCGCTCGTACTCGGCGGCGGAGTGATAGGCTGCGGGGCCAAATCGGGCGAGAAACTGCTCCGAGCCATCGCGCATGTAGCCGTACGTCGCGACGCGACTCGCCAGGCGCGCGAAGCTCGTGGGGAGGACGCGGTCCGTCATCACGACCTCCGCACCGGCCGCGAGCAACGCGGCGACGGCCTTGAGGAACATCTCCCGTGTCTCAGGACGCAGTGGCAGGTTCGCGCGTGCACGGATGCGTTCCGCGTCGCCATCACCAACGGTGGCTGGGATGCCGTGAAACGGCACGCCATCGCCCGCGAGGATGAAGGCCGGCACACCGAAACGCTTTCCCTTGAGCGTCCCCGCCGCGAGCACCGAGTCGTACGACGCACGCCGTGCCGTGGCGGGCGCCTGCAGCGTGACCGGATCGAGCGAATCCGCGCCTGCCATCACCGCCAGCGCAATCGCCGCGTCGCCCGCCGAGCGCGCGATCGGGCCGGTGTTGTCGAGCAGCCAATCGAGTGGCGCGATGCCCGCGATGGACACGAGCCCGCGCGTCGGGAACACGCCAACCAGCGCGCTCGTCGCGGCCGGCATGCGAATCGAATTGCCGGTGTCGGTGCCATTGCCAAGCACCGCCATGTTCGCCGCCACTGCCGTCACGACACCACCGGACGATCCGCCGGGCGAGAAGCGAACGTCATAGGCGTTGCCGGTGCGACCAAATGAGGTGCTGCGGTTCGTGTCGCTGTTCGCCAGATCCGGCATGTTCGCCAGGCCGACGATGATGGCACCGGCGGCCTCGAGCCGTGCGACGACCGTAGCATCGTGCGGCGCCACCAGCTCATGCCCGGGGCGCGTGAAGCCCTCCCAGCCGGCTGTCGTCACCTCGCCCGCGACACTCGTGTTCGCCTTGATCACGATCGGCACGCCCCACAGCGCGCCGTGCACACCGCTGCCCGCCGCATCCAGCCGCGCCGCGTTCGCGAGTGCCTGCTCGCGCAACACCGTTTCGATCGCGCCGTAGACGCCGTTGTAGCGATCGATGCGATCCAGATGCCACTGCACGACCTGCGTGACGGTGTAGCGCTTCTCCGCGTAGAGGCGCTGGAGTGTCGGCACCGTCACGTCGAGCAGGTCGCGGTCGATCGCGGCGACGGGCCGGGTGGCGTCCCGTGCGGCGTCTGTGGTGGTAGCGGCCGGAGTGGCTTCGGGCGCGGCGCGGCAGCCGGCGAAAGTCCCAAGGGACGCGATCAGTGCGGCGTGAAGCAGGCGAGTCGTCATGCGCGGGAAGTTACCTCGCGCGCCGACGCAGTGCCTGCGCGACCGTGGCTGATGCATGGCGGCCGCTCATTGCCCTCGCCGTGCGAGCGACATCACCGCTCGTGCCCGTCACGTCGTCCCCATGCTGTGATGGCATTGACTCGACGACAACGCCGAGCGTAGTGTGAGGCGGTTGGCAATGTGAGGACACAGGGCGAGCGGGAATGGTGACGGACAGCTCGGCGACCGAGCGCATCATCGCCTCATGCGCAGCGGGTTCCAAACGCCGGGGAGACACGGAACATGCTCATGGCTCTTTCGACGAGCGCCTGGACGCTGGCCGAGCTCGATCGGCTGCCAGACGATGGCAACAAGTACGAGATTGTTGATGGCGAGTTGTTCGTGACGCCGGCACCCTCGCCCGCGCATGAGCAACTCGCGTCGGTGTTGCACGGGATCCTTGCGCCATACGTGCGGGCACACCGGCTTGGACATGTGTACACGCCGCGCGCCGTCGTCCGTGCCGACGGGTCGGAGGTGGAGCCGGATCTGATGGTGCGGCCCGCGACGCCTATGCTGCCGGAGAGATGGGAGCAGATGCCGACGCCGCTGTTGGTGGTGGAGATCCTCTCGCGGACGACTCGTCGGCGCGACCATGAGCAGAAGCGCGGGTTCTATCTGCGCATCGGCGTTGCGGAGTATTGGATGGTCGACCGCTGGAGTCGGAGCATTCGCGTCGTTCGCCGCCACGCGGACGATCTCGTGGCCGAAACAGCATTGGAGTGGCGACCGGATGGTGTCGGCGAGGCACTGCGCATCGACGTTGCGGCGTACTTTGATGAGGCGATGGGGAAGGGATAGCGACAGGTCGGCGCAAAGAGACGTCTGGTGTTGGACGAGTCTTTGGCAACGCGTTACGTTGCCTCGCGAATGCTCGTCGGTTCATCGGCCGGATCAACGCCAGGGCTTCATTACTGCGCCGCTGAATGATCGCCGCCTCGCGCGAGTCCCCGGCTTCATCCCGCAATCGTGCGATGTTTTCGCGCGCGCCGCGGCGACTCGTGTTGGTCGTCGCGCAGTCACCTTCCGGTCGCGCAGGACGCAATGCAGCACTTCCCCGCCCAGCACGCGGTGGAACACATCGTTGTGGCAGGCGGCCAGGCTATGTGTTCGCGAGGACGTCGTACTCATTCGCCGGTGATCGTGGCCGTGCCACACATTGCGCCCAGCCACGATTCACACGCTCCGGCCAGCGATGGGGGGATCACCTCGGCAATCGCGGCGTCACACGGCACCGACCGTTTCCCGCGTGAGATCAAGACCGTCGCGCCGTTCAACCATCCGCACATTCTCTCGCTCTGCGACTCGGGCGAGGTGCAGGGGTTTTGGTTTGGCTCTGTACCGCAGATGCGTTGGTTTTTGTAGATCACCCAGCGGGTTGCTGTGTGGTTCGTTCCTGCTCGGGCGGGCGGAGCCGACATGCCCCGTTGCCGCCCACCGGTGTCAGGACGGCGGCACGTGCGTGACTGGCAAATGGACACCGACGTCTGGGAGGACAGCGGTGACAACCCACGCCCGATAGAAGGGGTCGTCGAAGATCACGGCATTACCGTCGCGAAGCACGATGGAACGATCCACCAGGGCGTCCAGAGTCTTCGTCACGCTGCTGGCCTCGGGCATCCCATACTTACGCCGGACTTCCTTTCGCGCCAAACCGGTGCCTTCAGCCGCGACGGCACGCAGGACATTCTGTTGGACTGCCGTGAGTTCCTTCCAGTCTGCTTCGTACGTTGACTTGCGCTGACGCACCACGGTGTTCATCGCCGTCGTGATATGATCTTCGCTGACATTCGCCGTGGCGCGGGCGAGCTCGGCGACCGTCTCGGCCAGCGTCCGCACGTCGCGGGTGCGTGGGCCTGCCAGAGCGATGATCGCTGGTCCTGCGTGTGGCGCCGAAATGCCCATTGCGGTGAACTGCTCGACAATCCAAGCGGCAAAGTGCGGTGTTGGAATCGGTCCGATATCGTACCGTCGACCGAGATTGTGGAGCGCACCGCCGTCTTCGGCGTGTAGACGGTCGATCAGGCGCCGGTCCGATCCCGCGAAGACATACGTTACGTGGCGATGCAGCTGGATAGCCGCTCGGATCTGACGCATGGCGCTCACCTGCGCCCCACTGCGGATTTTCCGCGGGTGGTCGTCCCCGAGTCGCTCAATCTCCTGAAATTCATCCAGAATCACGCCTAAGCGCGTCTTGTGACGCTTCGCCAGCTCTTCGAGCATGTCGAGTGCGTCGACCAGTCGTTGCCGCTGGGCGGCGATGGGTGCCTCGCGGAGCGATACCTTTGGAACGGGCATGAGTATTCCTCCTGCCGTTTCAGAGACCTCGAAGCTGAGCTGCAGCCGCTTGCCGGTTTCGACCAGGAAATCCGTCCAATTGCGCCCGAGTGCAGCGGCGGCGGCGGCCGCCAGTCGTGTGACCATGTCTTCGATGGTCGACGCGGTCCACAGGTCGACGTACACGACCGGAGTCCCGGATGCGATGAGTTCGTCGCGTACGGCGATCAGGACGGACGTCTTGCCCATGCGCCGGAGTCCCGTTACGACGACGTGGCCACGTGGCGTTTTCAGGCTCCTCGCGATCTCTTCGCGTTCCGTGTCGCGATCCGTGAAATCCTCACCAAGGATGGCCACGCCTCCTCCAGCAAAGAGGTTGACGGCGGTCATCGGGTTGATTCGGGCAGGAAACCGCGCTTGCGTCATGGAAGAAAGCCTCAGCCTTTGTCAATGAAGGGCCTATAAAAGCCCGCAATACAGGGCGTAACTGCGCCCGTAAATACGGGCCTCATGTTGAAGGGAATATAGCGGCCCCTGCCCGAATCTGCGAGCGCTACATCGTCGGTCCCACAGTGGCGTCTCGTTCACGAACGTCCGTCTCGTTCTTTCGGAGCGCGGCCGACGCGGGCTACCAGAGCCGCGCCCAGGCGAGCTCGGCTTTACGCAGCTGTCAGCATGGCCCCGCAATTGGGGCAACACCGGTCTGGCCTCAGCTCGGCCGAGTTCCCAACGCGAGCGCGGGCGACCACGACCGGCACCGTGTCCTTGCCTGAACCGCCCTTCGAGCCGTTCTTGGTACCGCGCTTGCGGCGCCGGCGGCCCACGGGCTTGGATCCCTTTTTGGGTGCCAAGCTTCTCTCAGATGATAGGGCAACTCGGCAAGAATTCGGCCCGCGCTCAGTTGATACCAACGCAGTTACGGAACAGTGCCTTCTGATTGACGTCATGCCGTTCGTGGAAGGCGAATCGCTGCGCGACCGGCTCGATCGCGAGAAGCAGCTGCCGTTCAGTGACGTGATCCGCATCATGCACAAAGTGGCCGATGCGCTGGCCTGCACCCATGCGCCTAGTGGGTCCCCGTCATCGTGGCTTTCAGTCTGAGAGAAGGGCGCGCACGGATTCGGGATGCTCTGCCCGATGGTGCACCGGTGGCGCAGGAGCGGTTGCCGGCACTGGCGGCGTGGATGCGCGGCCGTGCGTTGCTCGTGCGGAAGTGAGGCCGCGCGACTACCGCGGCTGCGCCACGCCCGGTGGATCGCTCCGCGGATCCCGTGAGGGCGCCGCATCTGGTGTACTATTGCCTCCGTGACATCCCCGCACGCGCGACTCGCCGACGCCATCAGCGACCGATATAACATCCTCCGCGAGGTGGGGGTCGGCGGCATGGCGACCGTCTTCCTCGCCGAAGACCTCAAGCACGGGCGCAAGGTTGCGCTCAAGGTGCTCAAGCCCGAGCTCGCGGCGTCACTCGGCGCCGACCGTTTCCCGCGCGAGATCAAGACCGTCGCGCAGTTCAACCATCCGCACATTCTCTCCCTGTACGACTCGGGTGAGGTGCAGGGGTTCCTGTTCTACGTGATGCCATTCGTGGAAGGCGAATCGCTGCGCGAACGGCTCGACCGCGAGAAGCAGCTGCCGTTCAGCGACGTGATTCGCATCACGCACGAGGTGGCCGACGCGCTGGCCTATTCACACGCACGTGGTGTGGTGCATCGCGACATCAAGCCGGGAAACGTGATGCTCTCCGGCCGTCATGCGGTGGTCACGGACTTCGGCGTGGCGAAGGCCGTCAGTGCATCGGGCACCGAGAAGGCCACCACGACGGGGATGGCGGTGGGCACGCCAGACTACATGGCCCCTGAGCAGGCGATGGGCGAGGCCGATGTGGACCATCGCGTCGACATCTACGCGCTCGGGCTGTTGGCCTACGAGATGCTGGCCGGGCACCCCACGTTCGACGCACCCAGCGCGCAGGCGCTTCTCGCCGCGCAGGTCATGGAAGTGCCGAAGGACATCCGGACCGTGCGACCAGGCACGCCGCCGCTCCTCGCCGACGCGGTCATGCGCTGCCTCGAAAAGAACCGCGAGGACCGTTGGCAGAGTGCCGAGGAACTGATCGAGCGACTCGAGGAGATCCCGAATTCGGCGAGCGGCGGCACCACGCCGACCCAGACCGCACCGCACAAGGTCATCACCCCGCGCCACACCGGTGGGCGTGGTGCGATGATTGGTGCGGCCGCCGCCGTGATCGCGATCGCCGGAGCTGCGGGGGCGTACGTCATGACCCGCGGAGAGGCGAGCGGCAACGCGCGGATCGAGAAGCTGGGCGTGATGCCGATCGAAGACATCTCGGGCAAGGACTCGCTGTTCGTGGCCGCGATGCACGATGCGCTCACCAGCGCGCTGACGCGGGCGAACCTGACCGGTGTGGCTTCGCGCTCGGCGATGATGCGTTACAACAAGAGCAGCAAGACCACCGAACAGATCGCCAGCGAACTGTCACTCGGCGCCATCGTCGAGGCCACGGTCTTTCGATCAGGCGACGTGATGCGCATCAACGTGCAACTCAGCAACCCCGTGACGACCAGGGTGCTGTGGTCGGACACGTACGAACGCGATGTGAAGAACGTGCTCGCCGTGCAAAGCGAAGTGGTGGCGCTGGTGGCTGCAGGTGTGGGCGGCGCGCTGAACGGAACGACGAGAACGGGGGGCGGGAAATGAAGCGGCTTGTGTGCGCAACAGTGATGGTATTGCTCGTCGCCTGTCGCGGCGGTGACGCGGGCAGGGCTGACGAGCTGCCGGTGGACGTGGTGTTGTCCCCTGATGGTGTGCAACACGTACAGCACTCGTTCTCACCCGACGGCAAGCGCATCGCCTACTGGGCACCGGCAACCGACTCCAGCGGACAGTGGCAGCTCTGGGTGGCGAATGCCGACTTGAGCGCGCCTTCGAAGCTGGCGGTGACGTCAACTCAGACCTGGAATCCCCTGTGGACCGCGGACGGGTTGAAGCTCGCCGTTCCTTCGAGTCAGTTCGGCATCGCCAACGTCGTCGCCGTGACACTGGCCACCGGCGGCGTGCAGCGACTGACGCAGGGGACAGGAGTCGAAATTCCCTTGAAATGGAATGCTGCAGGAGATGAGGTGGCGTTTTTTGGCACGTCCGCCGGTGGCACGCTCACGAGCTGGACCGTTTCCGTGTCGACGGGCACCGTTCGCCCGCTCATTCCCGGTGAGTCACGACCGATCTTTGGCGTGCCGTCACCCGATGGCAGACATCGCGCGTATGGTCTGCAGGACGGTTCCAGGTCGACCGTCTGGGTAGCCGACAGCGTCGGTGGAGGCCGCCGGCAACTGACCAACGAGGGCTTCGAAGGCGGCCAATTCGATGCGTGGTGGTCGCCCACGAGTACGGAACTGTTGTACGAATCGAGGCGAACCGGGACGACGGACCTGTGGGTTGTGGCGATTGACGGCGGCACGCCTCGGCAACTCACGCGTAACGTGCGCAACGATGCGTCCGGCCACTGGTCGCCTGATGGCAAGCACATCGCGTTCATCTCGGATCGCGGCAGGCAGACCGACGTGTGGGTCATGTCAGCCGCGGGCGGCGAGGAACGTCGTGTGACGAACACCGTCGCCGAGGAGCAGGCACCGCTGGCGTGGCGCGGACCGCATGATCTCACGTTTGGCGTGAAGGATGAGCGGAGTGGGCTGTGGACACTGGACGTTGCCAGCGGCACGGAGCGGCGACTCACCCCTGACTCGATGCGTATCGGCGATTGGTGGCTGTCACCGGACGGTCTGCAGGCCAGCGTCATCATCGAACGTGGCGGTGGCGCGCGTGACCTCGCGGTGGTGCCGTTGGCAGGGGGGGCAATACGGACGTTGGTGTCCGGTGATGCCCGCATCGATCGCCCACTGTTCTCTCCAGATGGATCAAAGATCGTGTATGTGTCCAATCTCCGAGGGAGCCCGGACATCTGGGTGGTCGATGTGGTGGGCGGCGCGCCGCGTCAGGTGGTGAACTGGCCGGGCATCGAGTCTGTGCCGGTGTGGAGCGCAGACGGCACGTCAATCCTCTTCGTCTCGGACCGCGAGGCGCGCCTTGGGGATGTGTGGAAGGTGCCGGCGTCGGGTGGAGAACCGATGCGCGTCACTCGTGACGGCGGTTTTGCCGGCCTCCTTGCTCGCGGCGGCTACGCGGAAACATTCGCCCAGCGGATCAGCGCACAGAATGGGCAGCTTCACCTTTTGCGACTTCGCGAGGATGGCACACTGCAAGCAGTCTGGGATCGATCGAGCGTCGCGGGGTTCACGCTTCCCATGAAAGACTCGCTTGGCGCGGTCGTCGAGCAGGCGGACGGTTCGCAACGCAGCATGCTGCTCTCCGCCTCGGGCGGCGGCGGCCGTGTGATTCTCAGGCCCGGCGAGTTGGTTGGGTCACCGTCGTTCGATGGCAGGTGGCTTCTGTACACCATGCCGGTGAATGGCGTGAACGATCTCGCGCTGTTCAACATCGCCAACGGCTCGGTACGGCGCCTGACGACCACACCGGAGGATGAACGCGGCGCCGAGTTCACGCCCGACGGGAAGACGGTGGTGTTCTCGCGAGCGAAGACCGTGCAGCGGATTCACACGGTGGATGTGTCCAGGTTGTTGACGCCGCCGAGCCGGTCGCGGTAGGGAGTTGCGCTCGGGTTGGTCGCGACCTCGGGTGGCGGTAGCTTCCCGGCCACGTCGCGTCCGGGTTGCGAGTCGCGCGCGCGCTCCACCTCTCATACAGCCTCGATCCCCGCGTGACCCTACTCTCGGTATCCAACGTCGGCGTGTCGTTCGGCGCCACGGAACTCTTCAGGAACATCACCTTCACCGTGGCCCAGGGTGAGCGGTGGGGCATCATCGGTCGCAACGGTGCCGGCAAGACGTCGATCTTCAAGGTCATCACGGGCGACCTGCGACCCACGGTGGGAAGCGTCGCGCGCAAGCCGGGACTGTGCCACGCGCTGCTCGATCAGCACCGTGCCTTCGAGGGCGCCACGACGGTCTGGGAGGCGGGCGCCGCCGCGTGGCGTGACGTGATCGACCTCGAGAAGCACATCGCCGAACAGGCGATGGCACTTAGCGAGATGGGCGAGCGTGTCACCGACGAGTTCCTCGAACGGTTCGGGCGCGATCAGGAGCGTTTCGCCGACATGGGCGGATACACCTATCACGCACGCGTCGACGCCGTGCTGCAGGGCCTTGGCTTCGATGCCGAGGAATCGAGGACCCGCCCCCTGTCGACGCTCTCTGGCGGCGAGCGGGGACGCGTGGGTCTGGCGGCGCAACTCATCGCGCCCGCCGATCTGTTGCTGCTCGACGAACCCACCAACCACCTCGATCTCGATACTACCACCTGGCTCCAGGAGTGGCTCGGCGACGCCCCCGAGACGGTGATCGTCGTGTCGCACGATCGCGCATTCATGGACGCGGTCTGCACGAACATCCTGCACATCGAGGCCAAGACCAGCGAATCGTACAAGGGGAATTACAGCCAGTTCGTGCCGCAGCGTGCCGAGCGACGGCTCACCCGCGAGCGTGAGCTGGAGAAACAGCGCGCATACGTGAAGAAGGAGGAGGAGTACATCCGGCGGAACCTTGCCGGCGTCAACTCGTTTCAGGCGAAGGGCAAGCGCAAGCGGCTCGAACGCCTGCCGCGCCTCGCGCCGCCACCCGGTGATCCGGCCGCCATGTCGCTCCGCTTCGACGTGGCGGAGCGTGGTGGCGACCAGGTGACGGACATCAAGGATCTTCGCGTCGAAGTGCCGGGCCGCGTGCTCGTGGAAGACTTCACCGCCGTGTTGCGGCGCAACGACTTCGTCGCACTCGTCGGCCCCAACGGCGCCGGCAAGTCGTCATTCATCTCCACCATCCTCGGCGATCGTGCGGCGGCGGCAGGCGAGGTCCGGGTGGGCGGTTCAATCACGCCCGCGTGGTTCCGGCAGGATCTGTCGGATCTCCCGCTGCGCAAGTCGCTCTTCGATGCGATCCAGGGTGAGCGGCCGCTCTGGAGCCGCGGTTCCGTGCAGAATCACCTCGGCGCGTTCGGATTCAGTGGAGACGAGGTCTTCCGGGAGATTCAGTCGTTGAGCGGTGGCGAGCGTGCACGCGTGGCGCTCGCGATGATGACGCTGTCGCGCGCGAATCTTCTCGTGCTCGACGAGCCCACCAACCACCTCGACGTGGAGAACATCGAGGTGCTCGAGGACGCGCTCGACGAGTACGAAGGCACGGTGTTGCTGGTGAGTCACGATCGTGCGTTCCTGCGCGAGGTCGCGACGCGTGTCTGGTCGTTCGACGGGACACGGCTCGTCGACTTCGACGGCCCGTTCGTCGAATGGGAAGCGGATCGGGCACGCCGGGCGCTCAGCGCGCGCTAGGGTTTCGCCTCGTCCACCGCGCGCTTCATCTTCGCCACCCAGTCCGGCACCACGCGCAGCGAACGCACCGGCGCTTCGATATCTGCCTGCAGGTAGATGACGCGCTCATCCACGCTCAACTGCGACGTAAAGCCGTTCGTCTCGAGCACGCCTGAGGAACTGAACCACCGACGGACGGGGCCGACGGGGTTTTCCGCAGTCGCGGCGATCGTCGTGCGATCAAATGCCTTCCCACCAGACGTGCTGAACACCAGCTCGGTCGACGACAACCAATGTGGGTCGTCGGCGCTGGAACCGAGCACTTGATACCGTTTGCCATTGCGGGGCAGGGGTTCGAGCCACAGCGAGTTGAAGTCACTCGGCGCATACGCGATCCACTTGCCATCGGGTGACGGCTCGGCGAACGGCGCCCCGCGCAACAGGGTGTCGATCGTGACGGGTCGCTGCTCGATGTTCACCGAAACTGCATGACCCGCGAGCCAGTCGGAGCCGACCACGCGGCCATCGGGCAACCAGACGGGGCCGGCCGCGACCTGCACCCCGGACACTCCCTTGCCGTCCGATTGCCCATGACCTATCGTGCAGGTCATGACCGAGTTCAAGATGGCCTATGCCAAGACGCACCTCGCCAGTCTCATTCGCGAAGCGATCGCGGGTGGAGAGGTCATCATCGCGCGCGACGACCAGCCACTGGTGCGACTCGTGCCCCTCGCGATCGACGCCACGGCCAATGAGCGCGTGGCCGGTGACCTTGTGGGGAGGCTGACGCTGCCCGACGAGTTTTTCCGTGCGCTCACCAACGACGATGTCGAGGAGTGGGAGCGATAGTGCGTGTGCTGCTCGACACCCATGCGTACTTCTGGTGGCGTGCCGAGCCGTCACGCCTCTCGCCGGCAGCGCGCGACGCCATCCGCGATCGCGCCACGGTGGTGTATGTCAGCGCGGCCACGGTATGGGAGCTGTCGATCAAGGCGCACGTCAAGGGCTGGGAAGCGGCGCGCGTGCTGCTGCTCGACATCGAGGACCATCTGCGCGCGCAGGGGATGCTCGAACTCCCGATCTCTGTCGCCCACGCGCGTGAAGCTGGGAGCCTCCCCCTGGTCCATCGTGACCCGTTTGATCGCATGCTGGTTGCGCAGGCTCGCGTGGAACGCTGTCAGCTCGTCAGCACTGAATCGTTGTTCGACGCGTACGGCGTGAGTCGGCTCTGGTGAATCGGCGGTGCTCGCCGTCGAGGTGCGGATCACGTTGTACCACGGACTGGCGAGAATGAGCGACGGCACGAGGTCACCATCGCCGGCCGCCGCCGCTTCGGGTGCGGAGAGCGCGCCGCTGGTGTCACCGAGCGCGAGGCGCGAACTCAACCGACCGTGCCAGACGCCGCGGAAATCGTCATCCACACGCCCAAGGCTTACGGAACGCCGGTTCAGTGCAGCTGCTCAAACGTCGCGGTCGAGGCAGGACGCTGTTTCCGGATTCTTGCTGCCGCGGCCTCAGCCCCACGCATCACGCGCAGCATGTTCCCGCCCGCCAGCCTGGCCAGATCGGCATCCGACCACCCGCGCCGGATCAGTTCTGCGAAAAGATATGGAAACCGGGACGCATCATCGAGTCCCGTCGGCATCTCGGGGTTGCCCCAGAAATCGCTCCCGATTCCGACGTGATCGACTCCGGCCATCTTGCGGACGTAGTCGATATGATCGGCCACATCCTTCAGCGTTGCGACGGGTTTCGGGAACGATGCGGCATACTCGGCGCGGATCCCTTCGGCCTCGGCGGGCGTCTTGCCCTTCGCGAGTTCCGCAAGCCTGAGTTCCCAGGTTGCGACCGCCTGCGACACGAACGCGGGAATGAACGTCACCATCACCACGCCGCCGTTCTGCTCGAGGCGACGCAGCACGTCGTCCGGGACATTCCTCGGGTGATCGGTGAGCGCCTTGGCTGACGAGTGCGAGAACATCACCGGCGCCTCAGCCACGTCGAGGACGTCGTGCATGACCTTCGGTGTCACGTGTGAGATGTCGACGATCATGCCGAGCCGGTTCATCTCACGCACCACTTCCTTGCCGAATGGCGTCAAGCCGTTGTGCCGTGGCACGTCCATCGCGGCGTCGGCCCAGTCGAGCGTCACGTTGTGGGTGAGCGTCATGTACCGCACGCCGAGTCGGTAGTACGAGCGCAGTGCGCCGAGGGAATTCTCGATCGCGTGACCTCCCTCCATGCCGAGCAGTGAGGCGATCCTGCCGTTACGAAAGGCCGCCGTCACTTCGCTGGCGGTGGTCGCCAGCGTGAGGGCTTCGGGGTACCGCTCGATCACGCGTCGCGCGATGTCGATCTGTTCGAGCTGCACTTTCGCATAGCCTGAGTCCTTGATCTCACCCGGGATAAACACGGACCAGAACTGCGCGCCGACCTGGCCGCTCCTGAGGCGCTGGAGATCGGTGTCGCCGCTGGTGCGCACCCGAAGATCATACGCCTCGACGTCCCGAGGGGCCCGCTTGTCCTCGCGGATGACGTATGCGAGATCGTTGTGTCCGTCGATCAGCGGTGATGCCCTGAGAATTCGCCGGGCGCGGACCAGTGCCGGGTCATTTTGTGCCTGGGCGACAAGCGTGTTCGTGGCCAGCAGTGCGGCGATCGCAATCGAGGATCGTGGCAGCATCATGAGCGTGATTGCAAGATGGTGGTACGACGCCAGCGTTGGTCACGCACGGTGTGGAAGTCGGTCTCTCGAATCTCGTCGCGCGTCGGGACACGCGCCAGCGGCGTTTGCGCTCGCGCGGGCACCGCTACCTAACGAACAATCGCTTGGGAATCATCACGTGTACGCCCATGGTACCATCCACCAGCTGCGTGATCCGCACATCGCAACCGGTGCTCACCAGCATGTAGGCATCCTCGCGTGACATCTTCTTCACATCCGCCAGCAGGTTGATGGCTTCGCGCACGGCAGTCTTAGTCGCAATCGTGAGGCTGCTGTCGGTGCCCATCGCGATGTAATGCGTTCGTGTTTCGCCGCGCGGCCAGGTGAGGGTCATGTCCTTGCGAACGATGAACTGGAAACGACCACGCAGTGCAGTTTCCAGCGCAGTGATATCCACCTCGCCATCGCCCTGCGCCGCATGGCCGTCGCCCGCCTGGAAGAGCGCGCCGCTGACCTTCACCGGGATGTAGAGGATCGTCCCGGCATGCAATTCCTTGTTGTCGAGATTTCCCGCGTGCTGACTGGGCGGCGCGCTGTTGATGCGCCCGGTCGCCGGTGCCACGCCCATACTGCCGAAGAAGGGTTGCAGCGGTATCTCGATGCCGAGCGAATCGGAGAAGTGGCCGATCATGCGCTGGCGATCGAGCGGGACGATGCGTTGCTTCGATTGCCCGGGGAAATCCTCGGGAAGGAATCCGCTTCGCGGTCCAAACGAATTGCAGGCGTAGGGGATGTCGATGTCGACCTGCTTGATGCGGACCTCGAGCACGTTCCCCGGCTCGGCGCCCTCGATGTAGATCGGACCGGTGAGAATGTGGCCACCCGGCCCGCGGCGCAGCGTGGAGTCGCGCACCGCAGCGGTGATCTCGCGATAGACGGGTTCCACGGTGCCGCTGTCCTTGCCCGGCTGCAGCAATCGCGCGCCACAGGTCGAGACGGCACCGATTTCCACTTCATCGCCCGACGCAATGCGCAGTACCGGCGTGGCGTTGGCATCGTATCCACCGTACACCACGGTTCTGGACGACGGCATGATCGTGTGCTGCTTGCCCACGGGGCGATCAGCCCAGAAGAACCCCGATGCGCCGCGCGGCGCGGGTGCCGCCAGGCTCGACGTGGAACGCGACGCCGGTGAGCACCCGGCGACGACGGCAATGGAGGCAAGCAGCAGGATGGTGCGCGGCATCGTGGGGTGGGTTGAGGTTGCGCGCGGAAGCTGTCGCTAAAGATACGCGGGCACTCCGACATCACCCGCAGTGTCGGTTGAGACGGCCATGGATATCGCATGGACCTCGGCCACCGGCCACGTCAAGCGGGACGCCTTCCGCCGCACGGAGACGCGCAGCGCCCACGTGCGCTGGTCACCGCGGTATCTTCGCATGGTTGCACCCGCCGTCACCCGACACCCACTCTCCGCGCACCATGCGACGCCATCCCCTTCGCCGTTCGTCCGGGCACTTCCTTGCCAGCGCCGCGCTCCTGATAGCCAGCAGCGCACTGCCGCAGATGGCGCGCGCGCAACACGGTTTCACCGAGGCCACCTCCACACCAGCGCGCACGTACGACTCGCGCGTGCCGACGCCCCGTTCGATACTTGGCTACGACAACGGCGCCCAGTTCACGCCACAGCGCGCCATGATGCGATACATCGAGCGTATTGCCGCGGCGTCGAAGCGTGTGAAGGTGGATACTGTCTCGCGCACGTTCGAAGGGCGCGAGATGCTTGTGATCACCGTGACCAGCGAAGCGAACATGACGCGTCTGGCGGAGATTCAGCGCGACGCCCGTCGCATCGCCGATCCGCGCGGTGCGGCACCGGGCGACGTGGACGCCGCCATCAAGCGGATGCCGGCGATCGTGTGGCTTGCGCACTCGGTGCACGGCGGAGAGGCCTCAGGCGCGGAAGCGGGCCTCGCGCTGCTCTATCAACTCGCCGCAGGCACCGACGCCGAGACACTGATGGCGCTGGACAGCACGGTGGTGCTGATCGACCCGAACGAGAACCCGGACGGGCGCGAGCGCTTCACGCACGATCTGGAACGGATGACGAGCAGCGCCGGCATCGCGAGCGATCCGCAGGCGCTGAACAACGCTGGCAGCTGGCCCGGCCCGCGCACATCGCACTACTACTTCGACCTCAATCGCGACTGGTTCACGCAGTCGCACCCAGAGTCGAAGGGTCGCGTGAAGACATTCCTCCAGTGGATGCCGCAGGTTGCGGTGGATCTGCACGAACAGGGATCGAGCGCGTCGTTCTATTTTGCACCGCCACGCGAGCCGGACAACGCCAACAACCCGAAGCACCTGCCGAAGTGGTTCGACATTTTCGCGGCGGCGCACGGGGCGGCGTTCGATGCGCGCGGATGGTCGTACTTCCGGCGCGAGGGTTACGACTCCTTCTACCCGGGCTACGGCGAGGGATGGCCCATGCTCACGGGGAGCATCGGCATGCTGTTCGAGTCGGCATCGAGCGCTGGTGGCGCGGTGCTGCGCAACGACGGAACACTGCGCACGTTGCACCAGGCGGCCTGGGAGCACTACAGCGCGGAGTGGGCAACGGTGCGCACGTCGGCACGTCGGCGCACCGAGCTGCTGCGGGACTACGCACAGGCTCGTGCCGACGCCATCACCAGTCATGCGAAGGACGTGAATCGCGGCGTGGTGTTCGTCCGCGACGATCAGGGACGTGCCGACTCGCTGGCGATGTCGCTCCGCGCGAATGGCATCGATGTCGCGCGGCTCACGGCTGATGCCGATCTGGTGAATGCCACGCTGTATGGGACCGGCACGGCGGTCCTCTCGACCAAGGTGCGCGCGGGTGCGTACGTGGTTGACTACGCACAACCGCAGGGGCACCTGGCCAAGGCACTGCTCGAACCTGATGCCGCCCTCGATTCCGCATTCCTCAGGTACGAGCTCGAACTTCGCCGCACGGGGAGTCGCAATCGTTTTTATGATGTGACGGCGTGGTCGCTGCCGATGGCGTGGCGCGTGCAGGCGTACGCCGTTCGAAGCATCCCGGCGGGTGCCACGGCCGTGACCGAACTGCCACGTGAGGCCGCACCAGCGTCGCAGACCGCGCAGTACGGATATGCCTTCACTCCCGGAAGCGAGTCGTCGATCCGGCTGCTTGCGTCGCTGCTGCGTGACTCGATCCGCGTCTGGCACGCACCGATGTCGTTCACGTCGGGCACCGCGAAGTTTCCGCACGGTGCATTCGTGGTGCGCGTGGCGATGAACAGCGCCACGGTGCATGCTCGCGTGGCTGCATTGGCACAGGCGGCGGGCGCGCAGGTGACGGCGATTGCGTCGGCAGGCGTGACGGAAGGCACGGACCTGGGCAGCAACTCCGTGGTTCCAGTGCGCGCGCCGAGTGTGGCGGTGCTGGGCGGGGCACCGGTGAGCGGGACCCCGTTCGGATTCGTCTGGTACGCCCTCGACCAGCGGCTCGGCTACCCGTCCACCGTGATCGACGCAGCGTACCTGGCGAGCGGTGACATGCGACGCTACACGGTGCTCATCATTCCGTCGGTGCAGGGCGGTGCGCTGGATCGCGTGTTGGGTGACCCTGGCAAGGCGCGCCTGGCAGAGTGGGTACGCAGCGGCGGCGTGCTGATCACCACCGAAGCCGCGACGGTCTGGGCGGCGCAGCCGAATGGATTGCTGCGGCTGCGCTCCCGCCGCGACTCGACGCGCGCAGATTCCAGTGGCGGCGCGCCCCTGCCCGGCGGATTGCCCGGTGTGTTGGCGCGCGCGACGATCGACACACTCTCGCCACTGCTGACTGGCGTGAACGCACGCGAGATCCCTGTGTTCGTGAACGGTGATCGCCAGTTCATCGTCCCGAAGGACCTTGCTGCCGGTGAGGCAGTGATCCGGTTCGCAGCGGCGCCACGAGTGCGTCTTGCAGGCTACTACTGGCCCGAAGCTGCCGAGAAACTGGCGCTGACGCCGTATCTCTGGACTGAGCGCGTGGGTCGTGGCCGCGTGATCGCGTTTGCCCAGGATCCGGTGTATCGCGACATGTTCAGGGGGCAGTTGCCACTCTTCGCGAACGCGGTATTTCTGGGGGCGACGTTTTAGTGTAGCGTAGCCGAAGTCTCTTGGCAGTTGGGTGTGTCTTTCGGCACCACCCGGCGTTGCAACTCCTCGCGATACCACTGGTATCGCTGCGGGTTGCGCCTTGGTTGGCACCGAAATCCACCGCCCACCTTTGGCCAAGGAACTTCGGCTACACTACACTAGCGCGCTCGTCGGCGGGCGGGTGCGACGGCGCGCGGCAGACGACGTGCGGCCAGCCCGGACGCCAGCGCCGCACGGCGGTTATTCTGCAGCCGGCTCCATGATTGCGGGTTGGGAAATGAGTTCCGTCAACACCGCGGCGAGCCTCGGCCCGCCGCGCATTGAACGACCACTTCGGAGAATCCACGTGATCGCCACGCACGTCCGTATCGCATCCGCCCTGACGTTCCTGTCACTCGGCTTCGCCCAGCCAGTGAGCGCGCAGGGCGCCGCAAAGCCGAAGCCTGTGGCTGCGGCGGCTGCCGTCAAACCCGACAGCGCGCCACCCGGTGGCCCGTTCGATCGCCTCCATTTCCGATCCATAGGGCCCGCATCGATGTCGGGGCGCATCGACGACATCGCGGTGTCCGAGCGCGATACACGCATCTTCTACATCGCTGCGGCCACGGGCGGGCTGTGGAAGACGACGAATAATGGTGTCTCGCTGACGCCGGTCTTCGATTCCGCCGGCACCTCGTCCATCGGCGCGGTGACGATTCCTGCCGACGATCCGAACCTCGTGTGGCTTGGCACCGGCGAGAACAACAACCGGCAGAGCTCGAGCTGGGGCGACGGCGTCTACAAGTCCACCGACGGCGGCGGCCACTGGACGAACATGGGGCTCCGCGACTCGAAGCAGATCGCACGCATCGTCATCGATCCCGTCGATCACGACGTGGTCTACGTCGCGGCGCTCGGCGATCTCTGGAAGTCGGGTGGTGAGCGCGGCATCTACAAGAGCACTGACGGTGGCGTGACGTGGACGCGCGTGCTGGATGCCGGCCCCGATGCGGGCGGCACGGCGCTCGTGATGGATCCGACAAACAACAAGACACTCTACGCCGCCACGTATCAGCGCCGTCGCTCGAGCTGGGGCATGAACGGCGGTGGCCCTGCCAGCGGCATCTGGAAATCCACCGACGCCGGGCGCACCTGGACGCGTCTCAGCAACGGCTTGCCCGAGGGGGCAATGGGTCGCATCGGCCTCGACATCTTCCGACGCAATACCAGCATCATCTACGCGCGCGTGGAACACCCGAAGCAGGGCGGCGTGTACCGCAGCGATGACGCGGGCCAGTCGTGGAAGAAGATGGGCGGCACGAACATGCGTCCGATGTACTTCGGCATCATCCGCGTGGACCCCGAGAATGACCTGAGAGTCTATTCGCCGGCCACGCCGCTGCAGGTGAGCGACGACGGTGGCAAGACCTTCCGGTCAGACGGTGCCCGCACGGTCCACGTGGACTTCCATGCGATGTGGATCAACCCGCGGAACGGCGACCACATGATGATCGGCGGCGACGGCGGTGTCGGCATCACCTACGACAAGGGGCGCACGTGGATGTGGCTGTCGCACCTGCCAGTGGGGCAGTTCTACCACGTGGGCTACGACATGTCGCAGCCGTACAACGTGTGCGGCGGTCTGCAGGACAACAACGCCTGGTGCGGGCCGAGCGCAACGCGGTCAGTGCACGGGATCGGCAATGACAGCTGGGCGACGGTGCAGGGCGGTGACGGCTTCGTGAGCCTCACGGATCCGATGAATCCCCGCATCGTGTTCTCGGAATCGCAGGACGGCTTCATGAATCGCATCGACAGGGTGACGCTCGAAGCAAAGAGCATTCGTCCCGAGGCGCCGAGTACCGAGAAGCCATACCGGTGGAACTGGGACACGCCGATGATGATGTCGCACACCGACCCTGCCACCATCTACGTCGGCGCGAACAAGGTGTTCAAGTCCACCGATCGCGGGCACACGTGGACGGTGATCAGTGGCGATCTGACCACTGCGCTCGATCGCGACACGGTGGAGTTGATGAGTGTGAAGGGCAAGGAAATCAAGATCGCGAAGAACGATGGCGTCGACCAGTACGCGGCGTTGTTCACGATGGCCGAGTCGCGGAAGAAGGCGGGACTGATCTGGACGGGCTCGGATGACGGGCAGGTGCACGTCACCCGGGACGGTGGTGGAACCTGGACGAACGTGACGGCGAAGATTCCCGGGGCACCGCGCCTTGCATACGTGTCGAAGGTCGAGCCAAGCCGGGTGGACGAAGGGACGGCGTACATCTCGTTCGACGCGCATCGCACCGGCGACTACGGCACGTACCTCTACGTGACGACAGATTACGGCGCGACGTTTCGTTCGATTGCCGCCGCGCTGCCCAAGGGCGAAGTGGTGCGGACAGTGGCGGAAGACCAGAAGAACCCCGATGTGCTCTATGTCGGCACTGAGACCGGTCTCTGGGTGAGCCAGGATCGCGGCCGCGGGTGGACACGCGTTCGCGCCAACCTGCCGACGGTACCCATCTACGAGATCACGCAGCACAGTCGTGACAATGCGATGATTCTCGCGACGCACGGCCGCGCCATCTGGATCCTCGACGACATGACACCGCTACAGACCTGGAACTCTGCGGTGGCGCAGACCGGCTGGGTGTTCGGCAACCCGGGCGCGACGTTGCGCGTTCCTGTGTCGGAGCAGGAGCGCAGCTTTCAGGGGGACATGCTGTTCCTCGGTGAGAACCCGGCGATGGCTGCGACGATCGCGTATTACACCAGGGTGAAGCCGGACAGCGTGCGCATCGAGATTGCGGACGCATCCGGCGCGGTGATTCGCCAGGTGAAGGGTGACACGGCGAAGGCGAAGCGTCCGGTGGCAGGCTTGAACCTGACGAGGTGGGATCTGCGCATCGAACCGTTGCCCGAGCGCAAGCCTGGCGAAGGGACGGCGAACCCGTTCGGTGATGGCGGTGAGCGCGATGGACCGCTCGTGCTGCCAGGGACGTACGTGGCGAGCGTCTACGTGAACGGCAGGAAGATCGGCGGCACGGACGTCGCCGTGCGTTCGGATCCGGAGTCGCAGATTTCGGCCGCGGATCGCAAGGCGAACTTCGAACTGCTGAAGGAACTTCACCAGCTGAACGGGCGCCTTGGTGATGCCGTGGCGGCTGCCAAACAGATGCATACGCAGCTCGGCGCCATCAAGCGTGAGCTGGCCGATTCCACCAAGACGCCGGCGGCGTTTCGTGCGACGCTCGACAGCATCACGAAGGACTTTGCGCCGCTCAGGAAGAAGTTCCTGATCACCGATGAGGGTGAGGAGATCGAGTTCAATGCGGAGATGTTTCGCGCGGTCCTGCCGTTCAAGGTGGGTGGGCTGGCTGGCGATCTGCGTGGATTTCTCGCCGGTCCGAGCGCGCAGAACCTGAAGACGATGGACGAGGTGCGTCGCGAGGTTCCGGAGGCCGTCGATCAGACGAATGCGATCCTCGCGCGTTTCACGACGTTCGTGAAGCAGTTGAGTGACGCCGGGATCTACCCGGTGATGCCAAAGCCGGTGAAATGACGGTCGGACCCTCAGCAATGATTTGTTGACGCCTTCCGTTGATCGTGTTTTCGAACGTGGTCGCGGTTGCCCGCTGTCCAACCGGTGCGCATGTTCAACACATGCGAGGAGTGAGCGCGAGGGGACGTGGCTGATCCGACCAACGATGGAACTGCCGATGCACTGCGACATGCCGTCAGCGGCCAATTTCTGCTCAACGAAGAGATTGGCCGCGGCGGCATGGGCGTGGTGTATCGCGCATACGACGAGCAGCTGGAGCGCGAGGTGGCGATCAAGACGCTGCCGCCACACCTGGCACGCGATCCGCAGGTCCGCGCCCGGTTTCTCCGCGAAGCGAGAACGGCGGCATCACTTTCGCATCCGAACATCGTTCCCATCTACTCGGCCGCCGAGCGTGACGGCGTGGTGTACTTCGCGATGGGACTCGTCACCGGGCAGTCGCTCGCGGCACGAATCAGCGAGCAGCATGCGCTGGCGGTGCGCGAGGTGGTCCCGGTGTTGCAGGAGCTGGCTGGCGCACTCGGGTATGCGCATTCGCGCGGCGTGGTGCACCGCGATGTGAAGGCGGAGAACGTGCTGATGGACGGCGCCACAGGTCGTGCGATGGTGACGGACTTCGGGATCGCCCGTGTCGCGGAAACGCAGCCATTGACGGCGACGGGCACGGTGCTCGGAACGGTGCACTACATGAGCCCGGAGCAGGTGTCCGGCGACGCCGTTGATGGGCGCAGCGATCTGTACTCGCTCGGCGTCCTGGCGTTTCTCGCACTCACCGGTCGGTTTCCCTTCGAGCGCGCAACCGCGTCGGCAGTCGTCGTGGCGCACGTCAACGCACCACCACCGCGGTTGCGTGATGTGCTGCCTTCGGCGTCGGCGGAGTTGGAGGCGCTCGTCGCGAGGCTCCTGTCCAAGTCGCCGAGCGATCGATTCGCCGACGCGGCGCAACTGAGTGCGGCACTCGACTATCCCGGGTTGCTGCACGAGACGCCGCTGCTTCCCGATGACGCGCGGCGCTTGTCGAGTACGGAAGCGCAGCAGGTGTGGTCGCGCGCAGCCGAGTTGCAGGCGAACACCGGCCAGGTTCCGCCGGTGGCGTCGTTCACACCGCGCGGTGATCAGGAGCTCCTCACTGCCGGTTTCGATGCGGGGCTCGTCAGGCAGTCGGCCATCGATGCAGGCATCGACGCCGTCTTCGTCGAGCGCGCGCTTGTCGAGAAAGCG
>JANMNM010000258.1:0-4263 GCA_031373905.1 Gemmatimonadaceae bacterium | reverse complement strand
ACTTTGTCGTGAGCGCCACGGCGAGCTCCGGCTTGCCCGTCACCTTCACGGCCAGCGGGCCCTGCACGATCACCGGGGCCACGGTGAAACTCACCGGCGCCGGGTCGTGCACGATCACTGCCTCGCAGGCGGGCGACGCGGAGTGGTACAAGGCGCCCGACGTGGCCCGGACCTTCGCGATTGCCAAGGGCAACCAGACCGTGACGTTCACGTCAGCGAACCCGACCCCGGTGAACGTCGGCACGACCTACACGCCGACGGCGACGGCGACGTCCGGCCTGGCCGTGACGATCACGCTTGACCTCACGAGCACGGGGTGCTCGCTGGCCTTGAGCGGTATTGTCTCGTTCACCGCCGCCGGCACCTGCGTCATCAACGCGAATCAGGCGGGCTCCCCCGATTGGAATGCCGCGCCGCCGCAGGTACAGCAAGTGGTCGTCAGTGCGGGATTCGCGCTCGACGCCCAGTTCTCCCTGATCCCCGCCGGCACGGTCAACATGGGGCAGGCCGGCATCGCCGAACCCGTCCACACCGTGACCATCACGAATGCGTTCGCAATGCAAACCACGGAGGTCACGCAAGCGCAGTGGCTGGCCGTCATGGGCACGTCGCCCAGCGCCTTCAGCGCCTGCGGCACTGCCTGTCCGGTGGAAAGGGTGAGCTGGGACGACGTGCAGGGGTTCATTGCGGCGCTCAACGTCAAGGAACCGGGCCGTGGGTATCGGCTGCCCACGGAGGCCGAGTGGGAGTACGCGGCGCGCGCCGGTACCACGGGCGACTACGGCGTCAGCGGTGCCGTCGGTACGTTCGCCTGGACCGTCGAAACCTCGGGTTACACGACGCATCCGGTGGCGCAGCTGCGTGCCAACGCCTGGGGCCTGTATGACATGCACGGGAACGTCTGGGAGTGGGTGTCCGACTGGTACGGCTCGTATCCGAGCACGCCGGTGATAGATCCGGTCGGTCCCACAACCGGATCGCACCGCGTGTTGCGCGGCGGGTCGTGGTACTTCGAGGCAATCTTCGCACGCTCGGCCTACCGCAGCGACCTCACGCCGTCCTTCCGGGACTTCGGCATCGGTTTCCGGCTGGTGAGGACCCAGTAACGCTCTGCCCTGTGTGCTCTTTCCCTTTTCCGGTGTTTCGGGCGCGCAGCGCCCGAAACACCGTTCAGAAGTGACGATGAAGCCGGTGCCGGTGGCCGTCATCCCGCAGCTCTACGACTTCGTGACGTGGACGTCGGCCAAGATCGCCAAGTACCCGCGTGCGCATCGCTTCACCGTGGGGGACCGGCTCATGGCCGGGATGCTGGACGCGCTCGATCAGCTCATCGAGGCGCAGTATTCTCCAGCGACTCGACAGGTCGCGCTGCAGCAGGCCAATGCCATCATCGAGCGCGTGCGCTATCTCGTGCGGCTGTCCAAGGACCTCAACTGCCTCTCCCTCGCGGAGTACGAGCATGCCTGTCACTGCCTGCTGGGGATCGGCAAGATGGTGGGCGGATGGTCGCGGCATCAGGCCACGCGACAGTCACAGGCGGTGCCAACATGAGACTGTCGTGAGTACGCCATGACGACAACATGAGCACGCGGCCGGCACGCGGCCTGTACGACCGCATGACCACGTTCGAATCGCTCTGGACCGCCGCCCGGCTGGCCCGGCGCGGAAAGCGACGCTCGCCCTCCACCGCGAAATTCGAGCATCGCCTCGAGTCCGTCCTGCTCCACCTGCAGCAGGCGCTCCGCGCAGAGCAGTACACCTTCGGCGCGTATCGCACGTTCGCCGTGCCGCTGCCCAGCCCGCGCGTCATCCGCGCCGCGCCCTATCGCGATCGCGTGGTGCATCACGCCATGCACGCCCAGCTCGAACCGCTGCTCGAACGGCGCATGATTGAGCACTCGTTCGCCTGCCGCGTGGGCAAGGGAACCCATCGGGCGCTCGACACGCTGCAGCAGTTCCTGCGCGGTGGCGCCTGGGTGCTCAAGCTCGACATCAGCAAGTACTTCTACTCCATCGACCACGCCATCCTGCAGCAGCAACTTGCGACATTCGCCAGTGCCAATGCCAACACGGCCGCGTCTGCGGGCTGTCATTCGGTGAACGCGGGAGTTTGGAATGTCTCATTGTCGGGAACCGCCGCGGGGCAGATTCTATCGACAGTTGTTTTCGCAGCCGGCGAAACGATTCACATGTCAATAGTTGTGAACAGCACGAACACCCGCGGCGATAACGTCCGCTTGCGAGTGCCAGTGACCAACGTTGAAAAAGTCTTTGTATCATCAAGTTTTGGACCGGTTTCTAACACGTTCACCGGGCAGTACGCCATTACCGGTGCAGGCGACTTGACGCTCTATGGCGCTATCGCTGCGGGCAACGGCACCGGCGTAGTGACCACAACGCGAACGCATCGCTCCTCGGGCGAGAGTCCTTCAATCGTGGCCTGCGCCCACTGGTGGCGTGGTCAGTATCCGTCGTCGATGGCAAGCTGCCCTCGGCGTCAGTGCCCGGCACTGCCGTGTCCGCCGATCGCCGATGGGATTGGCCATGCGGCGACCGTCGATGCCGGGCGCTGAACCGTGAATGGGCTCCAACATCGACGCGCACGTTCGCGCGGGTCGCGACGCAGCAGGAGGACAACACAAGGCGCCGGCTACGCGAACGTTGACGAGTCCAGTCGATCACAGTATCGTTGTACAATACGCTCATCGATGAGGCTCGCATGTCCATTGTTACGGTCTCGCCCAAGTTCCAGGTGGTCATCCCGCGAGAGATTCGGGAAGCGCTGCGTCTGGAGCCAGGACAGAAGGTGCAGGCGCTGCAGTATCAGAATCGCATCGAGTTCATTCCGGTCCAGGCTATGCGCAACATGCGTGGCTTCCTCAAGGGGATCGACACCACGGTCGTACGCGAGAAGGACCGCGTGTGAACCTGGTCGATTTGTCCGCGTGGCTCGAGTACTTCGCAGCCGGCCGGCACGCGGGTCAGTTTGCCGCGGCGATCGAGGACATCGACCATCTGTTGGTGCCAACTATTGTGCTGGTTGAAGTGACACGCCGCGTGATACAACAACGGGGCGAGGATGCGGCCCTGCAGGTCGCCGCCATGTTGCATCAGGGACAGGTGGTCGCGCTGGACAGTGGAATTGCGCTGAGTGCGGCGCAGTTGGGCGTCGCCCACAAGCTGCCGTTGGCGGACAGCATCATCTACGCCACGGCTCGGCAGTATCAGGCCACGGTATGGACCATGGATGCGCATTTCGCCGACCTGCCCGGCGTCCGATACACCCCGAAGCGCGCGTAAGGCACACACCAGCGCGGCGCGGATCATGCCAGCACACAGTCCGTGTGCGGAAAATCGTCGCCAACACACAGCAACGGTTCTCCCGACACCACCGACATCGCGTACGACAGACAATCGCCAAAGTTGAGCGCAGCGGGGTGACGTCCCTTGCCGTAGCGTAGCCACGCGTCCATCGCGACACCGAAATGCGCTTCAGTCACATCCATCACAACGATGCCGCTTTCCTGCAGCAGACGGGCCAGGAGTCCGCGGGCGTCGTCGTTCAGTCGTGCCGAAAGGACGATCCCGGTTTCCAGCAGTGTCGCGGCACCAATGGCCAGCGACGATGCGTCACGCATGCGACGCAGCAAGTCTTGCGCCTCAGGTTCCTGGAATACGATGGCGACCAGTGCCGAACTGTCGATGATCACACGCCGTCGGGTCCGTAGCCGAGGATCTGCTCCTTTTGCGCTTTGCTGAGCCGCGTGCCGCGCACGGACGCGGGAATGGCGGGCCAGATTTCACGTTCGAGGAATCGGCGAAGCCGCTCGGCGGGATTGACCTCGACCGCGCGTCGCGCGAGGCGATCGCGCCGCTCCTCCAGCGACCGACGGATGGCTTCCGTCTTGGTCTCGCCGGTGAGGGCGGCCACTTCGTCGAGGAGCCGCTCTACCCGTTCGTTCTTGATGTTGACCGCCATCGCGCCTCTTCGGATGAAGTATTACATAAAAAATAGTCAATTACAGAACGCGCGGCAAAACTTTTGCGGTTAATCGCGAAGGGAATGACATCTTCAGAAATTGGTCATCGCCTATTCATCAGTCCCCGCACGGTGGACACTCATCGAAATAATATTATTCAAAAACTAGAGGTGAATGGTATTGCCGGCCTTACCGAATTTGCTATTCGAAATAAATTAATTTAAATTTCCGTTGACCGTCAGAACATTGACTTTAAAAAACCAATTTTAATTTTACCCTAATA
>JANMNM010000257.1:0-10264 GCA_031373905.1 Gemmatimonadaceae bacterium | reverse complement strand
ACTTTGTCGTGAGCGCCACGGCGAGCTCCGGCTTGCCCGTCACCTTCACGGCCAGCGGGCCCTGCACGATCACCGGGGCCACGGTGAAACTCACCGGCGCCGGGTCGTGCACGATCACTGCCTCGCAGGCGGGCGACGCGGTGTGGTACAAGGCGCCCGACGTGGCCCGGACCTTCGCGATTGCCAAGGGCAACCAGACCGTGACGTTCACGTCAGCGAACCCGACCCCGGTGAACGTCGGCGCGACCTACACGCCGACGGCGACGGCGACGTCCGGGCTGGCTGTGGCGATCACGCTCGATGGCACGAGCGTCGGGTGCTCGCTGGCGCTCGGTGTGGTCTCGTTCACCGCCGCCGGCACCTGCGTCATCAACGCGAATCAGGCGGGCACCGCCGATTGGAATGCGGCGCCGCAGCAACAGCAATCGGTCGTCAGCCGCGTCTGCATCGGGACCGAGGCTGACTTGCGCGCCGCCGCAGCCTCTGGCTTCGTCTTCTTCGACTTCTGTGCGGCGGGGACGAAGATCGTGCTCACCGAAGGCGAAGTGACGGTCATAGGGGAGCTCCGGCTGAGTGGCGTGGGAGGGGCGAATGCCGTGATCGACGGCAACAACGCGAGCCGGGTGTTCCTCGTGTCGGGCTCGGGGCGCCTGACGCTCAATAATGTGACCGTAACGGGAGGCAACGCCACGGACGGTGGTGGCATCGTCATCTATGGAGGCGACGTCATGCTCAACGGCAACACGAAGGTCACCGGCAACCAAGGGTGCCGGGGCGCCGGTGTCCATATCCGTAACGCCCACCTGTACATGAACGATGCGGCGACGGTGTCCAATAACCAAGGCATAACCAAAGCGCCCTGCCTACCTAATGGCGGCGGCGTTTACGTTGGTGATTTCTCGAGAATGGAAATGAACGGCACGTCGACCGTGCGGGATAATTCAGTTGCAGCCGGCGGGGAGGGCGGTGGTGGTGTGTATCTCGGAGATAGTTACCTCTTCATGAACGCCGCCTCGGCGATTACCAATAACACCGCGATCGGAGGGTACGGTGGGGGAGTCTTTGCCGCCTTTTCCGGGTCACAATTGCTGGAATTGACTCCTAATGCGCGCATCAAGGGCAACGTCGCGGCCGACGGTGGCGGCATCTATCGGAAGGACTCCGGCGCTGGCTCATTCACCGGAGTCTTCTCTACAAACGTCGTGAGCAACACACCCAACAACTGTGCTGGCGCTGTCGGCAGCCCGACTGTCCCGGGTTGTGTGAATCCGCCTCCACCCTGATCCTCGGGACGAGTCCGACACGACGCGCCCGTCGTGACTGGGCGCACCGCACGCCGTGAACCGCCGCCCGAGTCGCCCAGTTGGCGACTCGGGCGGCGCTGCGACCAGACGCAGCGAGTGTTCGGACTGCGATCGCGCGGTATCGCGTGCGTGGTTGTAGCCAGCGCGGTCGATGGTGCACGACGTGTATGAGGCGGACGCCAGCCTGTCGCTACAGGAGCGAAGTGAAACCCGCCAGCCGGAAGTGATGATCTGTCGTGAACGCCTCGACGATGCGCAGCTCGCGCATGCGCTCAAAGCGCATGCAGTCCGTGAACGACCACTGTTGGTCAGCGCGACGGCGGAAAAACGCGCTCGCCGCAAAAAACCGATCCGGGCCAGCCCACTCGATACGAAGGGCGTCGCTCCGTTCGACCGTCTCGAGGAAATCGGTCGCCGCGGCGTGACTGTGTCGGACGAGGAGAATCGTTGCGGTCGCATCGACCACGTATTGGGTGGTGAGAAACGTCCGTCGCTGCTTCCTGCGCTGCGGTTGCAGTGCCACGGCGCTGGCATGATGCGTGTCACCTGCATCCCACAACGCGAGGAAGCCGGCGGTGTCGACGAGGACGTCAGCCGCGGCCATCGAGGATCGAATCGATATCGCGATGGGCGGTCGGCCCAATGGGACTGGGCGTGGCTCGGCGGCCAATCGCCAAGAACGGATCGTCCGCACCAGGACCGCGAGCCTGATCGCGAATCGGCGCCAGTCGGGCCGCCGGTTTGCCTCGGTGTGACAACACCAAGTGCTCGCCGTTGGCAATTCGCCGCAGTACGCCTGCAGCGTGTCGCCGGAATTCGAGCATCGTAATCGTTTTCATGCGATAAGATGAAGGTGAAGTTCAACTCGTGTAAACGGCCCGCACGTTTGGGGTCCGGGCTCGTGGACGTTCCGTAGAGCTATCTCCTGCCGCTTGGCGTGGCCGCTGGCGCAGCGCATGATCCGACACCAACCAAAATCACGACGATGCGTGGGTGCGTCGAGGTTGGGAGCCTGCGCAGACGGCACCGCGTCGGTCATGTGCGCTCCGCCGCCAGGGAGCGCCGAGCCCGCGCGAGATGAGCGCGCAGACCATTCCCACGCTGCGGCGCAGCGGGCGGTGCCGACGTAACGCTCCTGCTGAGATACGAGCAAGCCGCGGCAAGCCGGGCCTCATGCGCATGACCCGACCGAATTCGACGCGATGGCTCCCGGTGGTGGCCACAGCTCGAGGCGCTCGCAGCGCGACGATGCAACGTCGCGTTGTTTCTGCGAGCTTGGAGATGCCGTTGGTATGGGATCCGGGCTGACTCGCCACGTTGCGCGGTGCATCGGCCCTGCGGTGCCGGAGCCAGCGATAAGCCTCAACCGTTGACAGAATAGCCATAGTCACGCTACTATAGTCACATGACCCTTTCCATTTCGAAATCCCGCTTCAAGGCCAAGGCGCTTGAGCTGTTTCGCCAGGTCGAGCAGACCGGTCAGGCCATCATTATCACGGACCGCGGCGCACCGGTTCTGCAGCTCACGCCCTACCACGAGGATCCGGCGTCATCCGTCCAAGTGCTGCGCCACTCGGTCGTCAAGTACGGCGCACCTACCGAACCTGTCGGCCTTGAGGACTGGGACGTGTTGCAGTGATCGTCCTCGACACACACGCCCTGGTGTGGTGGGTGTCGGAGCCGAAACGCGTCGGGAGCAAAGCGCGAAAGCTGATCGACGCGGCAGTCGCCGCGCGAACCCCCATTATGGTGTCGTCGATCAGCATCTGGGAGATCGCGATGCTCGTCGCGGCAGGGCGGCTGCAGCTGACGGTCGAGGTGAATGCGTGGATCGCCCATGTCGAGGCGCTGCCGTTCTTGTCATTCGTTCCTGTTGACAACCGCATCGCCGCACGCGCGGTGCAGCTCGTGAACTTTGCGCACCGGGATCCCGCCGATCGCATCATTGTCTCCACGGCGCTCGGACTCGGCGCCACGTTGGTCACCGCCGACACGCAGCTGCGCGCGTACACATCCGTCGCCACGGTCTGGGACTGAGACTCACGATCCGCTACGTCGTGTGCACAGCCTCGAGGAAGTCGCGCGCCTTCTTCACGCTCTGCTCAGTGGCGTCCATTGGGTGACGTGCGCGGCGCCCTTGTACAGTCTGAACTTCGCGTCCGCGATGCGCTTCGCGCGTTGCGCGATGAGCGTGGGGCCGAGTTCGTCGAACTCGCCAATGGTCATGAGCTGAGCACCGGCACCTTGATCGTGGGCAGGATGGGCATGGCGCTGTAGCCCTGGAGCGTGCCAACGACGATGGTGTCGTTCAGGCCCCGGGAGTAGCGGTACTGCTCCATGCCGATCATGGCGAACATCGAGTCGAGGTCGGCCTTACCGGATGTCGGAAGACGTGCTTGGCGCAACGAGCGGTACATGAGTGTCGCAGCACACCTTGCGGATGTCCTTGCGAAAGAATCGAGTACACTCCCCCAGCCGGAGCGTCACGTGTGCATCACGTGGGCGTCGGCAACGATTGGCACGTGGCCATGGGTTCCTCGCTTCACGCAGGTGATCGCCCCATGCGCTGCGCGGTGGACGGCGCTGCCCCGACCAGCATCCGCGCTTCACGGCAGGTGGTCGGGATAGTTGGTATGAAGCGGCGGCTGGGCCTCCACGATAACGTGGTGGTACCTGCTGCTCCACCACTATCCACGCGCTCACCGTCTGCCGACGGGGCGCACGACCGGGCGAGCCGCGTGGCAACGGCGCGGTCCTCCTCGGCCACCCAGACGGCCGTGTGCACGTGGAAACCCGAGTGCGGCCACGTCAGCATCCCGGCGGCCGGCTCGTTGAAAATCCTCACGACACCGCTGGCGCGCTCACTCCGCCACGTACCGCCACGGTGCCTTCGGCCCTGCACGTCGCCAGATGGTGAAGAACGGGTACCCCGCCGCCGGATCGCTTCCCGCCGCCGGTTTCTTCTCGCGAATCACGCCGAACGTGATCCCGAGATCACCGCTCGACGCGACGAACGCCGTGTCTGCGCCCCACACGACATCGCTCGCTGCCATGTTGCCTTGTGCAACATGGGTCGCGATCGCGCTCGCGCCGACGATGAAACGCGCTGACGCCGATCCGCCCATGTTCACCGCATCGCCTGCGCCACGGGCCGCGAACGCATTGCCCACGCCGATCCGCTGCGCTTCGAGCGCGAACGAATCTTCCGCGTGCATCAGTTCATGACGCAGCGCCCGCGCGCGCGACGAGTCGGGACGAGTCCTGACGATGGCTGCCGGCAACGCCGGTGCCATGACGTTCATCGCAGACGGAGGCCCGGGCGCACGCCCCTGTTTGTATGCCAGGACGCGCCACACCCCAGCCTCACGCACCCAGTACGCCATGTACTTGCGGTCCACACGCGAGCCGTCCTGTGTGTGCACCGTCAGGTAGCCAAAGGTGAAACCATGTGTGGCATCGGCGCTGATGCCGGCACGGATCGGAGTCCAGGATGCCTTTGCCGCAGCAATGCCAGGCATTTCGCGAAGCGCGGCGAGCACCGCGGGCTTTCCCCTGGCGAAGCCGTTCCGCGGCAAGGGCATGACGACGTCACTGGCGAACATCGCGTCGAGCGCGGAAAGCATGTCAGTCGTCGAGGCCGTGCGTGCGAACACCCGATCGGCCTCCAGCAACGACTCCGCCACATGTCGCGGTGTCTCGCGCACCGTCGATGGGCTTGGCAGTACAGGAACAAGTGATGTCAACGCCAGCGTCACGAGAATCGGCAGCGCGTTCACGGCTTCGCCGCGGCGCCAGTGGTCCGGACATAGCGACCATCGAAGGTGTTCTGCCACGTCGCCCCGCCATCCGACGATGCTTCGAAGAGCTGTCGCACCGTATCGGCAGCGATGCGGAAGAACGTCAGCTTCTGCAAAACGCGCGCGCCCTGGGCGTTCAACGTCCAGCCGGCAAAGCGCATCGCCGTGTCGGAGAACTGGCCTTCATAGTCGAGCGATTGTCCGTCGCCCGCGATCCACACCTGGCGCCACGCCCTGCGGCTCGTGTCCCAGAAATTGAAGCTCTTGCCTTTCGAGCCATTTGAAGGCGTCCACTCTTCGAGCAACAGGCAGTGCTCCAGCTGCGCGGTGATCGTGTTGTGGCCGATCGGTGGCACGGATGCGGGCGCTCCCCACGGCGTCACGACCCAGTCGCCGATCCAGAAATCGAACTGATGCGCCTCGACGCCGCGACGGCATGGGAACAGTGCGTCTTCGAGACGCTGAACGATCGACAGGTAGCGCGTGTCCTGACGCAGTGGCGCCAGGTCGGGTTGCGACGTCACCAGCTGCAGACTCACTCCGGCCGTGACCGCGCGCTCGAGGTGCGCCATCGCGCTGTCAGGCTGCCCCGATTGCGCATAGGAACGTGTCAGACGGAACTCAGCCTGCGTGAGCTGGAACCTGGCAATGACGGCGCGCTGGAACGCGGGGATGGCCTCGCGGAACTGGCGCTGCTCGAACAGCGCGACGCCGAGGCGGAAGCGCGCGCGGATGTTTGCGGTGTCACGAGTGGCGATCACGCGGTACTCGCGGGCGGCAGCAGGCCAGTCCGCGCGCGCGAAGGCCGAGTCAGCGACGGCCGTCGATTGCGAAAGTGCAATCCGCGGCAGTGACCACAGGACCATCAGGAGGCCGGCGCGCGCAGTCAGCCGGAATCGTGGGGTGGCGGTGTGCATCGTGGGAGTCTTGCGGGTGGGCACAGCCGCAGCAATCCCCGACCGCCAGAGATTCAGTCAGAGGAGTGTGGGACAGGTCGCGTCGCAGCCGCGGAATTGAGGGCGGACAGAGGCTTGGGCCCGCGGGCAGCGTCACGGTCGCAACGGTCCCGCCACGCGCCGAGTCGTCAAACCGGATCGTGCCCTGCATCTCCTCCACCAGTGCGTCCACCACGGCGAGACCCAGTCCACTCCCGCTCGTCAGCGCGTCCACATCGCGATCGAGTCGTACGTACGGCTGCATGACGCGTTCGCGATCGTCGGCCGGAATTCCCGGTCCGGCATCGTCCACTTCGAGCGAAACCTGATCCTGGCCAATGAATCGCGCTCGCACGATGACCGCCCGTGACTGCGGGCCGTAGCGCACGGCGTTGTCGAGCAGATTCAGCAGCACGCAGGAGACGGCGCCTGGATCGCAGCGTGCCACGAGTGACTCGGGGAGTTCACGTTCCACCGGGATCTGCCGTTTCGCCGCCAGCGGCAGGAACGTCGCCACGGTCGCGCGTACGATCGGAACCAGGTCGTGCGCCCCAACGCGCACCCGAAGCATCCGCCGATCCGTGCGCGCCACGACCAGCACATTCTCCACCAGGTTGTGCAGCCGACGCGCCTCTGCGAGGATCACGTGTGCGGCGTCCGCAGTGGCCGCCGCGCCGCTCGTCCGGCCGGTCTGGATCAACTCGGCATACAGCATGATCTCCGTCAGCGGCGTCCGCAGTTCGTGCGAGACGGCGGCAGTGAAGTCGCCGCGCAGTCGCGCCAGTTCCGTGGCCCGGCGCAACACGAGTGCGATCAGTGCAATCACCAGTGTCGCGATGATTGCCATGAACACGACCCATGTTCGGGCATATGCGCCGCCCGCATTCCCGCGCACGCGCATCGCGGCGGCCGGCGTCAGCGCGGCCGAGACGCGCACCAGCGAGTCCGGTCCGAACTGGACGGACGACGAGTCACCCGCCGCCGGCGCACTGCCGCTCTGGTAGAACACCCGGCCGCCAGGCAGTACCACGCGCACGGCAATGACGCCCTCATTCATGCTGCGCCATCCGTACACGCTTGGAAGCAGCGGGGGCGCCATGTCGTAGATGTACCTGCCGTACGCGGCGCTCACGCTGTCGGGATCATACGACGTGAGGAAGAATCGTTCGCGCGGCCCCGTCTCGCGACCGATCCTGGACAACGCCATCACGACCGGCGTGCCCGATTCATCGGTCATGCGAACGGTCAGCACCGGGAACGAATACTCCCTGATCTTCGCGTACATGGCGGCCAGCGTCCGCCGCGGGAGGGTCACACTGTCGGCCGTCGACCGCGCCAGCACTGTGGCCGCGCCGTCCAGCACCAACAGCGTCCTGACGCGGAGCCCTCGCTCGCAATTGCACAGCGACAACGAGTCGGTCAGCGCCCTGGCACCCGAAAGAATGTCCGGCGTGCTGCGGCTGGCGATGCGATCCACCTCTTCGCCAACCAGGTTTGCGTGATTGAAGACCAGCGCACCGGCGCGATACGCAAAGCTTGCGGCTCCGAAGCTGGCGAACTGCGCGAGGTTGCCTTTCACGTTGCGCTGCTGCTGATCGATGGCGCGGATTCCCTGCCATGCCAGCAGCAGGACGACAACTTCAGCGATGACGAGGAGTGCGTATCCGATGCCGTGCCGGTCACCGCCAGACCAGCTGCGCCACGTGCCGCTGCGGTCAGGCGTCATGCGGTGGACGAGCCGCCGGTCTGACCTGGAGCGACGAGGCGGTATCCCACCTTTCTGGTCGTGACAATCTGCACGCCGTCGGCTGCTGCGGTGTGCAGGCTCCGGCGCAACTCGACGATGTGACTGTCGATCGTCCGGCTTTCGACATCGTCGTCGTAGCCCCACACTTCACGCAGCAGATCGCGACGTGACACCGCTTCGCCCTGACGCCGCACCAATGCCAGCAGCAGATCGTACTCGCGCGGGCGCAGCTCGATCAATACGCCGCAATGCCGGACCTCGTGCGTCCCGAGCGAGAGCTCAAGGCCTGCAAACGACTCGACTTGCACACTCCGGTTCGGCTCCACGCGCATTGCAACGCGTCGCCTCGCCAGCGCCTCGACACGCGCGAGCAACTCCGCAACACTGAATGGCTTCGTGACGTAATCGTCGCCACCGGTCCTGAACCCACGAACCTTGTCGACATCATCGCCGCGCGCGGAGAGAATCAGTACCGGCGTGTCGAACCCTTCCTTCCGCATCGTGCGCAGTACCTGCAACCCGTCCAGCTTCGGGAGCATCAGATCGAGGATGACCACGTCAGGCTGCCACATGCGCACCCGGTCGAGCCCCTCGAGGCCGTCCACTGCGATCCGCGCATCGACGCCTTCAGAGAGCAGCGCCATCCGCACGCCCTGCGCGATCGAGTTGTTGTCCTCGACGATCAGGACGCGTGTCATGACCCGCCATCGCCATTCGGCACGATCAACGCTTTCACCACCGCCCGGGTGGCGACCGCGGCGAGCGCCTCATTCGCCTGTTCGAGCGAGTACCGCGCCGAGATCCCCTCTTCCCACGGCAGATCACGCCCCTGCTCCGCGAGCACCTGCATCGAACGATGGAAGTGCGAATAGTCGCAGCCCCAGCAGCCCACCAGCTCTGCGTGCTTGCGATTCAACTGTCGGTGCGGGTTCAACTCGGTTGACCCACCGTCCGTGTATTGGCCCACGACGACCACGAGCCCGCCATCGCGCACGAGATCCAGTCCCTGCGTGACGGCATCCGGAACACCGGCTGCTTCGATGACGATGTCCACCCCACGCCCACCCGTCAGCGCGCGAACCTGCCCTGCGCGTTCCTCTGGTGCCATGTCGAGGCCGAGCGTATGTGTGGCTCCCATCTGCGATGCGAACTGGAGCCGGGAGTCCGGGCCGCCGATCGCGATGATCGGATAGGCACCACTCAACCCCGCCAGCGCGATCGCCGCCTGACCGACAGGCCCGACTCCCAGCACCGCGACGGAATTGCCGAGCCGCACGCCGCCGCGCTCGATCGCATGCATCGCGGTCACGAGGCCGCAGCCGCCAGCGATGAACCGGATCGGGTCCACGCCGGCGGGCACGCGCAGCAACTTCACGCCGGGCTTCATCCAGATCTGCTCGGCCCAGCCACCGAGAGGCCCGTCAGTCACTCCGTACGTGATGCCGTACACCTTGCGATGCGCGCACCTCGTGGTCTGCTTCGTGACGAGACACTCGTAGCACGCGCCGCAGGTCTCGTGCACATCGAGAAAGGTGACGAGATCACCTTCGCGGAACGGCGTGCCATGGATGTCCGTGATCGCACCGCGCAGCTGCTCGATGTGACCGACTGACACGTGACCTGGCACGATCGGATATGGAACACCCGACAGTCGTCCGTGGTGCAGATGCACGTCGGTGCCGCAGACCTCCGAGTACAGCGTGCGAAGCATGGCGGCACCCGGTTCGAGCGCGGGCATCGGCAGCTCTCGCATCTCGATCGGGACATGCGGTGCGACCATCACTGCGGCGCGGATCGGTGTCACGAACAGCTCCGGTCAAGTGGAATGAGTGTCAGCGTGCGGACCGAATGACTTCACGCCACGTGTGGTACCGGCAGTGCCGATGCTCACTCGTCGCGCGCGCCGAGCCAGGTTGCAATCTGCCGCGAGATGCGCTCGGCCGATGGCGGATCCAGATTCGAGAGCACGATCACGTCGTAGCCACCTGGCAAGCCACTCTCCACGACCGCGTTCACGCCGCCGGTCCCACCCGCAATGCCGACGCCGGGAGGTCCTGCGGCAATCTTGCCCGCGCGGAGCGCGGCGAGCAGTCGCTTCAGGTCTCCGACCGTTGAGTAGCCGCCGCCTGCCGCACTGCCACGGCCCGGCAGATTGCCGGTATTGGGGCGGAGCGGCGTGTTTCGTGCTGCGTCTCCCGGTTCATCGCCGCCGCCGCGTGTGTAGCCAATGGCGGTCCGGGGTGGCAACGAATCAACGGCGAAATGCCCCGTGCGAGTCATTCCGGCGGGCGCGAAGATGTGGCGCTGCACGTACGCGTAGTAGTCCTCACCCGACACGCGCTCGATCAACGCGCCAAGCACGACGAATCCCGCGTTGGAATACTGCTGGCGCGATCCCGGCGGAAACGCGAGTGGCGTGTTGATCACGGCGGCAAGGAACTGCCGATTGTGCCGTACGTCGCGCTGCGATGCAACGCCTGG
>JANMNM010000008.1:0-27016 GCA_031373905.1 Gemmatimonadaceae bacterium | reverse complement strand
GGGCCGACCACGGCTCAATCGCCCCCGCCCCCATCGTGCACGACGTCCCCACAGCGCCGAATTTCTCCGTGTGACGCCGCATCACCGACAACCGCTGTCCGACACACCGATACATGCCCGCTGGTGAGAAATGCGGGCTAGGTCCATCCCCGCTCGCGCGGGGAACACTACGACGCCGCCGTTGCTCCCCTGAGGGCCCAGGGTCCATCCCCGCTCGCGCGGGGAACACCGCTTGACCATCGTGTCCAGCTCCCCCGCCGCGGGTCCATCCCCGCTCGCGCGGGGAACACACCGTCCCGAAGTCGATGCCCGCCCATTCGCAGGGTCCATCCCCGCTCGCGCGGGGAACACGGCTAACCCCACGGGCAAGGGCCGCGAGGTGTGGGTCCATCCCCGCTCGCGCGGGGAACACATCATCGTCGGTGGCGCACCAATCGCCGCGGCGGGTCCATCCCCGCTCGCGCGGGGAACACGCTGGACGCGCACTTCGGTGATCTCCAGCGTGAGGTCCATCCCCGCTCGCGCGGGGAACACGAATTAGCTCACCCGATGCGGCAGACTGCATGAGGTCCATCCCCGCTCGCGCGGGGAACACTCTTTTCGCAACTTCAAGCGAACAAACAACTTACGACGCGGGTCTTCCGCTACCGATTTTCTTCACTTGCATCAATCCACGAACTGACGACCAAACCCTCCACCTCGACGAGTCGGCGGCGAGGGGTTCCTCGCTGAAGGAAGCGCAACCCCTGCTCGCTGTCGCCTCGTGTCCATACGAGGACTGCCGCCATTTCTGCCGGTGCCCACTCCTCAATCTGAGCCCAGATCTTCTCGCGAATCGCGTGAGGAAGATTCGCGACGTAGACACCAGTGGCGACCTGCAGGCACCAGGACGACAGGAACCCACGGATCTTCGGAGACGCTCGCTCAACGACCAGAATCATCATCGAACAAACCCTCTATGTCCTTGATCATGCGATCGAGGAGCGTGCCGCTCCGGAACTCATCGCGCATCAAGCGCCTTGTGTCTCGCTCCAGAGTCGGCCACGCAGTCCCGTCCTTCGCCATTCGGGAAATGAGTCCGAAGCAGGCCGGGATGACGAGTTCGGTCTTGTAGAGATCTGCAATATCGAGCACAAATGCAACAGAACTGCCACTATGGATGAAGCCAAGGCCAGGCGACATGCCGAGCGCGTGCACGGCGGCCTCCGTGATTCCATACAAGCAGGTGTTCGCGACGTTGAGTGCGAGGTTCGGCGCGTCGAACTCAGTCACGGACCCGCCTCCGGGATAGCGTCGCCCAGCCCAGCGTATTCCGAAGAGGCGCGCGGTCTGCTTGTAAAACTCGCGCATGCGCGCACCTTCGATGCCACGCAACTGCTCGATTGAACGACGCTCGAGTGTTGCCTGAAATCGCAGTCTGAACATGCGGCGTGCCACCATCAGACGCCGCTGAGGGTCTGCCCAAAAGTGAACCTGCGTCTCAAGCCATTGCGACGACTGTGTCCACGCGCGACCGGCGGAATAGCACCGCACACCATGTTCGCCCGTCCAGATGAGCTGTATTCCGTACGCGGCAGCAAGACGGACCGCGTCGGTCGTGACCGAGGTACCGGGACCGATCAAGAGGACCGTGGTAGCGCGAGCCGGGATCTCCAGACGAGCGCCATGTTCGGAGTCCGCCAGGACAAGGCACGCGTCGATCACGGCCAACGCCCCTCGTTCGATGTAGAGGAACGAGAGGCGATGTCGCACCTGCAGCATGTCAGCGCCTCTGCAGGGAGCCGTGAGCCATCAGGCACAGGAGGCCGCACCCGAACGCACGCGCGCGTCCGATGCCGTCGACTAGCCGGCGTTGCAGTGCCTCTGGATCTCGCACGACGAGCGATCCAACCAGCTCCGTCTGCACATACGAAATCGGAGCCGCACGCGGTGTTCGCCTCACCCGAACCAATCCGCGCGAGACGACCCGGACAGCGTTCACATCTGCGACTCCGTCGAGCTGCCGAACCAGCCACGCAGTGTACACATCGTCCCGGTCGACCTCCGGTCCTGGGTCACCAGCGAACACGATGTCCCAGATATCCTGGCGGAGCTTGCGCCCGTCCGACTGCGTGACCACGCCAGTGGCGTTGACCGCGATGCTGAAATCGAGCGCCTGCTGCGTCGACAACTGCGGTGCAAATGGCTTTGACTCCACGCGTGCAACCCAAGTACCCGGTTCGATGCTCGGCGTCGCGACCGGCACACCCGAGCTGACCACCAGTAGCTGCTCCGTCTCACTGCCAGACGTCATCAGACGAAAGAGCGGCCTCGCTGCATCGTCGTCACCAGTGAACAACGACATGACGGCCTGGTGCCGTAAGTACTCTCGCGACGTACCACCAGGCGGGTCCATCGGGAGCCGCAGCGTGATACGCGAGATGAAACCGCCCGTGTTCATGACAGTCCACCTTCGACCATCGCACGATTCACGCGCGCGCCGAGTGAGAACCTGTCGGTCGTGAAGTCCCGCTGATCAGGCGCTGCTGCCGTGCCATCGTGGGGACCTTCGCCCTCGTCGTACCACACAGGGACGCGACCGACAATCCGGGTCCGCAGTGCCTCCGTCGCAGTCAGTGCTTCCACCATGCCATCGAAAATGGGCCGCGATGGAAGGCACGAACGCCGGCCGAGGAACAGCGTCCGCGCTGGACGGACAAGCGCTTCCTGCACTTCCGTCGCTGAGACTGGAGCGTCCGGGCGAAGGCCGATGGCAACACCGAACTCGCTTCCGGCAATGAACTCCTTTCGCAGGATTGTGTTCCCTTCGGAATAGTCGCCAATCCTTCCCTCGACTCCGCGTCGAGTCCATCCCACGGCATCACCCTGCAGGTATGCCGTCTGAAAGTCGACGACGTGCGAACGCTCCTCGGGCGTATGCAGACAGGCGGCGACTCGCAGCGCGGCTTGCAGCGCGTTCGTGCGATCACCGTCCTCGTATCGCCAACCCAGCGCGTTTGCGAGCAGTCCGGTCAACGCGGAACGCCCCGGCACAGCACTCGCGGGCCGGCGACTGTCCCGTGCGACATCTCCCCAACCCTGTAACGGAGCGTCGAGTCTGAGCAGAATGAACGCGGTCATCGGCATTCAGATCGCAAAGATCGCGTCGAGCGCGTCTGGCAGAGTCTTTCGGTCGACACCCGACAGGTCGTCCACCGTGCTCGCCACATACGCCCGATCGATGGTGGCCATGTTGCCATACATCTGTGCCAGCCGCTGGCGCTCATTGAGCAACGCGCCGATGGCGGTCTCAAGAACGTCTGCTCCGACGGGTGTCTGGACCGCGCGGCGATACGCATTGGCGAGCGAACGCGGTTGACTCGACCCGCGCTCGAGCAGCACGAAATCCGCCAGCGCAAACGGAGCGGTGGAGCCACGCTTCGCTCCCGGGCTGACCGTCGCGACGGCATCAATCAGCCACCGCGAGAGGGTCTCGGCTTCCCCGTGATTTGTCCCGAGGTTTTGCCGCAACTGATTCAGGTCGACGACGAGGTAGAGGTAGAACAGCCCCGAGGTCAGCTCAACGTCACCGATCATCGCCGCACCGGAAGCGCCTGCAAGCTCGTCCACCGCCGTGAAGTAATCGGTCTCCGCCTGCTCGGCATGCACGGTGAACGCGTGCGCGACACTCACCGCCGAGTCGATACGCGCCAGAATGTCACTGGTGATGAAACGACCGAAGAGCGCGGAGTCGAAGGATGCCGCGACCGAGCGCAGCTCCGCGACCTCTTCCTTCGTCAACTTCGGCGCGTCCCCCTTTCCCTTCTTAGCCGCACCCTTTGCGACCTTCTTCCCGTCATCGCTGCCGGAATCCGCGCCGTATGCCGCAGCAAGACGCCGCGCCACTGCCCGTATGTATTCGACCTCGGCCCGACTCATCACAAGCACCTGTCCGGTCGACAGCGCTGACCCAGACTCTATCGTCCCGGCGTCCGCGCCGTCGTCATCATCCGCGGCGTCGGCCTCCTTCTTCTCCGCACTCTTGAGCACGATGCCAGCAACCATCGCAGCGGCCGCGCGCGCGGTGTACGGATCGACCCCTTCAGCAATCAGCGGTGCCTCGATCTCTCGCGAGAATATCTCGCGACTCCGTACCGCCGGGCGCAGTTCCGCATGTCGCGCGGTCAAGGCGTCGCGCCAATGCTTCTTGAGACACTGGGACGAGACACGGATTCGGACGGCGTCCCCAAAAGGCAGGCGTTTGGCAAGGCCGACATCGTCGCGGTTCAGCAGGACGCCTGGATAGGAAACAAGGCTATGGATCTGGACGAAGTCACCCATGATTCGGCTCACTCAATGGAGTTGGTACGACGCGTGTGGCGGAGGTGGTCTGCGGATTCCGATAGAACTCGCGGGCGAGTTGGACGCGAGTGTCGTCGGTCCAGAAATACAGGGCCAATCCAAGCTGTATCAGGTCGAGCGACGCGCATCGTCGGATGAGACGCCGCGCATCGACTATCGCTGTTGCGCGCGGCTGGCGAAGCCATCGCTCGAACCGAGACGGTGCGATGCCGGCAGCGCGCATGGCGGCACCGGGCCTCGCCTTCCCGCGGTGCGTCGCAAGGGTGGCCAGTGGAAGGAATTGTCGCAGGAACGTCTCCGTCGCCTGGTCTGCATGCGCCAGATCGGCGATGCACCAGAACGCCTCACCCGGTATCATATCACGGCCCATGCGGCGGAGTTCGGCGAGGCGACCACGGTCACCGCGCGACCGCCAGCGCTCCACCGTGCGCAGCGCTGTCGCGATGGACGTCGCGACTAAGGCTCTTTCACTCGGCCTTTCCTCGGTGATGTCAGCCATGGTCAGTTAGCAGTTGGGCCGACGACGCGTCGGCAGATTGTTCCGACTGGGACGCCGGCCAGCCATGCCTCAGGAAACCTCGGCTGAGCGAATCCTCAGCCATGGCCGCGCGCTCGAATCGCCGCGCGGTGGGTACCGGTGTTGACGCCATCACCTCGTCTAGCGCGCGGCGGGCCGAGGCGCGCAGCGCGCGTCGCCACCGTCCTTGGGCGCCGTCAATTGAACCCTGCTCCGAGGCGTTTCGCATCAGCGCAGCGATCTCTGAGAAGAAGAGCGAATCGATCCGCTGCGTGAGGTAGGACCGGCAGTGATCTACACGGCTGCGGTCGCCTTTCTTCGGCTTGGCCGACCCGCTCATCCAGACTCTTGCCGCCGCCGCGAGCGTCGACTCCGCGGCCTTCGCATCCGTCAGCATCGCGTCAAGCAACAGCGCATGCGGTTCAGGATCGAGGACGCTGAGGCGCGGCAGCACAATGAAGCGCTGGTGAAACCCTATCGTCTTGCCTTGATCGAACGCGACACCCTCCATCAGAACGGGGAGCATCTCGTCCGTCGAGACTCGGGCTGCATGCGCCACAGCGAAAGACTTGGACCCACGCGGATCAATCGGAGCGTCCAACAGGAGCCGCGCGACCTCACGGTAGTCAAACCCCGTGCCCATGACTCCGCGCACCTTTACGCGAGCGTCGCGCACCACGAACGGCGTGAAAGCGTCGCCAAGCCCGCTCCCCATGGTGTGGTCCGCCACGCGCGGACCCTCCGATGCACTGAACCAAAGTCGTTCGAATTGTCCGGAACTCGATGCCACGTCAAGGCGAACCCGTCTTGCCAGAGGGATGAAGTGCGGGGCAAGGCGCACGCCGGGCATGCCCTCCTTCTGTCCTGGCCACGGCAGTGTCCACAACGCCCAGACGTCGCCGGTGATCCCCAGCACGTCACGCACATATGCCGAGTGATCGAGCGAGGCACTCACGTGTGCCAGGAAGGCTGCGCCTAGAGATGGCCACCACGGCGCCATGAACGGCGAGCCGCTCCCCTTGCCCGTCGCAGAGCCCATGATCTGCGACGCGTAGTTGCCCTTGGTGAAGATGGAGCCGAACTGATACTCGACGAGCGCATACAAGGTGTCAGACGGTGACAGCCGCGCTGCGACCCCACGCTTGAACTCGTGGTTCTTCCCGCCGGGGATCACAGTGAGGCGCGAGAGGTCCTCAAGCTTGTAGCCGCTTGCAGCTGGCGAATCCGTGCCCATGGGTACCTGAAGAAACGCGGCACCGCCGTCGGCGCGGTACAGCGACCATGCGTCGCGGTCTGGTGTCGCTTCGGCGAGCCGGTCACAAATGGTATCGACCGTGAGCGAGGCAGGTGAGTCATTGCGCGTCGCGAAGGCGGCGCATCGCACGAGCAACCGCCAGACGAACTGACGCTGGATCGCACTGACGCCACGGAGTTCCGTCAGGCGCGCGTCCAGGAGTCGCGCGATAACATCGGGAAGGGTCCAGCGACCGAGCGTTCCATCAACCACTGCGTCAAACAGCGGGTCATCCAGCAGATTGTGCAAAGGCTCTATCATTGAAGGTCTGGCTTCACAATCCGTGGGAATCAATGATGGCGCAAGGGTCTGACATACATCGGAGGCGCACTTCGTGATTCCGCCGGCTTACGAGCCAAGTCCAACGGCAATTGTACCGTCTGGCTCATTTTGGGCCAAGACAGGACCCACGGGCTGGCACCCGTTGTCGGCGCACCTCATGGATGTCGCGGCGGTAATCCGCGCCCTGTTCGCGCCGGGCACGGCACTGTCATCTCGGGCAGACCATCTGGCTCGCAACGGTGGTGTCGCACCGCTTCCGTTTCAGGCACTCGCAACGTACCTCGCACTGACCCACGACATCGGTAAGGTGCATCACGGGTTCCAAGAGCGTCGTCTCGGTACTGCTGACCTGCGCAGGACCAGTCATGTGCAGCGCGTGATCGGCGACCTGCGGCACGCAAAGTTGCTCGATGCGAGGGGCGCGCGCGTCGTGGAGCTCCGTACCGCGTTGCTGACACCACTCCACGACAGGAACGCCGAGATCGCATTCGCGCTCGCGTCGCTAGGCATCGCACACCATGGCCGGCCATGGGCTGCACCGAATCAGCCGACACCGTTGGTGTGGTCGGCGGACTGGCAGCCCTCCGCGGATCGTGACCCCGTCGACTTTGGGTTGCAGCTGGTGGACCAGGCAATGCGGCTGTCGGAGTTGGAGGTACTCTCGAGATCACTGCTTCCAACGGAATCGCAGTTGCTGGCCGGCGCCTTGACGCTAGCAGACTGGATCGGCTCTACGGAGGCGATCTTCCCCTTCGCTCCAGAGATGGAGCAGGACGCCGCCGGGTACTGGGCCGACCGCTGCGAGCGAGCTCGTACCGCCCTCGAACGAACAGGTACGCGTCGCGAGCTGCCCGGGCGAGATACGATGCACGTCAGCTGGCCAGACCTCTTCCCACGACTTGCGAGAAGACCGTCTGCATTGCAGTCACATGTCATGACCGCTCCGCTGCCAGCGCCCGGGGAGCTCGTGATCATCGAGTCTGACACCGGCAGTGGAAAGACTGAGGCGGCCCTTGCACTCTACGCGCGCCTGCGCGCCGCCGGACGCGCGGACGGCCTCTTCTTCGCGCTGCCGACTCGGGCAACGGCTGCCGCGATGCATGCTCGCATTCGAGAGTTCGCGTTGGCGTTTTGTCCCGAAGCAGCAGGCAATATTGTGCTTGCTGCAGGGGGATCGGCCGACCATCGCCAGCAGAACGGCATCGAGCCGCGGGATGATGACGCCGACGAAAGTGCCGCTGTCAGCCACTGGGCATCGCGGTCCCTCACGAAGGCGTTTGCAGGTGAACTCGTTGTTGGGACCATCGATCAGGCCTTGCTTGCGAGCCTTCCAGTCAAGCACGCGCATCTTCGCCTCGCGGCGTTGACCCGCCTCGTCATCGTGGTTGACGAACTGCACTCGTATGATGGCTATATGCTGGCGCTCCTGTCGCGCCTTGCGCAGTTCGTCCGGGGCTGCGGAGGCGTGCTGGTGGCGATGTCCGCGACGCTCGCGACGGATGTCTCCTACGAATTGGCAGCGGTCTCTCCGGCTCCTGGTCGTGCCGCCGCGAGGAGGCGAGCATTTCCAAGTGTCAGCTATGGCAGCCCGGACGGGGTGCTTCGTGAGCATCCAATTGCGAGTCCCGCATCACGGGAACGGAGCTACGAGATTGTGGAGATCGCGCGCGAGTCAGTCTCGCGAATGGCAATTGACGCAGCACGGGATGGCGCGCGCGTCCTGATCATCCGGAACACCGTGAGTGCTGTGCTCGAGACGATGCAAAAGCTTATCGACTGCGATTCTGCGTTTGTCTGGGGACCGACCAACTCCGGCGCTGCACCGTATCACAGCCGCTATACGCGCGCGGACAGGTCAGTACTGGACATGGCGGTCCGAAAGGACTTCGGTCGTGAGAGCACTGTCGCCGGGCGAATTCTCGTTGCCACGCAGGTCGCCGAGCAGAGCCTTGACGTCGACTTCGACCTGCTCATTACCGATCTGTGCCCTATTGATGTGCTCTTGCAGCGGCTCGGCCGCGTCCATCGCCACGAGCGGCCACGCATTGATGGGTACCGCCATCCTCGCGCACTGGTCATCGAGCCGGATCGGCCCTTCGGCGAGGTGCTCGAGGGCACGGTACCACCCTCGTGGCTGCGCACCGGGATCGGTAGCGTCTACGAAGACCTGCCGGTGCTGGCGCTCACCCAGGCGCTGATCCGCCGAACGCCTCGTCTCGCGGTGCCGGCGATGAATCGCGCGATGATCGAGGAGGTTTACCATCGCGAGTCACGTCACCTTCTGCTTCATGAGGACAAACGCTGGGAGCGTATCATCGACAAGCAACTCGGCACGACAATGGGTCAACGTGCCGTCGCAACTCGGTGGCGCCTGCCTCTCATGACGGATTCCTACTCTGGTGAGGCGATGACTGAACTGTTCCGGTTGTCGCTTGACGAAGAACTGCGGCTACGATCACGCCTCGGTGACGACAAGATCCGGCTGGAGTTCGACACGCAGGTACCCAGCCACTTCACGGCGGCCGCAGGCGAGGCGTTCGTGGATGTGGAGTGGCGCAAACTCGGGTTGATCGGTTCCTCAACACTCCCAACGGTCAACGTGATGAGTGCCGCGCATGACTTCACATTCACTGCAGGGCGGCTGAGGGGCGTGTACTCAAGATTCGGCTGGGTATTCTCAACGCACGACCAAACCGACACGCGATGATCGTCAATTGATCGATCGTAAGCTGCCCAGTACGGCTTGGAGTTGCGAGTGGTTGCGTCTTCGACACGCGACCGTCGTCGCCAGTTTCGTCCGTGGAATGGTTCAATACTTCATCAGATAATTCTCCACCTCCCACCTCGACACCTGCGCCGAGAACTCCTCCCACTCTGCCCGCTTCGCCACCAGGAAATGCTCGAAAATGTGCTCCCCCAGCGCCGCCCTGATCACCTCGTCCTTCTCCAGCTCATCACACGCCTCGTTCAGGTCCCTCGGCAGATCATCAATCCGCAACCGCCGCTTCTCCCGGTGGCTCATCTCGAAGATGTTCGTGTCCACCGGCTCGCGTGAATCGGCCTGCGTCGCAATCCCATCCAGCCCTGCCGACAACATCACCGCCAGCGCCAGATACGGATTCGCACTCGGATCCGGCAACCGATGCTCCACGCGCGTCCCCGTCCCGCGACGCGCCGGAATGCGCAACATCGGTGACCGGTTCCGCATGCTCCACGCCACGTTGATCGGCGCCTCGAAGCCCGGCACCAGTCGCTTGTAGCTGTTCACCAGCGGGTTCGTCACCGCACAGTACCCGCGCGCGTGCCGCAGCAGTCCGCCGATGTAGTGCAGCGCCGTCTGACTCAGTTCGAACGGCGCGTCAGCCTGCCAGAACGCATTCTCGTTCCCCTTGAACAACGACTGGTGCGTATGCATCCCGCTGCCGTTCTGGCCAAAGATCGGCTTCGGCATGAAGCTCGCGCTCAACCCGAATCGCTGCGCCACCTGCTTCACCACGAAACGGAACGTCGTCAGGTTGTCGGCCGTCGTCAGCGCGTCGGCATAGCGGAAGTCGATCTCGTGTTGCCCGTGCGCCACCTCGTGATGACTTGCCTCGACCTCGAAGCCCATCTGCTCCAGCGTGTCGACGATCGCCCGGCGCGCTTCTTCGCCCATGTCCACCGGCGCGAGATCGAAGTAGCCGCCAACATCGTGCGTGTCCGTCGTCGCGGCACCCGACTCGTCCTGCTTGAACAGGAAGAACTCCGCCTCCATCCCGGCGTTCATCGTGAACCCCAGCGCAGCCGCCCGCGCCAGCACCGCTTTCAAGCGGCCTCGTGGGTCACCGACGAACGGCGCGCCATCCGGCATCGAGATGTCGCAGATGATTCGCGCCACCCGCGCACCCTGCGGACCGAAAGGCAGCGCCCGGTAGGTCGAGAGATCGGGCTTGAGCAGCATGTCGCTCTCCTCCACCCGCACGAACCCCTCGATCGAGCTGCCGTCGAAGAGGATGTCCCCCGCCAGCGCTTTCGCAAATTGTGACCTCGGGATCTCGACGTTCTTGATCACCCCGAGAATGTCCGTGAATTGCAGCCGGAGAAAACGGATGTCCTGTGCGCCGAGGAGCGACTGGATATCGCCAATGGAAGCGGTCCGCAGCTCACTGGCTGCGGGTGTGTCTGGAGTCATGGCTTGAAAAGTACGCCAGCAGCGAGGGAACCATCGGATCGACTAGATTGCTCGGCTTACGCGGCGCAGCCCTGCGCCACGAACGTCTTCCCCTGAATTCCAAATGTCGTCTGCTTTCTGCGCAGCCTGTGGCGCACAGCTCGGCGCCGGCGCGCGGTTCTGTCATCGCTGCGGTCAGGCCGTCGGAGACCCGGTGTTTTCGCCCGGCTCGGGATCGGCACCGACCCACGCACCTGGTGCGGGCCAGAACCAGGTTCTCCCCTGGGCTGTCGCCGCCATCGCCTTGCTCGCGCTGATCGCGCTCGTCGCAGGCCAGCGTTTCAATCGCCCCGCCGCCGTCGCCGCGGCGCCTGCAGCCTCCCCCGGCGCCGGGCCGTTCACGGCGGACCCCGCCGCGGCCGCGCCTGACGCGGAACGCCCGGTTCGCGCACCGGACATCTCGGCAATGTCGCCCGACGAACGTGCGCTCCGGCTGTTCAATCGCGTCGTCTCGCTCGCCGAACAGGGCAAGCGCGATTCGGTGCAGTTCTTTGCGCCGATGGCGCTGATGTCGTTTCAGAGCCTCCCTGCCCCGACCCTCCTCCAGCGCTTCGAACTCGGCAGGATTGCCGAACTCGCCGACGTGAAGGAAATCGCGACGGCGCAGGCGGACACCATCCTCAAGGCTTCACCCACACACCTCCTCGGCCTGTCCCTTGGCAGTACCGCGGCCGGGATGCGCGGCGATACAAAGGCGCAGACGGAATTCGATCGACGCCTGATCGCTGCCGCAGTGTCCGAACGCGCGAAGAACCTGCCAGAGTATCAGGTGACGCAAATCGACCTCGACAGCGCGCTCGCACGCGCGCGACGGAACGTCAAGTGACACGGCACAAAACTGAACCGACTCGCACCATCACCGTCGCGCACAGCCCCGACTCCGACGACGCATTCATGTTCTATGCGCTCGCCGAAGGGAAGATCGACACCGAGGGTCTCGCGTACCGTCACGAACTGCAGGACATCGAGACGCTCAACCAGCGCGCGATGCGCCAGGAACTCGAGGTCACGGCGGTCTCGATCCATGCGTTTGCATATCTCTCCGAGCACTACGCGCTGTTGCCGCACGGTGCGTCCATGGGCGACAAGTACGGCCCGCGTGTCGTCGGGCGCTCCCGACGCAGCGCTGATGCGATCAAGGGCGCTCGCATTGCGGTGCCAGGTCCGCTCACGAGCGCCTATCTCGCGCTCAGGCTCTTCGAGCCGGACTTCGAGGCGGTGTTCGTACCGTTCGACAAGATCGAGGACGCCGTTCTCGACGGTCACGTCGATCTCGGGTTGTTGATCCACGAAGGACAACTCACCCACGGTGAGCGCGGGCTGCACAACCTGCTCGACCTTGGGCAGTGGTGGCACGAGGAAACGCAGTTGCCACTGCCGCTGGGCGGCAACGTCATTCGAAAGGATCTCGGTCCCGACCTCATCAGCGTGATCAGTCGACATCTGCGTGACAGTATCGCGTACGGACTCACGCATCGCCGTGCCGCACTCGACCATGCGATGAAGTACGCGCGTGGACTTGATCGCAGTCAGGCCGATACATTCGTCGGTATGTATGTCAACGAATGGACGCTCGACTATGGCGATGCGGGACGCGCGGCGGTGCAGCTGTTTCTGCAGCGGGGCACGGACGCGGGCATCATTCCACACGCCGTTTCCGTCGAGTTCGCCGAGTGATTGATCGGCGCGTCGATGCCTGAGCCGTTGTCGGGCCTCGACGCATCCGACGCAACGCGCATGCCCTCGAGTGCGCATCTGCCGGTGATCGATGCCCCTGCCGGTGGTGCATCGCGTGGTGGTGGCACGCCTGATGATGCGGCACGTGCAAAGCGTCTGCGTGCGCTCGCCACCGAGATTGAATCGCTTCCCACGACGCACGCCGCGCTGGCACGGCTGCTGAGCGTGGCGGTGGAGACACTGCACGCGGCCGGGGCGTGGGTCGGACTCACCATGGAGGACTCCGACGCGCTCGTCGCGATCGCGACGCATGGCGAGGTCCCCATCGAATCCGGCGCGCGTGTCGCGCGCGATCGCGCCTTCGCGGCCCGCGCGCTCACCGCACAATCCGCCGTCTTCGCGGACCCAAGTACCGGTGTTCGGTGGACTGACACGGTCGTCGGACGAACGCCGGTCCGAGCCGTCGCGGCACCGCTCCGAACCGATGCGTCGCAGCCGCTCGGTGTCATTGCCATCATCGGCGGACCTGGGCGTCTTTTTACGGTCGCCGACGGCACCTTTGCACATGAGCTGGGCGCGCTCGCAACACTCGTGTTGCGCCGCCGCGATTCCGTCCGCGCACCGACCGTCGACCCCGACGCGAGCCCGCAGGAACCATCGTTCAGCATGCCGATGCTGCTCGATGCGGCAGCAGCCGTCACGGTCGACGATTTCGCCAACGCCGCCATTCTCCGGCTCGACCAGACGGCATTTCTCGGCGTCAGCATCGGCGTGCGCAACCGCACGACCGGCATGCTGCGTTTCCCGGCAGCCACCGGCGCACTCGCGGCACTGCGTGGTGTTGGCACACCTCTCGACTCGGCGCGTGCGGAGCATCTTGCACGGCAGCGTCGCGCCGTCCAGATGCCCGATGCGCGTCAGCTGGTGCCCGATGGATGGCGATCGCTGGTGCCGGCGCTTCCTGGTGCATCGATCGCTCTCGTGGACAACGATGTCGCGATCGGCCGCATCGATCTCGTCTTCGATGCCGATCGTGACGTGCCGCACGACGCCATCAGGCGCATCGAGCAGCAGGCAGGCACGATGGCGCGCGCGCTCGGTGTGCTGCTGCCACGTGTCGCACGCACGCCCACGGACGCCGGCCTCGAATCGCTGCACGCCATGCGCAGCACGCTGTCCAACCGGCTGCATGACCTCACGTCACCGATTGCCGGGATCAGTGCGCTGTCGGAGCTGCTCGCCGATGAGCCGCTTGCGCCTGATGTCCTCGAGCTCGTGGCACTGATTCAGCGGAGCGCGCGACGCGCCGCGGACGCCGCACGCACCCTCCGCGGGATGGTCGATGATTCCCAGTCCACAGCCGATCCAATCGCGGTCGAACCGCTGCTGCACGATATTCTGCGGGAACGTGCCGAAGCCCAGCGCGTGCTCTCCATCAGCGTCAACCTCGCGATCGAGCCGTCACTCCCGCCGGTGCCGTGGCCGGAAGCATCACTGCGCGACTGGATCGCCACCGCGATCGTGGCGTCGGAGACCGCGCTGCTCAGTTCGGCTCGGCGACGCATCGATATCCGAGCCAACCTCGAGGGTGGCCTGGCAGTCGTGACGGTCGCAGATGATGGCATTCCAATCGGGATGGTGCCCTCGGAAGGTGAGCTCTATGGTGCTAACATTTCAGTCATTCGCACCGACGACGGACGCACCATCCGCCGCCTCGCGATCCCGCTCCGTATTGGATCCTCGCACCACGGCCCGTGACCACATCGCTCCACGCCACCTCAGCGAAGCCGGCGCTCCCGCCTCTCGCTCGAATTCTCGTCGTCGATGATGATGAGTCGATTCGCGTAGCGATGGTGCGCTTCCTTCAGCGCTGCGGATACGGCGTTGAAGCGGCGGGCAACGGGTCGGACGCACTCAGCCTGTTCGAGTCGAAAGACTTCGACGCCATGATCTGCGACGTGCGCATGCCGGGCCTCTCTGGTCCCGAGTTGCTGCCGCGCGTGCTCGCCGCCGACCCGAATCTCGCGGTACTGATGCTCAGCGCGGTCAATGACGCACCGACGGCAGCACACGTGCTGGCCGGCGGCGCCATCGACTACCTCGTCAAGCCAATCGAACTCCGCGCATTGCAGGACGCCGTGATCCGCGCGCTCGCACGTCGGCAGGCGCGCATGGAAAAAGAGCGATTCGACAGCCTGATTCAGGACGAAGTGCGTCTCCGGACCGCAGAACTCGAGCAGGAAAAGGAATCGCTGCGACTGCTCTCGGTGAGCGTCGTCGAGACGCTCATCATCGCAATGGAAGCGAAGGATGTGTATCTGCGAGGCCACTCGCAGCGAGTCGCGGATCTGGCGTCGGAGATTGCCGTCGAACTGGGGCAGGAGCCCACGGTGGTCGAAGGGGTGCGGCTTGCGGGACGCCTCCATGACGTCGGCAAGATCGGCATCCGGGAGGAGATCCTCAACAAGCCGAGTTCACTCACCGTGCAGGAGTTCGAGCACGTCAAGCAGCATGTACGGATCGGGATCGAGATCCTCAGGCCGCTGCAGCAGCTCGAACATGTTCTGGATATCATCCAGGATCATCACGAGCACTGGGATGGAAGCGGGTATCCGCGGGGCATTCAGGCGCACCACATCACGCTCGGCGGACGGATTCTGGCCGCCGCCGACGCCTTCGACGCACTGACGTCGCAACGCGCCTATCGGGACCCGATGGCCCCGCTCGACTCGCTCGCCTACCTCGGGACGGTCGCCGGCGCGCTCCTTGACCCGCAGGTGGTCCGTGCCCTCCAGACCGTCATGAAGCGCCGGCTGGCCGCCGGTCCGGACCAGACGGCAGCGGCGTAGTAATCCGTTCGGACAAACGTTCTTGCTCGGTGCGCCGTACAAGTGTCACAATGTCTGCACACTCCATGGTTCGCCCCGCGCCCCGCCGCGGGCGATTTGTCGTCCTCGTTGCTCTGGCCCTCACCGCCTCGCAGGCCAGTGCGCAGGCGAGCGGACCGCAATCCCGCGCTGAGCGCCTCGCCACCGATACGCTCGCGCTCACTTTTGACACCGCCATCCTTCGCGCCCTGCGCGACGGAGAGGAGATCCGTGCCGCCAACGCGTCGGTGAATGTCGCGGAGGCACAGATCGGGCTCGCCCGTTCGACCGGCCTGCCACAACTGCGGGTCAACAGCGGCTACAACCAGGTCATCGAGAACGCGCGCGCCACCATCGTTGGCGCCGTCTTCGGCCAGGCCTTCACCTACACGGCGAACGCGCAGCTGCAGCAGCCCCTCTTTCTCGGTGGCCGCGTCGTCGCCGGTTCCCGCGCGGCCAACGCGTCCCGCAGCGCCGCGCGCGCGAGTACTGCCGAAATCCGCGCTCAGCTCGTCGTCGACGTCGAACGCGCCTATCTCAACGCCCTCTTTACACGCCGCCTGATCGAGATCCAGCGCCGGAACCTCCGGCTCGCAGATGATCGCGTGGCACAGGTGCAGCAACTGGAGACCGCGGGACGTGCGTCGCGCTACGATGTGCTGCGCCTGAAGGTCGAGAGGGCCAATCTCGAACCCGCACTCGTGCAGGCGCAGAACGACTACGACCTCGCGATGCTCAACCTGCGTCGACTGGTCAACGCACCGTCGCAGCAACCCCTGATCCTCTCCTCGGAACTCGACACGCTCGCACTGCGGAAACTCCTCGCTGCCGTCGACACGACTCAGGACAACAGGAACGTCCGCGCGGCCGTTCGGGCGGCAGAGCTCACGTTGAGCGCGCGTGAGGCGGGGATCCGCGTCGCGCGCGCCGACCTGCTGCCGTCAGTCACCGCGACACTCACCTCGGGATACCTCGCCCTGCCCGCCGGCAACGGGTTTCCTACCCGTGGCGGCACCACGAGCAACGATCTCTGCCCACCAGGGTCGGCCGCCACGCGACAGTGCCAGAACAACGGCTGGTTCACGGATCGCAGCTTTGGCCTGCAGTTCTCGTGGCCGCTGTTCGATGGGTTGCGGACGAAGGCGAACATCGAGAACGCGCATGCACTGGCGGATCAATCCAGCATTCAGCTCGCCCTGGTGCGTGAAGCGGTCGCCATCGAGGGGGCAGCAGCGCGTGCGGAATTCGCGCGCGCGCGAACGCTCTTTGATGCACGGCGCGAGACCGTCGCCGAGGCGACCGAAGCGTACGATCTCGCCGTCCTGCGAAGTACTCGCGGCGTGGGCACGACGCTCGATGTCTCGGATGCCCAGCTCAACCTCGTGCGTGCGCAGGTGAATGCCGCCCGGGCGATTTATGACGTCTTTCTTGCCGCCGCCGATCTGGCGCGGGCGACTGGTCGCCCGATTCCACTGCCCGACGGCAGCGTGATGCGTATTACCGACCGTGGAGCAGATCGTGTCACGATGGATCGCTGACGTGTTTCCCCCGAGGCGCGCGCTGACGTGCGCCTTGCTCTGCTTCGCCACGGCGTGCTCGAAAGCGAGCGACACGGCTGAGGCCAGGACGCGCGCCGGCGAGAATGGCAAAGGCCCCGGCGGTCCAGCCGCTGCTGGCGGCGCGCCAGACGGCGCCGGTGGCCCCAGCAGAGGTGGACCCGGCGGTGGTGGACCTGGCGGCCGCGGTGGCGTCGTCCTCGCCGCCACCGACATCGCGACACTCAAGGCGGGCGTGATCGAGAACGCGGTCGCCATCAACGGCAACCTGCGGCCGATTGAAACGATCCAGGTGCGAAGTCGCCTCAATGGCGACATCAACGCGGTGTATGTCCAGGAAGGTGAGCGTGTCAGCGCAGGGCAGATATTGGCACGGTTCGAGTCCAGCCAGCAGGAGAGTGCGCGACGCGGTGCAGAGGCCGATCGCGAAGCCGCACGATCGCAGTTGCAGACCGCAACCTGGGCCGCGGAGCAGTCGGCCGCACTGTTCAAGGCCGGCGCAATCGCCGAGCAGGAACACCGCGCGGCACAGCAATCCGTCGTCGCAGCACAGGCTGCAGTGGCTGCCTCGGAATCGCGACTGAGGAGCGCCATGGCCTCGGCCGGTGACACACGCGTCCTGTCGCCAAGCAGTGGAATCATCGACCAGCGGCAGGTGCAGCCCGGCGAGCGTGTCTCCGTCAGCACGCCGCTGTTCATCCTGGTCCGCAATGAAACGCTCGAACTGGCAGCCAATGTCCCGGCGCGGCTCGCCAATATCGTCCGCCCTGGGCAGGTCGTGCGACTGTCGCTCGAAAATCGCACGATCGAGTCACAGGTCGCCCGCGTCAGTCCAACGGTGGATCCCGTGTCGCGCAGCGTGACCGTGTATGTGCGCGTGCCGAACAAGTCGGGACTGATCAAGGGCAACACATTCGTCAGCGGACGTATCGTAGGCGAACGGCGTGACGCCGTCCTCCTCATCCCGACCGCCGCCATCCGCCAGGCCCAGGGCACTGACACGTCGCCGTTCGTCTGGCGTATCGCCGGCGGAGCGCTGGAGAAGCGAAACGTCTCGCTTGGCGTCGTCGACGACGGCGCCGGCGTGGCGGAAGTCAAGGATGGACTCACCGCCGGCGACCGCGTCATCGTCGGAAATGTCGGCGCGCTTGGCAACGGCGCCAAGGTCACCATCGCGGGCGGCAAGTCATGATCATCTCGGATGTCTCCATCAAGCGCCCAGTCTTCGCCACGATGATCATGGTGGCGCTGGTCGTCCTCGGTGTGATCGGCTACCGACGGCTCGCGATCGACGAATACCCCGACATCACGTATCCAACGGTCGTCGCACAAACCGCCTACCCCGGCGCGTCGCCCGAAGTCGTGATGCGCGAAGTCTCGAAACCGATCGAGGAGGCGCTCAACACCGTCCAGGGCATCAAGGAAGTCACGTCCACATCGCTCGAAGGCAGCTCACTGGTACGCCTCCAGTTCAATCTTGGCGTTGATGTCATCGCCGCGCAGCAGGAAGTCAGCGCCAAGGTGTCGAGGATCCGGCGTCAGTTGCCGCCGAACATCGAGGATCCCATCGTCCTGCGCTTCGACCCGAACGATCGACCGATCATCAGCGTCGCGATGACCAGTTCCGAACGTCCGCTGCGCGAGCTGAGTGACATTGCGACCGAGGTCGTCAAGCCGCGCTTCGAATCGATTCCGGGAGTCGGCGGGGCGAATATCTCCGGCGCCGCCACACGCCAGATTCAGATTCAGCTCGATCCCGACGCCATGCGCGCGTACAACATCGCGCCGCCGATCGTGATCGCCGCGCTCGATCGCGAGAACCGGGAAGTGCCAGCCGGTCGCGTGCGGCGCAACGGGCGTGAGCAACTCATCCGTGTCACCGGCCGAGTGGTCGATCCGGCACGTTTTGCTGACATCACCCTCGCCGTGCGCAACGGTGCCCCGGTGCGTATCAGTGACATCGCGACGGTCGTCGATGGCAGCGCCGAACAGCGCAGCGCCGCGTTTCTCAACCAGACGCCCGCCGTGGCGATCGAAGTGCAGAAGATTGCGGGCAGCAACACCGTGGAAGTCGCCGACCGCATCCGTGACGCAGCCGCGCTGCTGATGAAGACGCTGCCCGCTGACGTGCAGCTGAGTGTCATTCGCGACGACTCGCAGCGTATTCGTGATTCACTCGACAGCGTACAGCACGAACTGATGCTCGGTGCGCTGCTCTGCATCGTGATCATCTATTTCTTCCTCAACTCGTGGCGCTCGACGATCATCACCGGTCTCGCGCTGCCGATCTCGCTGATCTCGTCGTTCTTCGTCATGTGGGCGTTCAACTTCACGCTCAACACCATGACGCTGCTGGCGCTCTCGCTGGCAATCGGCTTGCTGATCGACGACGCGATCGTCGTCCGTGAGAACATCGTGCGGCACCTCGAGATGGGAAAGGATCATTTCCGGGCCGCGTCCGAAGGCACGAGTGAGATCGGCCTCGCCGTCTTCGCCACCACGATGGCCGTCGTCGCCGTCTTCTTCCCCGTGGCGTTCATGGGCGGCACGATCGGAAAGATCTTCTTCCAGTTTGGCGTCACCGTGGCCTTCGCGGTGCTGGTGTCCCTCCTCGTCAGCTTCACGCTCGACCCGATGCTCTCCAGCATCTGGCCGGACCCGGAAGTCGACAAGCACAACCAGGCGGCGTTGCGCGCGTCCCGGAATCCCATTCGCCGCGTCGCATTCGCCTTCAACGATTGGTTCGAACGCATTGCCGATCGGTACCCGCGCGGACTCGCCTGGACGCTGAATCATCGTCTCGTTGTCCTCAGCGGCGCGCTCCTGACCGTGGCGGGTTCGGTGATGCTGATTCCGAAGCTCGGCTTCACCTGGATGCCCGAGGTTGACGGAAGTGAGTTCAACGTGAACTACCGCGTCGCGCCAGGCTCGGCCATCGACTACACCATCGGCAAGGGACAGGAAATCGCCCGGCTCCTCGCCAAGCGGCCGGAGGTGATGTCCACCTACCTCAACATCGGTGGTGGCTTCCGCGGCTCGCCGCAGGGCGGCTCGGTGGCAGTGAAACTCAAGCCCAAGGATCAGCGCACACTCTCGCAAGCCGAGCTGCAGACAGCCTTGCGACCCGAACTCCTGCGCATTCCAGGAGCGCGCGCCAACATCACCGGCACTCCGACGATCTTCGGCGGCTACCGCCAGCCCATCGACGTGAAGGTGCAAGGGCCGGAACCCACCCGCCTCAAGCTCGCCGCGGCACAGGTCCTCCAGACCATGCGGGGCGTGAAGGGCATCGCCGAGCCGAATTCCAGCGACGACGGCGAGATCCCGCAACTCGATGTGCAGGTCGATCGTGAACAGGCGTGGGCGGCAGGACTGGGCATCGGCACCATCGCCAGCACCCTGCAGCCGCTCTTCACCGGACAACGCGCGACCAGATGGGAAGACCCCCAGGGGTACTCCCATGACGTGGTCGTGATCTATCCGGACTCGCTGCGCCGATCGTCAGATGATGTGGCCGAGTTGCCGGTGCCGAGCTCAGGCTTGGACAGCCGTACCGGACTCGCGACGACCATCCCGCTTGGCCAGGTCGCGACGATCCGTGCCGGCATCGGCCCGCAGGCCATCGAGCGCTCCTCGCTCGAACGGCAGGTCTCGATCAGCGCCGGCGTCCTCCCCGGCTTCGGCGTCGGTGACGTGGCGGCCAACGTGCAGGTCGCCATCGACTCCATGGGCCTCCCCGCCGGCTACCGCACCGTGTTCGGCGGCGACGTCCAGAACCTCAACGAGACCAAGGGCTTTGTCGGGGAGGCCCTGATCCTTGCCGTGGTCTTCATCTACCTGATCCTCGCGTCGCTCTTCGGGTCGTTCTTTCAGCCGCTCGCGATCATGCTCGCCCTGCCGCTCAGCTTCATCGGCGTGGCGGTGGCGCTTCTCGTCACCAAAGGCAGCCTGAACGTCATGACGATGATCGGCATCATCATGCTTCTCGGTCTCGTGACGAAGAACGGGATCCTGCTCGTGGACTTCGCCAATCAGCGCCGTGAGGAAGGGGACGACATGCGGACCGCCCTGCTGGCGTCGGCGCGAATCAGGCTGCGCCCGATCATCATGACCACCGTCGCGATGATCGCAGGCATGCTTCCATTGGCGTTCGCGATCGGGGCCGGCGCCGAGCAGCGCGCGCCGATGGGACGAGCCGTGATCGGGGGTCTCGTGACCAGCACCCTGCTCACACTTTTCGTGGTTCCAGTGGTGTATTCGCTGCTGGACGACGCCATCCAGGCGCTGCGGAAGCGCTTCAGCAGCCCGGCGCTGAGCCCCTCGCCGCAGCCGGTCGCAGGCGACTGAGCGGGGATCTTCTCGCTGCATTATGAAACAAATCCCGCCGCCACTGCTTGACGTTCAGTGGCGGCGCTGCTATACCGGTCACGTCACCCGTGCACACACGTGTGTATCGATTCCTGATCCAAGTGGTTCTTGGCTGAATTCTTGACTGCGTTTTTTGGAGGCAGGCATGCCGCACTCTCGCGAATACGATGACGTTGAATTCCGGCTCCGGGGCCGCGACGACGACGAGGATGATTATTACGACTCCGACCCCATGTACGAGGAGGAGGAGGAGGAGGAAGACGAGGACGAGGAGGGCTTCACGCCGACGGTGAAACGGAAGCGGGAATCGCTCTTTGATGACCCGGATGACGCCGCGAAGGATGAGGACGAAGAGGAGGACACCGGCGAGGTGATCGAGGAAGAGGTCGATGCAGAGCTCGGTACCGAAGATGTCGAGCCGGTCGAGGACGATGAACTCGGCCTTGATGACGAAGTCGGTCTTGATGACGACCTCGGTGACGAGCCGTCGGCCGCAGGCCGGCCGAAGGCATTGCCCGCGCTGGAGCCGATAGCAGCCGTTCGCGGCTCCGCTGCCGTGAAACTGCCGAAGCAACCACCGCCACCCAAGGAACCGAAGCCTCCGAAGCCACCAAAGGCACCAGCACCGCCGCCGCCTCCGCCTCAGCCGGCGGCGGCGGCAAAGCCCACCAGCGTGGCCAAAACGGCGGCCGCGAAGGCGCCCCCGGCCAGGAGTGAGCCAACGCCTCCCCCGAAGGCGGGAGTGAAGGCGTCAGCCAAGGCTCCGGCTAAACCGCCCGTGGCAAAACCGCCTGTGGCAACGTCGGTCGCCAAGCCAACGACAAAGGCGGCCGCTCCCGAGCCGAAGAAGGGAGTGGCGCAACCAAAGTCGAAGCCGGCGGTGAGCAAGGCAGCACCGACGCCGAAGGCTGCCGCCCAGAAATCCGCGCCGGCCAAGAAATCCGCGCCGGTCAAGAAGGCCGCACCAGCGAAGAAGGCCGCACCAGCGAAGAAGGCTGCGTCGGCCGGGAAGTCCTCGCCGGCGAAGAAGCCCGCGCCGGCAAAGAAGTCCGCGCCAGCAAAGAAGTCCGCGCCGGCAAGGAGCTCGGCACCGGCCAGGAAGGGTCCCGCGAAGAAATCGGCTGTACCGGCAAAGAAGGCCCCGGCAACGAAGGCGTCCGCGAAGAAAGGAAAGCCTGCAAAGAAGAAGGGTCGCTGAGTCGCGCGGTCTGGCGAGCGAACGTCAGCGAATATTGCCGCGCACGTTTCTTCGAGCCGTTTCGATCTGGATGACCGGCGGGTGGAGCATTTCTCCGTCCGCCGGTCTGCCCATACGCGAATACAGGTGCCTGGCGCGGTGCGCAGGGTCCGGTCAGGGCGCTCCGCTGGCGGTCGTGCCGATCGCCGGTATCGCGAGTTCCAGACGCCAGTATCGAAGCACAGGCTTGACAGTGACGGCGTGTAAGGCTGTTCTTACGGCACACCGTCCGCTCCGCCCGCGCCCATCCATGCGAGTTCGTCGCCCGTCTCCCTCCGCATGACCGATTCTCCGGTCGCTTTGCTCCGTGCCCATAGCAGGCACGCCCCATGGAATGCGCGCGGCCTTGCCGCGCATGCCACGGCGCTCGTCGATGCCGCCGGGTTCCGGCCCACGAATACGTCTGCCCGAGCGGCACCCAGCGCGCGAGCCATCCGTTTCTACGTCGCCCAGCGGCTCCTCGACCGACCGGAGGGTGCCGGAACCACCGCCACCTACGGCTATCGGCATCTGCTGCAGCTTCTCGCGATCAAGATCCGCCAACGCGAGGGCCAGACGCTCGAGGTCATCAAGAAGGAGCTCGCCGGCGTCAGCGGCGAGCAGCTTGAACGCCGCGTCGCAACCGCACTCGCGCCCGCACTTTCGCACAGCGCCGATTTGACCGTGCGTCAGGATGACGCGCAACCTGTCGCGGAGTGGCGCCGTGTGCAGGTTGCCGAAGGGATCGAGCTGCATGTCCGCACGGACACCCTTGGCGCTCGTGACGACACGCTGGTGGCGATGCGCGAGGCTGTGCGCGCTGCGTTGGGTCGCTCCGACGCCCGGACCTGACCAGGTGCTCACCCCCGCAGAGCGCCAGCCAGGCATCCTTGGCTCGCTCCCGCCACAACCGGCGGCGATCAGTCGTGGTGGCGACCTCTCAGGCGGTGGTGCCGCGGCGGCGAAGCGGCGTGCAGCGAGCCGTCTGGTGTACCTCGATCGCGCGCTCGAAGCACTCCCGCTGTTCCGTCTCAGCGACTCGAATGAGGAAGGCGCCCTCGCCTTCACCACGCCCGCTGGAGGACGCTGGCGGGTGCTTCCTGCCCCTGGAGACCGGCTGCCCGGTACGTTCGACCAGGACGTCTACATCGAGTTGCTGTATCGCTATCAGGAGGCCGGCCGACCAGCCGACGGTGTGCTCACCTTTACGCTCCATGCCTTCCTGCGCGCGATGGGCCGGCGTGTCGATGGTCGCACATACGAACAGCTGCGCGGTGCGCTCGCGCGGCTCGAGCGCACGACACTCGAGAGCGCCGGAGCGTACTGGGACGCTGCGCACGCGAGACCGCTCGAGGGTGCCTTCACCCTGCTCAGCGCTGCGACCGTCGATCGTCGCCGCGCCGCTGACCGCGATCAACTGTCCCTGTTCCCGAGTGTCACGGCCGCGGAACCTGGCGTTGCGCGCGTCTCGCTCGCGCCGCAGCTGCGCAGTAACCTTGACGCGGGCCATGTGACGTCACTCCGGCTCGGCGGCTACTCGTCGCTGCTCTCGCCCGTCGCGCGTCGGATCTATCGCCTGATCGCCGTGCAGCTCGCCGCCGGAGCCGATGGGCGCTGGCGGGTCTCCCTCGAGACGCTCGCGGAGTTGCTTCCTCTCACGCAGCGGTATCCGAGCCACATCCTCAGGGTGGTCAAGCCTGCCAGTGAAATGCTGGTCGCCGCCGGGATCGTCCACACCGCCGAGGAGTCGCAGGATGGACGCTCCTGGTTCATGGACTACCGATGGGCGTGACGAACGCGCCATCTGACGCGTAGAGCAGAAACAGCCTGGTCCCGGAACTTGCCTTCGGGCCATCGGTACAGTAGCCGTTCGGAAGAATCCGACGTCCGTCTTTTTCCCGCTGGAAGGTGTTCATGTCGCGTACACGTCGCGCCGTTGTCGGCGCCATCCTCGTTGCCGTGCCAGTCGTTGCCGGTGGTTTCGTCTGGCAGAGCCGCGAAGCGCGCGATGGCGCCATGCTCTTCGACCAGGTCCTCCGACGTGTCGCCGAGCGATTCGTCGACACGGTCGATGCCACTGCGCTCTACGAAAAAGCCGCACGCGGCCTCGTGGCGCAGCTCAACGACCCGTACACCGTGCTCTACACGCCGAAGGAGTTCGCGTCGTTCACGCAGGGCACGAACGGTCGCTACGCCGGCGTCGGCATGCAGATCGAGGACATCAAGGGCAACATCACCGTCAGCCGTGTGTTCCCGAACACGCCGGCTGCCGGCGCCGGCATTGCCGAAGGCGATCGCATCATCGTGATCGACTCCGTGTCCACGCGCGGCTGGATCATCGATTCCGTCAGCTCCAAATTGAAGGGCGAGCCCGGCACCCGCGTGCGCGTGCGCTTCCAGCGCCCCGGCGTTCCTGACCCGATCAACGTCACGTTCACGCGCGCCACGATCCGTATTCCTGCGGTGCCATTCGTCACGATGCTCGACGGTGGTGTCGGATATGTGCCCGTGCAGGGATTCAACGAGACGGCATCGGAAGAGACGATTCGCGGCATTCAGCAACTGCAGCGCGAAGGAATGAAGTCGCTGATCCTTGATTTGCGCGGCAATCCCGGCGGAATCCTTGAGGAAGCGTTTGTCATGAGCAATCTCTTCCTGCCGAAAGGCAAGGAGATTCTCACGCATCGCGGCCGCGCCGACATGAATGAGCGATTCGTCGCGTTGAACGATCCGCTCGTGCCATCACTGCCGCTGGTCGTCCTCGTCGACGATGGGTCCGCATCGGCGTCCGAGATCGTTGCAGGTGCGTTGCAGGACCATGACCGCGCGCTCATCGTCGGGACCACCAGCTTCGGCAAGGGCCTCGTCCAGTCGCTCTTCCGGCTCGACGGCGGGTATGCGCTCAAGATGACGACCGCCAAGTGGTTCACACCGAGCGGTCGCTCCATCCAGCGCCCGCGAAAGTTCGTCAACGGACGCTTCGTCGAGGATGAAGCACCGGATTCCATGGAGACTGATAGCGCGCGCCGCGCCCGTCCGACATTCAAGAGCGACGCGGGTCGTCTGGTCTACGGCGGCGGCGGCATCTCGCCAGACGTCATGGTGCGGCCGGATACGCTGACGGCCGCCGAACAGAAGGCCGCCCGTCAGATCGCGGGCAAGGTGCAGGAGGCATACACGACACTCGCGCAGTACGCAGAGGAACTCCGCCCGCAGGTGCACTCCACGAATTTCACCGTGCTGCCGGCATGGCGTCAGGAATACTTCCGCCGACTGGCCGCAGCCAAGGTACCGGTGGACTCCGCCACCTTCTTCGCCGCACCCGGCTACGTCGATCGGCTGATCGGTTCCCGTGTCGCCAAGGCCGCATTCGGCGACTCGACCGTTGCGAAGCGCCAGTTTCGTGATGACACCCAGCTGCAGAGGGCACTCGAGCTGCTCCGCCGTGGCGGAACGCAGCGGGACCTCTTCGCGCTGGCCGCCGCCGCGCCAGCTGCCGGCCCAACACGTCGTCCGTAACACAACGGACCCCGCCGATCGTCGGGCTGAATAACTTTCGGGGGGCTGGGCACTACGCTTGGCCCCTCGTTCGTTTTTCAGCCAGGTGCCATGTCGATCACTGTTCGCCCAACCATCGTCATTTCCACCGTCGCTGCGGCACTCGTTCTGGCGAGCGCCTGCACGCCGGCCGGATCGGCCTCCGGTGCACCGGCGCCCGCGGTCGGCGTCAACATCCCGAGACCGGAGGACCCCGCCGAACCGCACTTCCGGAATATCCGGCAGATCACCAACGGCGGTGAAAACGCCGAGGCCTATTTCAGCACTGACGGGCAGTGGATCACGTTCCAGTCATCACGCGAAGGGCGCACCTGCGATCAGCAGTACGTGATGCGTACCGACGGCTCTGCACTGCGCCGCGTCTCGAACGGCAGGGGCAAGACAACGTGCGGCTGGTTCATCCCGGGAGGCAACAGGCTCTTCTTCGGGTCGAGTCACATGCACGACAGCACCTGCCCGCCAAAACCAGACCCCTCGAAGGGGTACGTCTGGCCGCTCGACAAGTTCGACATCTTCACGGTGAACCGGGACGGCAGCGACCTGAGACGGCTCACGCACTACGATGTGTATACCGCGGAAGCGGTGCTCTCGCCGAACGGAAAATCGATCGTGTTCACCTCGCTCAAGGACGGCGACCTCGAGATCTACACGATGGACGTGGACGGCAGGAACGTGAAGCGCCTGACGAACACAGACGGCTATGACGGAGGCCCGTGGTGGTCACCCGACGGGACGAAGATCGTCTACCGCGCGCACCATCCGAAGGACTCGACCGAATTGCGGCAGTATCGCGAGTTGCTGGCGCAAGGCATGATTCGACCGAGCAAGGTCGAACTCTTCGTCATGAACGCGGACGGAAGCGAGAATCGCCAGATCACGACACTCGGCGGCGCGAACTTCGGACCGTCGTGGACGCCGGACGGCAAGCGGATCATCTTCTCGTCAAACCACAAGAATCCGCGCAGCGGGAACTTCGATCTCTTTCTCGTGGACATCGATGGTCGGAATCTCGAGCAGGTGACGCGCTCTCCGGTCTTCGATGGGTTCCCGATGTTCAGCCCCGACGGCAAGTCGGTGATTTTTGCATCGAACCGCTTCGACGACAAGGCGACGGAGACCAACCTGTTCAT
>JANMNM010000255.1:0-4021 GCA_031373905.1 Gemmatimonadaceae bacterium | reverse complement strand
CGGGCGCCGAGAAATGGCTTGACGAACTGCTGATCTGGCGCGAACTGGCGTACACCTTCTGCCATCATCGCGCCGATCACGACCGTACGACGGCGCTGCCGACGTGGGCGCTCGACACGCTCGCAGCACACGAGACGGACCCACGTGTGCTGTACGACTGGGAGCGTCTCGCCCGCGGCACCACCGATGACGCCTTCTGGAACGCGATGCAGCACTCGCTGCTCGCGCACGGTGAGCTGCACAACAACGTGCGCATGACGTGGGGCAAGTCGATCGTCGAGTGGACGGCGGACGCAATCCGCGCGCTCGCCGTGTTGACGGATCTCAACCATCGCTACGCGCTCGACGGCCGTGATCCTGCGTCGTTCGGTGGCATCCTCTGGTGCCTTGGCCAGTTCGATCGGCCGTTCACGCCGCCAAATCACATTCTTGGTGCGGTCCGCGGTCGGACGACGACAGCGCAGGCTGCGCGCGTCAACGTCGATGCGTATGTTCGCGTCGTTCGGCGTCTGGTGTACCCGCAGCTGACGCGTGTTGCCGTGGTCGGGGCCGGACTCGCCGGATTGATGTGCGCGCGAACGCTGGCTGATCATCACGTGCAGGTCACTGTCTTCGAGAAGTCACGCGGTGTGGGTGGACGGTGTGCAACCCGGCGCGCGGGCGTCTGGCGGTTCGATCATGGCGCACAGTACTTCACCTTGCGCGATGCGCGCCTCACGCCCTACACCCGGAGCTGGCAGGAGCAGGGCCTCATCGCACCATGGGCTGGAGCGGTTGTCGTTCGGGATGCCGGCACGTGGAAAGGCGCGACAGACACGGTGCGTCGCTGGGTGGCCGTTCCCGGCATGAGCGCTCTGGGCGGGCATCTCGCTGAGGGGCTCGACGTATCGCTTGGCACCACGGTGCAACGGATACAGCGCGACGGGAAACAGTGGCGGCTCCTCAGCGATACCGGTGCCGATCTGGGTGTGTTCGATGTCGTACTCACAGCGGTGCCGTCGCCGCAGGCGCACGCGTTGCTGGAGTCGGTCTCGCCAGAGCTGGCACGGAACACCAGTGCGGCCGTCATGCATCCGACGTGGGCCACGATGCTCGTTTTCGCCGAGCGTCCGGATGTGAGTTGGGATGGTGCATTCATCAACGATGATGCTGTCCTGGCATGGATCAGTCGGGACGCGAGCAAGCCGGGTCGCGCGGAACACGAGACCTGGGTCCTGCATGCCTCGCGCACGTGGAGCGCAGCCCATGTGGAGGATGACGCAGCGAGCGTCAGCGGAGTGATGCTGGACGCGATGCAGCGGCTGCTCGCGACGACCGCCGCGCCGGTGCACTGTGTCGCACATCGTTGGCGGTACGCGTTGCCCGATCCCGTTGCCGCAGATGCGGCGCTGTACGATGCGAAGTTTGGGCTGGGTGCCGGTGGTGACTGGTGTGGCGGCCCTCGCATCGAGGGCGCGTTGCTCAGCGGTGTCGCCCTCGCAGGCAGAGTGCTCACGCACGCACACACGCAAACGGCGCACACAAACACGGCAATCTGACACGCCTCGACGCGAGCTGTGGAGGGGAGTCCGACCGGATGGTTCAGAGATCACCGTGCGCTGGAATGTTTTCCTCACGATGTGAGTGGTAGCACACTGACCGTGGCACGCCGGAAGCGGTCGATGCGATGCTCGCTGTCCGAGTTCCCGGACGGTTTGCAGCTATCGCTTCGGAACGCGGGAGCTCAGCGCGCGCGGTTGATACGCCGGCAGGAATCGACACCCCGTCGTGGGCGCGAACGCCGGCTCGACGCTCCGACACTCGCCGGCCACACCTGCGGGAGTTGGCTTCTCGCCGCGGTCCGCCCACGTCAGCAGCGCGCGCATCGCCGTGACGTACTGTGCGTCGCTCAGGTAGCTGTGCTCACTGTCATCGGTGAACAGTTGCACGAGGCGATCGGCGCTGCCGCCACGCTGCATCGTTTCTCGAAACACTGACTCCAGTTCGACGAACGCCGTCGGATCGTTGATGCCGTGCAGCGTGAGCACCGGCACCGGGATGCGACCCGACGGATCGGCATCGGCTGCAAAAGCGGCCCGCGCTCCCGGATCGGCGGTGGCACGAAAGACGTTCGCGTTCAACGCCGCATCGTCGTGCGACCCAACGTAGTGCACGCTCGCATTGCCGAACGGATTGCGCCCCGCGAGACGGCGGAACACCACATCCTGAAAGTGCCAGGTGCCCCAGTTGAGATGACTGAGCAGTGCGCTCTCAGGGATAGCCACGACGCCGAGGATGTCCAGCAGGTTGCGTTGCTGTTGTGCACTCCGTTCGCTGGCCGCCTTGCGGACTCCGGTGCATTCGTCCACGCGACTGGCCAGCTCGGCGCGCGTGAGGGTGGACGACAGCGGGAGTCCCTGCCACAGCGGGTAGGCCGGCTCGTCGGCGCGCGGATGATTGCGGCAGACGGCCTGGTACACCGCGCGCAAGTCGAACCGGAAATCGTACGACTGCGAGCCGCCACCCAGGACGCCCGCCGTGAGGAGCACCGCGACGTACGGCGAGCGTCCATTGCTCGCCGTGGCAGACAGCTCGGCAGCACGTGCCGCGACACCGGCGCCCCATGATTGCCCGTGCAGCACCGTGCGCGTGGGCGCGGCGACCTGCTGCACGAAGAGCTGGCGCACGCGTTCGATGTCTTCAGCTGCACTGCGCACGGCCACACCGCCCTGATGAAAGCCTGTGCCGGCATAGGCGTATCCCGCGCGCGTCCACACCGACCAGCGTGCCAGATCAGCCGCCACACGATCGGCCTTGGGATCGCCGAGTTCGGGGCCGCCGTGTGCGTGCACGACCAACGTGCCATTCCACTGTGGCGGCACGGCGAACCAGAAGTACGCGCCTGCGCTGTCGCGACCGGAGAGGCAACGACTTCCCGTGGCGACATTCTCCGGACAGACCGCGGGCAGGGCCGCCTGGGCTGGGGCGCCTGCCTGGGCCGCCAGAGGCAACGGGGCCGCAAGAAGCACCGCGAGGAAGAAGTGGTGGCGGACGACGGATCGCATGGGCGAAACGTAGCGAAGCGAGTGCAGGTCGAGCATCTCCGTGCGCTGGCCGAACGATGTCCCGGAACGTCGCGTCCCGGGCGGTGCGTGCTGCCCAGTCATTCGCGCGAGGTTCCTGTCGTTCACGCGCAGCATCGTCACCCATGGCTTCACCAGCGAGCCCTCGTGGCGCGAACTGCGATTGCGATGCGACAGGGTCGCGTTCCGGTTTGCGTCGCGATGAGAAGTACCCGGGCGACCTCTCGATGTTTGCGCCGACGATCGCGCCTCCCAATGTCCTTGTCGCGATTCCAGCTCGCATCGGCGTCGCAGGAACGGTCGCGGAATGCGCGGACATCACACCGCTCCTGCCGGGAATCGAAATCCAATCGCCCGGGTCAGAGAGCCCGGATCGTGTCATCCGGCGAGACGTCCACCCCGTCACCAGCGTTTCGGAGCCCTGTGTGGTCAATTTGCAGGCGATGCCCGACCGGATCGAAGGGCAGGGGGGCTGTAACGCCTGCAACCGGGTGACACGCGGCCGTCACAGGCCTGTCACGCCAAGGTATCTTCCATTGCATTCCGCATCACAGGCACCGCCTCGAAGGAGAACGTTTGCCGTCAGTTCGAAAATTCATCACCTGGCTGCGAAACGGGCCGTTTCATCTGCCCGCCACGGTCTTCGCCGGCTTCTTCGCCATTGGCCTGCTCAGCCGCCTGATCCTGCTCGGCATGGCCTGGAGCGACGTCGATCGATCGATCGGGGCGCTCGCGTCGGTCTTCCTGCGCGGCATCGTCTTCGACACGGTTGCCGCCCTCTACGCAGCGATCTTCGTCTCGATATTCTCCGTACTCCTGTGGAATTGGCTTGGATCGTCGCGCGGCTACCGTTGGGTACGATACGCGCAGTACACGGTCCTTGGCTTCATCCTCGTCTTCATCCTCGCGTCCGAAGTCATCTTCTGGCTCGAGTTCGGCGTCCGCTTCAATTTCATCGC
>JANMNM010000338.1:0-4447 GCA_031373905.1 Gemmatimonadaceae bacterium | reverse complement strand
GACGGCCGACAACCTGACGACGTTCCGTTTCGTGGTGAAGCAGGTGGCGCAGCGGTTCGGGTTGAGCGCGAGCTTCATGCCGAAGCCGATCTTTGGCCAGAACGGCAGCGGGATGCACACGCACCAGTCGTTGTTCAAGGGGAACGAGAATGCGTTCTGGCAGGCCGACGCGCCGTTCGAACTGAGTCAGACGGCGCTGCACTACATCGGCGGACTGCTGCGGCACGCGCGCGGGTACTGCGCGGTGACGAACCCGCTGGTGAACAGCTACAAGCGGCTGGTGCCGGGCTTCGAGGCGCCGATCAACGTGGCGTGGAGCATGCGGAACCGGTCACCGATGTTGCGCATTCCGGCGCGTCGCGGGACGGGGACGCGCGTGGAGCATCGTTTGCCGGATCCGAGCGCGAATCCGTACCTGGCGCTGGCGGTGATGTTGTCGGCGGGGCTGGATGGGATTGCGACGCAGGCCGATTCACGCGAGCCGGTGGACACGAACATCTTCGAGATGAGCCACCGGGAGAAGCGGCGGTTGCGGATTGACGATCTGCCGAGGGATTTGAATGAGGCGTGTGATGAGCTGGAGAAGGACGAGGTGATCAGGGCGGCGCTGGGGGAGCATATTTTCGAGCACTTTCTGGTGGCGAAGCGGGCGGAGTGGGAGGAGTTCTCGGCGCAGGTGTCGCGGTGGGAGGTGGAGAATTACCTGATGAAGTATTGAACGAACGTCATCCCCATGCGGAATGTGCTCTTGTGAGGAACGTTTGTGGTGGCAGGTCGCCTAGACGCCAATGGTTTGGATGGAGGCATCAGCGCAACACGCTCGTCAAACACTGCGCGAGAGTGTGTACAACCGCTGGCATGGTCATGCCGTCCGTGAGGCGAATGCTTCCATCGGACGGTGACACCTCGTGACGAGGACGGATACCCACATTGCGCGCGCAAAGCCGGACCGGTCTGCCGCCGTGGCGGCGATGCTGTTCGTCTGGTTTGGTGGATTCGTTGCATTCATGCTCGTCAGCAGGCGAGCGCCACAGGTCGAGAGGTCGGACACCGCGATCACGATCAGTGGCAGCGGCTACGCGCGCACGGTGAACTACGCTGACCTCGATTCCGTGACACTGCGGATGAACCTCGACGGCCTCGATCGACGGCTGAACGCACTGCAGAATGGCAATGACTATCGCGGCATGTTCGAGATGAGGCCGTACGGGCGCACCGCGATCTACGTCGATGCAAGCATTCGCCCGTTCGTCGTGCTGCACACGCGGCGAGGCGTGACGATATTCAGCGCGGCGGACAGCATGACGGCGATCGAGCTTGCGACGGATCTGCAGCGCGTCGCCGGAGGGCGGAAAGACGTTCGCTGAGCTCGTACGCGTTGCCACCCGCGCACGCGTGTCGCGCGACACGAGTCCACGCCACGAGATGCGCTCTGCTCTGCTACCGCCCCAGCCAGACGAGCGCGCGCTGTACGCCAGCGTCTGACGCAAACGATTCCGTCGGCGTGAACGCCACCTCCTCATCCACATCCACGAACTGATCGTACACCCGGCCCGTGCGATCGCTGTAGTACCCGACCGAAATCGTCATCGCCGTCGAATCACTGATCACAGTCCAATCCGTGACGGTAATCATGCCGAGCGTCTTGCCGCCGAACAGGCGCGTGTTCGCGCGGCCCTTGAACATCACCGCAAGCGCTTCGCCGGAGCTGGCGGTGTGGACGCTCGTCAGCACGGCCACCCGCCGCGTGGCCGGCATGCGACAGCCGTTCGGCAGGTGCACCGAATAGCCATGGTTCACGAAGTCACCGTTCGTGATGCTCCAGACGCCGTCCTCCGCGCGCGTCAAACCCCTCCAGCCGCCAACGGGGCCGTCGCCGATGATTGCCGCGATCCCTTCGGCCATGGGATTGAGGTTTCCGCCGCCGTTGTAGCGCAGATCGACGATCCAACGCGTTGCACCCTGCCGATGCAGACGGCACACCGCATCCTCGATCCTCTTCGCCATGGCGGTGTTGTCGCCCATCGGCAGGCCGACGATGCGCACGTAACCGACATTGAGTCCCACCATCGCCGCGCGGAACGGGAACTCGCTCGCATACTGGATCTTGTTGTTCAAGTCCGTATTGAATCCGGCGAGATGCGGCTTCGGATCACCGTACCAGTACGCGATGGGCCGTCCGCCATGGATCACGCGACCGTGTTCGTCCCCCAGCGTACGCAAGAGGTGACGCAGCGCCGGGGCGAGTGACTGGATCGTGGTAGCGGTATCGGCCAGACGCTGCACATCGGCGCGAGTCGCGGCCCAGTCCACGCGATCGCGATACACCGACGCCGATTCGGCGTGCGCGAGAATGCGCGTGAGCACCTGCCGCACTGCGGGCGGCGGTGCGGTACCTGCACCAAGTGCGGTGACGCAGACAACGGTGAGAACGGAGATGCGCATGCCTTCCCTGGTTCTACAGCGTTGGGCCGAACGGATTCGACGTCCCCAACGTGGTGTCAGATACCGAGCTTCCGCAACGCCTGCGCCTTGGTACGGCTGACAGCGAGCTGCACCCCGCTGCGCAGTACTGCCGTCATTCCCGCCTTGCCATGCCGGCGAAAGGCCGCCACCGCGTCGAGGTTGACGATGCATGTGCGGTGGATGCGGACGAATCGCGCCGGATCGAGACGCGTCTCGAGCTCACTGAGCGATACGCTGATCACGTGTCGCGCGCCGTCGCCGTGGGCCACGACGTAATCACCATCCGCCTCGAACCAGGTGATCGATGACACGGGAACCGGAACGATCGCGCCACCGAGCCGGACGAACAGCCGCTCCATCGGGCCGTCGGCAAATACCTCGCTGAGCCTGTCGAACGACTGACGCGATGTGGGCTCGGGCAGTGCGGATCGCACGCGATCCATGGTCGCTGCAAGTCGCGCGGCGCCAAACGGCTTCAATAGATAGTCGACCGCCCCGAGTTCGAATGCGGCGACGGCGTGCTGTGCGTGTGCGGTCGTGAAGACGACGGTCGGCTGGTGCGTGATGCGGGCCAGCACCTCGGTTCCGAGCAACCCTGGCATCTGAATGTCGAGAAAGACGAGGTCAGGCTTTCGCGTGTTGATGGCATCTACCGCATCGAGGCCATGGACCGCCTCTCCGACGACTTCGACCCAGTCGTAGACGGAGAGCATGTGGCGCAGCCCGGCGCGTGCGACAGGCTCGTCATCTGCGACCAGCGTGGTGACGCGGTTCCCGACTGACATGTCAGTCCTGATCCTCGCTGACCAATGGGAGCGAAAGATCGGCAGTCACGCCCTGATGCGGCGCAGATGTGATGCGCAGCTGGCCACGCCCGGCGTACAGCGCCTCGAGACGTGCGCGAAGTCGATTCAGTCCCGTGCCAGTGCCCGGCTGAGACTCCGGCGTGTTGAGTCCGGCCCCGGTATCGGCGACGGAGAGGTGCAGCGTGTCGCCCGCACGACGGGCAGTGATCGTGATGCGCGTAGTTTCCAACCGTGGCGCGGCGCCGTGCCGGACCGCGTTCTCCACCAGCGTCTGCAGCGCAAACGCCGGGACCAACAGGTCACCCGCGTCTGCAGGGACATCGAACACCGTCTGCAGCCGGTCGCCAAATCGAATGCGTTCGAGGTCGAGATAGCGCTCGACGAAGGCCCGCTCTTCGCGCAGGGGCACAACGTCGCGATTCTCCTCGAGCGCGGTGCGGAGCAGTGCGGCCAGCGTTTCAGCGGCGTCCGATGCGCGCGCGGGATCGACGGGGATGAGCTGCACCACGGTGTGCATCGCATTGAAGAGAAAATGCGGGTTGAGCTGGGATCGGAGCGCCGCGAGACGCGATTGCGCCGCCTCGGCCTCGGCGAGCGCAACGCGCTCAGTGGCGCGGACGGCATACATGACACCGGCCACTGCGACATACAACCAGAGGCCCATGACGAGGAACGCGGCGACCAGACCTGGCGGAACGGCAAGCACGGCCTGCCATCGCATGATGCTCTCGATCAGGCTTGTGAGCAGCACCCACGCCATCGCAAAGAGCAGTGCCGCGCATGCGTGCACAACCACGAATTGCACGGTGATGTGGCGCGGCCATGCCAGCCGGTTCACCAGCCGCATCACGAGAAGGCTCAGCACCGCCGCCGCGAAGATCGCACGTCCCGCAATGAGCACTGAGCGGACGACTGGCCCGTCGTGGGCGGTGATGATGAGCGCTGAATAGAGTGCCCAGACCGGCAGCCACCCAATGACGAGCTGCAGCCAGACCCACCGGCGCGTTGCACCGGTGTTTTCGACTCTTCCCAATGACCCAGCGTTCATCGCGGGGCGGTCGCGGCGACTCGTCGAGCTTCCATCTTCAGGACACCGCTCTCCCACGTGCGCTCACCGTCAATCGAACGATCCGCCACGTAGTTGAATGTGGTCGGCGTGATGTCAAAGAATCGCG
>JANMNM010000328.1:0-4844 GCA_031373905.1 Gemmatimonadaceae bacterium | reverse complement strand
TGATGAACGAGACGATCTTCTCCATCACGGCGGGGTCGCGAAGAATCCGCACATGACCGCACCCATCCGGTGCCAGCCAGCGTTCGGCGCCGGGCCAGTCATTCGCAAGACCTTCGGACTCGACCACCAGCACCTGTTCATCGTCGGCGGCGTGAATCACGAGCAGCGGCGCGCCGCCCGCTGCTGCGGCCTGCCCGGCCAGCGCGACGGTGTCGACGTCGTCCCAGCGGAAATGCCAGCGACGTTCGAGGTGCGCGATCATTGCATCCCGCACGGCGTCGCTGGCCTGATGACGCCGCAGGAATCGCGACAGCGGGCGATTGACGGAGCTTGGCGCACCGATGCTGATTGCGCGGGGCAGCGGTGACGTTCCTCCATGGGCGCGCGAGGCGATGGCCGCGAGCACGGCGAGGCCACCGAGTGAGTGCCCGACGAGCGCGGTGGGATGCCCCGTGGCGTCCAAGACTCGCAACAGGGCGTTTCGAAACGCCGGCAGTGATGCTCTGTCGCCATCCGATGCGCCATGTCCCGGTGCGTCAAGCGTCACCACGCGGTGCTGTGCGGCAAGGAGTCTGCCGGCCAGCGCCGACCACTGCGTGGCACGGCCTCCCCAACCGTGCAGACACACAACCAATGGCCAGCTCGGGTCACCCCAGCTCCAGAATGCAACGCGGCCTTCACTGCCCAGCACGTCGTGATGCACGGCGCCGGTCGGCATGAACTTCGGCATTCGCGGCCGTTCGTGTGGTTCCGTGATGCGCCGCGTGACTGGTGGCGGCGTGGTGAAACGCCGCACCGCTTCCGCCGCCGCGGCAGTGACGTCAGGCCACGCGGTGAGCGGCGGGAGGTCGGCTGGGAGCGGGGCTGGGGGGCGATCGTCGGGCGGAAGTGGCATGCGTCCAACCTACCTCACGACGTGCCACGATGCGGACGTCTTCCGCGGAAACGTCAACTGCAGCGCGATGACTGCGGATCAGTATCCGACCTGGCGATCCACCACCATGGCAACGAACAGCAACGCCAGATACAACAGCGAATAGCCATAGACCCACCAGGCTGGTTTCACCCAGTCCTTCGCGCGCATCATCTTCACAACGCCACCCAGCAGGAGGCCACCGAACAGCGTCGCGCTGGCGCCGTAGATCCAACCGAACGCGCCGTATGTCACCGGGAGCAGTGAGACCACCAGCAGCACGATCGTGTACCAGAACATCTGCCGCATTGTCTCGCGCTCACCCCAGACCAGCGGGGCCATCGGCACACTGGCATTGCCGTAGTCCTTCTGCTTGTTGAGTGCCAGCGCCCAGAAGTGCGGCGGCGTCCAGTAGAAGACGATGAGGAACAGATAGATCGCCGTGAGATCGATGCGGTTCGTGACCGCCGCCCACCCCACCAGCGGCGGGAAGGCACCCGCAGCGCCGCCGATCACGATGTTCTGTGGCGTGGTGCGCTTGAGCCACCGGGTATAGATGAAGACGTAGAAGTAGAAGCCCGACAGCGCCAGACCCGCGGTGAGCACATTGACGTAGAACGCGAGCAGCCATGTGGCGGTTGCAGCCAGCGCGATGCCGAATGACAGCACCGCGATCGGTGTCATGCGCCCACTCGGAATCGGTCGCAGCCGTGTGCGGGTCATCACGTTGTCGATGTCACGGTCGAGGTACATGTTGACCGCGTTTGCACCGCCCGCCATGAGGTAACCACCGAGCATCACGATCGCCACCAGCCAGAGCTCGGGACGGCCGGCGATGTACATGGGCGCGGCGGTGGTCACCAGCAGCAGCGAGATGATCGTCGGCTTGGTGAGCATCACGAGGTCACGCCACAACGGTCGTGTGGCAGCGGTCTCGGAGGTGACGACGGGTGTCGTCACGCTGCCGCTCCAGCCATCTGCGGTACACGCGGTCGGACCGTGGCGCCGATTGCTGCGCCATCCGGCGGTGGGTTCTTTGCGCGTCGCGCTGCGTACGTGAGCATGAGCGTACTCACCCAGAGCAATACGCCGGTCGCCTGATGCAACGAACGAATCACGATCGGAAACCCACCCAGGACCATCAACGCTCCGAACACGATCTGCAACACCACGACCAGCGCGGCCGCCGCCGCGAGCGCCGTCACGGTGCGGTGCTCACGGCGACGCATCAGCGAGTATGTCATCACGACCACGTGGAATGCCGTGAGATACGCCAGCACACGATGCGTGAGCTGAATGTGTTGCGCCGCGCCACCGAGCGAGCCGGTGCCGCAGAGCGGAAATCCGACGCACGCGACGGCCGCGCCTGCCCACTTCGCCACCATGCCACCCATCATCACCGTCAGCAAAGCCAGGCCGGCTGCGGCCGTGGTGGCGCGAATTGTCTTGTCTGACACGATGCGCTCGGAGGCACGCACGAGCGACGGCATGCCGCCGGCTCGCAACCACGCAACGCTGAGCGTCCCGAGCAGCGACATCGCCACCGCCTTGTGAGCGAGCGTTGCCCACCACTCGTTCCGGTAGTTCACCGTCACGGCGCCGAGTGTGGCAGCCGTGATGACGATGGCGAACGCAAGCGCCGCCGCACGCAACACACCGCCACGGCCGGCCACGCCGCGATCGGCGCGACGCACGAACGACATGAGGAGAAACACCGCGACGACGGTGGAGAGCGTTGCAGCGAAGTAGCGGTGCATCACCTCGATGACGAGATCCGGACGATCGAACGGCGGGAACCAGTAGCCGTAGCACTTGGGCCAGTGGTCGCCGCAGCCCATGCCGGACCCGGAGATGCGCACGAAGCCGCCGAAGATCACGTGCCCGAGCGCTGCCAGCAGCGAGACTCCAGCCAGGCGGCGGAGCAGCGTCATGTCGTCACCTCGACGGGGATCGGTTCGCGTCCCTTCTGGTGCTCGCCAATGGCTCGCCAGGTCGCGACGAGCAACACGATCAGGGAGATGGCCGGAACCACCACCCAGAGCACCTCGGCCGCGCGACGGATCGGTGGCAGGGTGTGGGTATGCTGAACGGCGGCGCCAGCGGCAAATGCGGAGCGCAGGATGAAGCGATGCGCGATCACACAGAGCACGACTGCCACCCAGAAGACCGTCGTTGCGATCATCGGAGTCGGGGGGTTCATGACGTCAGGACGGTTGGCCAGAGAGGAACGCCAACCAAGCGGTCAAAGTTCGCCAGTGAGGCCGAGGATCGGTAGCCGCGTTGCGGTTGCGTGTCCGGGGCTGTAGGCTGGCCGGGATGATCGCACCCCCTGCTGCCCCAGGTCTCCAGCGCCGTCTTGGCCTCTGGAGTTCCGTTGCCGTCCTGATCGGGATCACGATCGGGTCAGGAATCTTCCGTTCACCGGCGGGCATCGCGGCCAAGTTGCCCGGACCGCTGCCCTTGATGGCCGTCTGGGTGGCAGGGGGCGTCGTGGCACTCTGCGGCGCACTGAGCCTGGCCGAGATCGCCAGCGTCTATCCGAAGACGGGTGGTATCTATGCGTACCTGCGGGAGTGCTGGGGACGGCTCCCGGCGTTCCTGTTTGGGTGGGCCGAGTTCGTCATCATCCGCGCGGCGGCAATCGGGGCAATCTCGCTGACCTTTGCCGAGTACTCCATTCGCGTGGCGGGGTTCGATCCGTCGGTGGCGCCGTACAGCGATTGGTCGCATTGGCTGGCTGCGCTGGCGATCATCCTCACCAGCGCGTTCAACATCGTTGGCGTGCGGTGGGGATCACTGATCCAGAACGTGACCACCGTCGCAAAGTACGCGGGATTGCTGTTCATCGCCGTGATGGCGATCGCCATCGGCTTGCCGAAGACCGGCGGGCATTTCACGCCGGCGGCGCCACCCGGCAGCTTTTCAATCGGGGCGTTTGGGCTGGCACTGGTGAGTGTGCTGTGGGCATTCGACGGGTGGGCCGATGTGAGTTTCGTTGGTGGCGAGATCAAGGATCCGCAGAAGAATCTGCCGCGGGCGCTGCTGATCGGAACATCGGCTGTCATCGCGATCTACCTGCTGGCGAACCTGGCATACCTGATGGTGTTTCCGGTCGGGCAGATCGCGCAGTCGAAGCTCGTCGCGGCCGACGTGGCGCAAGCGCTGGTGGGCCCGTGGGGTGTCACGATGGTCGGCCTGACCGTCATGCTGTCGACGTTCGGATCGCTCAACGGCACCATGCTCGCATCACCGCGGATCTTCTTTGCGATGGCGGACGATGGCCTGTTCTTCAAGCAGGTGGCCAAGGTACACCCCAAGTACGAGACACCGTGGGTCGCCATCAGCCTGAGTTGTGCGCTCGGCGTGGGATTCGTCCTGTTGCGAACCTTCGAACAGCTGGCTGACGCGTTCGTGACGGCAATCGTGCCGTTCTACATGATGGCGATCGCCGGCATCTTCGTACTGCGTCGGCGGAAGGACCACGCCCCGGCATTTCGCACGCCGTTCTATCCGCTCGCGCCGATTGTCTTCCTGATATCGACGACGTTTCTGATCGTGACGGCACTCGTGGATGAGACCACGCGGTGGCCGGCGCTGGCGGTGTTCGGGGCGATCCTGGCCGGCGTGCCTGTGTACTTCGCCGTCTTCAGGCGCGGCACAGACTCCGCCGGTGTGCGGTGAGTGTGCCGCCGTTGATCGGACCAGCGACCGCCTGAGTGCGATGCCGGCGTGAGGGCGGGGGGAGCATCTGTTGCGCTCGCAGCCCGCGGCCCAGGTGCAGAGCGAAGCGGAAATTCAAGAACGCACACGGGGCGGCTCGCAGGATGAGCCACCCCGTGTGCTGCCGTTCGACACGACGTGCTGCTTTCCTTACTTCTTTCCGACCGTCTCTTCCCTGAGGATCTTCTTCGAGGCCCAGAAGACGAAGTAG
>JANMNM010000249.1:0-27142 GCA_031373905.1 Gemmatimonadaceae bacterium | reverse complement strand
TCGCCGATCCCGGGCGGGCAGCGCGTGATTCTCTATCGCAAGGTGAACCGCCAGGCACCGGAAATCATCGCACGCAACCTGATCAGGACATCCGGATTGCCGGTGTTCCGGTACTTCCGGCGAAACACCGCCGGCGTCCTGTCAGAAGTCCCGGCCGGATCGCTCCCGATGTTCCACAGTGCGCCGCGGCATGGTGCGTCGGCGGACACGGGCAGCACGGCGGTGATCGACTCCATCTCGGTGGTGAAGATCAGTCTCATTGCGATGTACAGGGACGCACGTGGTACCACGGTGCTCGACACCGTGACCCGGAATGTCCGCATCGCGAATCAGGGGCTGGTCCAACGGTCGCAGTGCGGGGAATCTCCGCTGGTGCCCGGAACGCCTGCGCTGTCGATCGTCACGATTGCGGGCCTTTCCGCCGTCCGCCTGACGTGGGGCGCCAGCACGGACGAACTGGCCGGTGAACGGGACGTCGAGATGTACGCCGTGTACCGGCGGCTCTTCGGAGCCACCGACTGGGGCGAACCCCTCACGAACGTGCCGGGTGCCGGCATGTCATCGCTCCAATACACCGACAACACCGTGGTCCTGGCGCAGCGGTACGAGTACGCGATCTCTGCGCTCGACTGCACGCCTGCGCCATCGGCGCTGACGTCCACCGCCAACATTCTGGTGCCCTGATGCGACTCTCTCAACGACTTCCGATTGCCGGTGCCGGCGTGCACCCCGTCGACCGCCGCGGGATGGCGATCATCGTCACGCTGATTCTGACCGTGGCGCTTGGCGCCCTGGCGCTCTCCGCCGTGTACCTCGCCAGCGGCACCAAGCTGGCCACCGGTCTCTCAAACCGCGCGGCCGATCTGCAGTATGCGGCTGATGCGGCGCTGCAGATGGGCAAGAGCTACGTGAACGCGGACCCTGACGCGATGCCGGGGACCGGCTATCGCGAAATCACCTTCAATGGCGGCGTGCTGAACGATGCCGCGGGTGTTCCGATTCCTGGCGTGCGCGTGAAGGTCTGGGCCGGGCCGACCGGTTCGACGACGGGCCAGTTCGGTGCGTTCGGTTCCGTCGTCGCACAGGCCACCGACCAGACGGGAGCGACCGTCATCCGCCGCCTCGAGCTGGCGCAGGAGAACTTCGCCCGCTTCGCGTACTGGTCGAACCGGGAAAACCGGTCCGGCACAGTGCTCTGGTTCAACGGCGGTGACGTACTGTTCGGACCCACGTGGTCGAACGATACACTGCGAATGGCAGCCAAGGGCACATTGCCATGGTCGGCACAGTTCCGGGATGAAGTTGGCACCGCGAAGATCGTGGTGCAGCCTGGTGAGGCGGACTTCTGGAAGGGATACAGCCAGAACATGGCGCCGATGCCGATGCCACTCCCGTCATCCATGTCGAACCTCCCGGGCTACGCGGCATCAGGCCTACTCAATTTCACTGCGCCCTCGAACGGCGACGAGACGACGGTCCGGATGCGGCTCGAGTTCGTCAATATCGACATCGACAATGACGGCAGCAGCGCTGATCCGCAAGACGGCTTCATCCGTGTCTATCAGACCACCGCGGGAACCGCGCAGTCGATCGCATGGATTCGAGGCGATCAGGAACTCTCGGCGACGGACGTCGTGACCCGGAAGGGGCTCTGCGGTGAGTGGCTGAACGTCGCCGGCACGGACCGTTTCTTTCCGGCCGCGTCGCACGAGACCCCGGCAGTGCGGACGTGGCTGAGCGCGACCGATCCCTCGAGGTACACCCCGCCGATCCTCAACACGCTCGGTTTCCGCAGCACGGCGGGAACGATCACGACGACGCAGTTGCGAGACATGCTGTCCCGCAACGGCACGATCGTTCCAGGCAACCGTTCGCAGTGCTTCCTCGGCGGAGCGCCGGAGCTCAATGTCGGTACCGTGGCGCCATATGGCGGCACGGCGACGACGTTTCGTGCAACCGACGCCTACGGCACCTGGCGCACGTACGGGGGCACGATCGACGCGCGTGTGACAGCCCGTGCACCCGCGGGCATGGCGCCCTATCTCTTCCCGTTGCATCGGTCCGTCAACAGTGGCGCTCGCGGCGTGATCGATGTCGTCGGAACGGTTGGAATCAGCGGCCTGCTGGTGGGGCGCGTCACGCTCCACACCACGGGGTCCGTCGTCATCCTCGATGACGTGCGCTACGGCACGAATCCGGCGACCACCGGCCGATGCGTCGATGTCCTCGGCTTGCTCTCGGAAAAGGATGTCGTGGTGGCTGACAACATGCTCAACGACCAGACCGACGCCTGGGCAGCCGCTTCGCCCAGCGATCAGTGGCAGCTCCTGGACGATACCAAGGACCTCACCGTACACGCTGTCGTGATGGCGATGAACACATCGTTCCGTGTGCAGAACTATGACCAGGGGCGGACAACGGGCAATCCGTGCAACGGCACGGAACGCGGGCGAGGGTGTCTTGCACTGCTCGGTGGCATCATCCAGGAAGCCCGAGGCGCGGTGACGCAGTTCACCGCCACCAGCGGAACGGGCTACATCAAGCAATACACCTATGACCGTTGCGCGAACCTGCGGCCGCCGCCGTATTTCCCGACGACCGGTCGGTACCTCGACAACCGGTACATGGAGATCGACCCTGTTGGTTTCAACATCGCAACGCTGATGTCGCGGCTCGCGCCGGCGCCATGAAATGAAGAGCGCAGGGCAGGCGCTGTTGGAACGGGAGCTCCCGGACCGGTGATCTGTCGACGGAGTGCAGGGACCCACGAACGCCCGGTTGACCATTGGTCAGCCGGGCGTTCGCGGTGATGTGCGGCCTGTGATATCGGGGCGGCGTGCGGTGGTCATCGCACGGTGCCCAACGTCAGAGCAGTGGCACCTGCACGGCATCGCCCCGCTCAACGCGATGGCACGCACGACAACGCGCCTCGTACGACTGCGCCGCTCCGACCATGATCGTCGGCGAATCCCACCGCGCAGGCTTGCCATCGATGAGTCGCTGATTCCGGCTGGCCGGGTTGCCGCACAGCACGCAGATCGCGTGCAACTTGGTGACCTGCTCTGCCACGGCCATCAGCTGGGGCATGGCGCCGAACGGCTCACCGCGGAAATCGGTGTCGATGCCAGCCAGGATCACACGGCGACCCCGCTCCGCGAGCGCGGTCGCCAGCGCGATGATGCCGGGGTCGAGAAACTGCACCTCGTCCACCGCGACCACCTGTGCCATCGGATCCAGCTGATGCGCGAGTTGTGATGCTGAATCCACCGGGATCGCCTCCAGGTCACGACCGTCGTGACTGGAGACGTTGTACAAGCCGGCGTACCGATCATCGAGACGACTCTTGAATACCTGCACGCGCTTCCGGGCGATCGTCGCCCGGCGAACGCGTCGCATCAATTCCTCGCTCTTCCCGCTGAACATCACTCCGGCGATCACCTCGATCCATCCGCCGGAGGACGTGACGAAGCCATCACTCACCGTGGTCAGTCCTCAGCGCGCGGTTGTTTCCGGGAGTTCCGGAGGCGCTCGGCGCGCTCAGCGAAGTCATTGCCTTCCGTCCGTGGCCCAGTGGGTCGCTCGCTGCGATCACGCGTGAACCCGCGGCCGGTCGGCGCGCCGCCGTCGCGCGGCGGCCGGGAAAAGCCGCCACTTGCTGGTCGGGCCGGCCGCTCGTCACGGCTGAACTCACCGGCCCGTGGCGCGCGTGCCGGCCGTTCATCGCGCGAGAAGCCGCCTTCGCGCGGTGGACGGGCGGGACGCTCGTCGCGGCTGAAACCGCCGCCGGAGGGCCGTGCGGGCCGCTCATCACGAGTGAAGCCGCCACTCCGCGGTGGGCGCGCCGTACGGTCATCGCGGGAGAAACCACCTTCACGCGGTGGACGTGACGGGCGGTCATCGCGGGAGAAGCCACCCTCACGCGGCGGACGTGCCGGCCGGTCATCGCGACTGAAACCACCCGTACGCGCCGGGCGGTCATCGCGCGAGAACGATGGGCGCGACGGACGATCGCCCTCATCCCGGCGTGGGTATCCGCCGCTGCGTTCGCGCGGTGCACCACCCTCGTCACGACGGAAGGACGGACGTGCCGGACGGTCGCCGCGATCGCGCGAGAATCCACCGGAACGATCACCACCAGGGCGATCACCGCCACCACGACGCGGCGGCGCACCGCGCGACGACGATGCGCGCAGCGGTCCGGCGCGATCGATCCGTGCGATGACCTGCCGGTTTCGCATCGTGCTGGCATTCATCGCGGTCACGATCTGCTCCGCGTGTGCGCCGGACACCTCGACCAGCGTGTGGTTGTCGCGGAGGTCGATGCTGCCGACGACGCTGCGATCGAGTCCGCTCTCGCCGGTGATCGCGCCGACGAATGACGACGCGGTGGCGCCGTCATCGCTGCCGATGTTGAACCAGAGCACCTGGAACTCAGGCGGCGGACCATCAGCCACGCGCGGCGCGGCCGGCGCCGGTGCGTCAGGTGCGAGCGACTCGATCGGCACCACAGGCGCCTCGGTCGCGGCGTGGGCGGCCAGCGCACGCTTCACGTCTTTCGGCTGTGCAGTCGTGACACCGATGCGGAGTGCCTTCGCCGTTTCCCGCTCCCGCTCCAGCAGCCGGAGCGCGGCGGCCGCGATCTCCATCGCGTCGTTGTCTTCGAGGAGCGGTTCCAGTGCGGCAAGTTCGCGTGCGCTCACGCCGTCGGCGAGAATCTTTCGCAGTTCGCCCAGTCGGGCGCCATCGCGGCCCACCGCATGCGCCATGGTGTCCGGGAGGATGTAGTAGGTCAGCGAGCCACCGGTGAGCAACGAACGCAGGTGCGCCACCTGACGGGGCGTGACCAGCGCGATCACCTGCGCAGGGTGCCCACCGAGTGCCGCGTCGAGCGCGGCGCGCGTCGGCGGGACGTCGTACAGGACCCGAAGCACGCTATGGGTCGTGACCGGGCCACCGGTCGCCTGCACGTCACCGGCGGCATCGTAGCCGAGCGCACGCAGTGCGTTGCCAGCGTCCGCAACCTGTGACGGTTCGGGTGCAACGATGATGGCCGATGCCGCATTCACGGCGTCGAGCACGCGGCGAAGCGCGGCAGGGCGCGTGCTGGCGCTGACGAGCACATACTGAAGGTTGAGCGGAGCGCTGCCCTCGGCGATCACGTCGTCGCCGACACGTCGCGGGCGCTTCATGTATGCCTTCGCGAATGCCGTCACGTCGTCAGTCTCGCCGGCCATGGTGACCGTGCGGGCGATGTCTTTCGGCAACTCGGTCATGAGCATCGTGATGGACGGCTCATCTGCCAGCGCGAGTGTCAGGTCCGCCTGCAGGACCAGCAGCTGCGAGACCGTGTCGAGCTTGAGCAGCCCGGTCGTGAGGAGCGCCGCCAGCTCAGCCGGCGCACCAACCAGGGCAGACGGTGGCGCTGCCAGCAGGCGAGCAGCCCGAGCGGCAGAGGTGACGGGCACGAGCCTTGGGGTGGCGCCGTCTGGCGGGAGGACAGCCTGGGCAACGGCCAGCGCCGTGTCGGCGTCCGGCACCAGGACCAGAAGCGAAACACCCGGCTCCGATGACGTGAGGCGGTCCAGCGCGGGCTGGACGACCGCGATCATTGCCGCCACAGTTGGCGGTGCGGTCAGGACCACTTGCTGGTTGCGGGTGACCTTTGGAACTGGGGGCGTGGTTGAATCAGCCATGGGCGCAACGGCCTCGGAGTGTAGCGAGAAGCAAAGAAGGAACCGGTGGGCCAGCATGGCGCACGGGATCGGAGCAGGATGTCAAACATCGAAGAGCGGCCCCGGGCGTCGCGCGCAGCACGGCATGCGCGCAGCTCGACCGCAGAGGCTCCGTTGCCGCCCGACTGCGGCGGATTAGCATACGGGAGCCCTGAAAGGTACCCAGACACCGCCCGTCGCCCAACTGCCGCATGCCTGCCGAGTTCGTCCCGTCCCGGAACATCGCTCAACTCCGACCGTCGGCCACCATCGCCGTCTCCGCGCGCGCGAAGGCGCTCAAGGCGCAGGGAAGGCAGATCATCGACCTCGGAGTAGGTGAGCCCGACTTCGACACCCCGGACTTCATCAAGGCGGCTGCGGCCCGGGCCGTCGCCGCCGGCCACACCAAATACACCGCTACCGAGGGGATCCTGCCCCTGCGCGAGGCGATTGCAAGGGATGCGGCAGCGCGATGGGCCGGCGCCATGGATGACGCTCCGACGGCGGCCGATGTCGTGGTCAGCAATGGCAGCAAGCAGACGCTTTTCAACGCCTGCTTTGCGCTGTTCGGCGAAGGCGATGAAGTCCTCGTTCCGACACCGGCCTGGACGAGTTACGTCGAGATCGTCGCGCTGTCGCGCGCCACGCCAGTGGCCGTGGTCGGCGACCCGGCGCGAGGCTTCCAGGTCACGGTGGCAGATCTCGAAGCCGCTGCCACCGCGCGCACCCGCGGCCTCATGCTCAACTCGCCGAGCAATCCGACGGGCGCCACGTGGGACGCCGACGTGCTGCGCGACATACTCGCGCTGGCCCGGTCTCGTGGCTGGTGGGTGCTGAGCGACGAGATCTACCGCCGCATCTCCTACGAAACGCCGGCTGCGTCGGCGCTCGAGCTCACCAGGGATCGTTCCAACCTGATCGTGATTGACGGTGTTGCGAAGTCGTACGCGATGACTGGCTGGCGTATCGGCTGGGCCGTTGCGCCGCGTGCGGTCGCCAAGGCGATGACCGACCTCCAGAGCCACACGACATCGAATGCGGCCACGCCAAGTCAACATGCAGCACTGGCAGCGCTGACCGAGCGCGATGCGGCTGAGGAAAGCATCACCGCCATGGTTCGCGCATTCCGCGCGCGCCGCGACGCGGCGATGGCGTTGCTGCAGGCCGACGGGGCGCCGCCGTATGTCCATCCGTCGGGCGCGTTCTACTTCTTCATCGATGTCAGCGCGATTCCGAACGGCGGCGACGAGCCGGGCACGGTGTTCGCCGCGCACATGCTGGAGCAGCACGATGTTGCCATCGTGCCCGGTGCAGCGTTCGGAACGCCTGGCTGGGTGCGGCTCAGTTACGCCGCTGCCGAGGCGGACGTGCTCGAGGCAATGCGGCGCATCGTCGATGCGTATCGTGCCCTCATCGCCGTGGCGGTCTGACGGTGATCACCCCCCTCCCCGCCGTCACGCGATGATCACGACGATTGTGCTGATTCAGGCCGAACCGATGCAGATTCCCGCACTGGCGTCCGCGCTGGCGGAAATCCGCGGCGTGGCGGAAGTGTATTCGGTGAGCGGTGCGTGGGATCTGGTGGCCATTGTCCGTGTGCCGAAGTTCGAGGACATCGCCACGGTCGTCACCGAGGAGTTCACGCGGGTGCCCGGTATCGTCCGCACGCAGACACTGACAGCCTTCCGCGCCTACTCGAAGAAGGATCTCGAGCAGGCGTGGGATCTTGGCGTGGAGTGAGCACGGACGTGCAATCCGCTGGACGCGCGGCCGACGCAGCGCGACGTGCGTTGCGTGCCGCGCTCGGTGATCGCCTGCGGGGGCCGGGCCCCGACAGGACTGAATCGCTCGCGCACGACAACACCGTGTTGCACGCCGCACCGGCTGTCACACCGGTGGGCGGCGCGCTGCGGGTTGTGCGCGTTCCGCTGCCAACCGCTGCGGTCTTCGAAGGCTTTCTCGACGGAATCCAGCGTAGCGCGATGATCGCGTATCTGGATGGTGTTCCGTTGCTGCACGGGACCGCGGCGGCAGTGATCCGCAGGCGGGATGCATGGGGGCGGATGCACACCTGGGCGGAGCCGCTCATCGCACACGGGGGCTACGTCTCGCGCAGCGTGCTCGGTGCGACGCTCTGGGCGCAAGTGGAAGGGATTCTTGGGGCGAATGGGCAATCGCTTCACGACACCGACACGCAGGATTCGCCGGCATCACGACATCCGTCGGCCTTGCTGCGACAGGGGCTGGACGCGCTGTCGCGCGTTCGGAACGATCTCGAGCGCGACGCCGGTGAGGCGTGGTGCCTGGTGCATGGCGATCGTCCGCTGTACGTGGACGGATCGCTCAGGACGAGTGCCTCGATGCTGCGGAGTGCCGGCGTTGTCGGTGTCGTGAAAAGCCATGCCACACTCTACGTTCCCGATGCCGACGTGCCGCGCGTCCTTTCGCTCGGCGCCGGTGAGCGTACGTCGCTGATCGCAGTGATGGATGCCGACGGTGGCTCGCGGTACCTGACGTGGTATCTCCGTCTGCGCAGTGCGGCGGGTCGTGATCCGTTCTTCGGGCTGATCCGGGTTGAGATCGGTGCGGGGGGACGCGATGCAGGCGATGCGGAAGCGCGTGCCGACGCCGCAAGTTCTGCCTTGCTGGCTGAGCGCGCGCCGCTGGCGAAGCCGGATGGCCGTTGGGATGTCATGCCGTATGCGATTCGCGATTGTGAAGTGTATCTCCGTGCGGTGGCGTGATGGCTCCTGACGGGAACCGCTGTTCTTCCTGCGACCGACGGCTTGCCGATGATTGATCTTCCCGAGTCCGGCACGACGCCTGTGCCGGATGCGCCCCGACTGGTTGGCCGCGTTGTGGCGACCGAGCGGCGACCGAACACACCGCACGAGTTCCACTTCTGGACCGCACTTGATGCCAACATCGGTATCGGGACGATCGTGCGTGTGGACGGCAGCGTGGCCGTGAACGGCCACGTGCCGCAGATCTTCGGCGTCGTGATGGAGGGCCAGAGCTGGACGGACATGCTGACGCCGCTCGACGATGTACTTGGGCGCGACGGGCAGCCCGACGGCGGGATGGTCGCAACACAACGGATCGAGATCCGGCTGTACACGGCCAGCGTGCTGCGTCACATGCCGGATGAGCCGCTGCAGCCGGTGCCGATGGGAACGGTGTGGCTTGCGGACGACCGCGACGTGGCGCTGGCGCTCAGGATGGATGGGTACCTTGCGGCGGACAAGCGCACGGCGATTCCGCTCGGGCTGTATCGCTCCGGCGGCACGGAGAGTCCGGTGTATCTCGATGCCGACTTCCTCCTGGGTCCCGAGGCCGCACACCTCAACATCACCGGTGTGAGCGGACTGGCAACGAAGACCAGCGCCGTGGAGTGGTTGCTGCAGTCGATCTTCGCGCACTTTCCGACCGACAAGGGCTCGGTCGCTGCCGTCTGCTTCAACGTGAAGGGGCCTGACCTGCTGTATCTCGATCAGCCGGCCACGCTCGCCGCCGAAGATCGTGCGATGTATGAAAAGCTCGGCGTGCCAGCCGAACCATTTGCCAATGTGCAGTACTACGCCCCATACGATGCGGCGTTGCGGGGCCTCGCCACGATCCGCACCAACGAGGCGTTGCAGCACAACGTGCAACCACTCACGTGGGGCCTTCGCGAGGTGCTGCAGTACGCCAGCGTCCTGCTCGACCGCGAAGACATCGATGCCAAGTCCGATGCACTGATCGACTTCATCACCGACCGCGTCGTGCACCAGAAGTTCAGCGACCCGCTGCTGGGCGGCGAGATGGTGGTGCAGACCTTCGCGGATCTGGATCAGTGGTTCCGGACACTGCTCGACGCGCTCGAGAAGAAGGACGCGCAGAGCTGGCGCACGCATCATGTGGCGACCATCCGCAAGGTGCGCAATCGCCTCGTCAACCTCGCGACACGCTGTGCCGGGCTGGTGACCGATGGCGCTGATGTGAGCGACCTGCCGTTCGGGACGTTCGCTGATCGCTCCGTGCATGTGCTGGACGTTGCAAATCTCGAGGAGGACGCGCAGGGACTGATCTTCGCGCGCGTGGTCAGCAAGCTGCGTGAGCACCTGGAGCGCCGCGACCTGGGCGTGAACCACGTCATCGTCTTCGTGGACGAGTTGAACAAGTACGCGCCCAGCGACGGCCCGGAGACCTACGTCCGCCGGATGCTGCTCGATATCGCCGAACGCGGCCGATACCTGGGTATGGTCCTGTTCTCAGCCCAGCAGTTTCGCAGCCAGGTGCACAAGCGCGTGGTCGGGAACGCTGGAACGGCCCTCTACGGCCGCATGGATGGCGACGAATTGGCCACACCGGGGTATGCGGTCCTGAGTCCCGCGGTCCGGACAAAGCTGTCCACTCTCGACAAGGGCCAGTTGATGGTGCGTCACCCCCATTTCACGCAGCCGGTGTTCGTACGATTCCCACGGCCGAGCGTGCTGTCCGGCCGGTCGGGCGTCGAACGTTTTCCGGCGGCGCCGGTGGAGGAGTTCGAGGCCGCGATGCTGCGGCGGCTGCGACGGCTCGACAGCAGTGTGTCACACGATTGGTTGCGGAGCGTGATCCTGCTCGCTGACGAGCCGGATGTGATCCGTGCGGTCCGCGCGACGGAACGGGAGCAGCCGCGCGATGCGCGTGCCTTCTTCGCGGCGCAGTTCCGGCGCCAGGTCGCACCCCGCCCACTCGGTGCGCCGAAGCCGGTTGTCCAGCCACTTGCGATGCCCGTTGGCGATGACCCGTACGGTTTCTGATCCGCTGCGGGTTGTCCTCGCCGTGCTGGTCGCCGCTGGCGCACTTCAGGCACAACGGAGCAGCGCAGCCGGTGACGGGCGGGTCACGCTGGTGTTGCGCCCGTATCCCGGCGATGTGATCCGCCAGCGCGTCGAGCACGATGTGGATGAGCAAGGCACGATCCGCATGCCCGGTGGTGATTCGACGGTCCGGGTGAGTACTCGAACGACGGTGCTGCTGCGCTCGCGTGTGGACGCGGTAGATTCGCTCGGATCGGTGCTGACCTCCGTGGTGGAAAGCGTGACCGTGCGCGCCACCGGTGGAAAGGACGAGAGTCGCCGCGCGCGCATCGCGAGCGGCATGGCCCTGCAGGGTCGAACGCTGCGCATGAAGCTCTCGCCGGACGGCGAGCTGATGGTGCTCGACGATGCGTCGCCGCAGACCATGACGACGATCGCCACGATGGCGGCGCTGGTGGATCGTGTGCCCGCTGCGCTCCCTGAACTCGCGGTGCGTGAGCACGAGAGCTGGACGCGGCACATGGTGCTGGCCGGAGCGCCGGGCGACGGGATCGACGCACGATTCACGCTGGATTCGCTGACGCGGTACGGCGACTTCGCCTGGATCTCGGTGCGGGGGGTGATGAAGGACGTGGCGGTCGACGCCGGCGCGAGTGTCGTCGGCTGGTTGCTCCTCGATCGACGTCGCGGCTGGATCACCAGGTCGCGGATGGTGATGACGCTGCGCGCGGTGACTGGCGGCGCGTCTGCAACGCCGCCAATGCGATTCGTGATGCGGGTGGAGCAACGGGTGGGCGAGGTGGCTGATTTGCGCGTGGAGCGGTAGGACCGCCGCTCTCCCCCGCCGCCGCACCTCGACCCCCTCCGTAGGTTTTCGCATGCGCATTGCCCACCTCGCCGACCTGCACCTCGGCTTCCGCCAGTTCCAGCGGCAGAGCCCGGCCGGAAACAACCAGCGCGAGGCTGACGTTGCGCGCGCGGCCCGGCACGCGATCAACGCCATCATCGCGGCGGCGCCTGACGTCGTCGTCGTGGCCGGCGACGTGTTTCACCAGGTGCGCCCGTCAAACCCGATGATCCTGTTTGCGCTCGGCGAGCTTACGCGCCTGCGCGCGGCGTTGCCGGCGGTGCCCATCATCATGATCGCGGGCAACCATGACCTGCCGCGGGCGGCGGAGACCGGGTGCATTCTCGCGCTCTTTCGCAGCATCGGGATCGATGTCGTGGAGCACGAAGCGCAGCGGCTGCAGTACCTCGCACTGGATCTATCGCTGCTGGCGGTGCCCGACACGCTCGGCCAGCCGCTGCCCGCACTGCGCACGGACGCATCGGCGCGCTGGAACGTGCTGGTGCTGCACGGCGAGGTGGCGGGCGTGCTCCCGGACCGCGCGGCCATGGCAGACCGGACGCCGAGCGAAGTCACCGTCGACGAATTGCAGCAGGCGACATGGGATTACGTAGCGCTTGGGCACTATCACGTGCATCGTCAGGTGGCACCGCGCGCCTGGTATTCGGGATCACTGGAGTACGTCAGCAGCAACGTCTGGGGCGAGCTGGCTGAGGAGCGACAGCACGGTGTGCCGGGCAAGGGCTTCGTGCTGCACGACCTGGTCACGGGCTCGCACTCGTTTGTTCCGGTGCCGACCGAACGGCGGTTTCTCGACCTGGAACCGGTCGACGCGCGTGGACTCTCTCCCGCCGACGTTGACGCACTCGTGGCGGATCGCGTGGCACGGATCGCAGGTGGGCTGGACGACGCCGTCGTGCGACTGGTGGTCCGCGACATTCCGCGCCATGTTGCCCGCGACCTGGATCACAAGGCAATTCGCGACTTCAAGCGTCGCGCGCTGCACTTTCAGCTCGACACGCGCAAGCCCGAGGTGGTGCGAACGCGTGCCGGCAGTGGTGCAGGCGGCGCGCGTCCCTCACTCCCGATGCTGCTGCGCGAGAAGCTGGAGACGCGGGTGATCGCTGGCGACGTGGACCGCGCGGGTTTCGTGGCGCTTGGACTGGAGTACCTGGAGCGTGCCGGCGATGCCTCCGGAATCACCAGTGAGCTCGGTGGCGATGCTGTTGGCACACTCGCAGCCCCGGGTGCAGCATGAAGCTCCGTGCGCTGCGGCTGCAGAACTTCAGGCAGCATGCCGAGACGCTGATCGAGTTCGAGAATGGTCTGACCGGTGTGATTGGCCCCAACGGCGCCGGCAAGTCCACGATTCTGGAAGCCATTGCGTGGGCGCTGTACGGCAACGCGGCGGCGCGAGGCAATCGGGACACGATCCGCTTCCACGGTGCGCCGCCCCGCGCCTCGGTGCGCGTGGAACTCGAGTTCGAGTTGGGTCCGCACCGATATCGCGTGGTACGCGGCCTGACGTCAGCGGAGTTGTTCGTCGATGGCGCGGCCTCGCCGGCCGCCAACAGCATCGGCGCCGTGGGTCAGCTGCTCGAAGCGCGCCTGGGCATGACGAAACACGAGTTCTTCACCACCTACTTCACAGGCCAGAAGGATCTCGCCGCCATGGCCGCGATGGGGCCGGCTGACCGTGGGCGTTTTCTCTCTCGGGTGCTCGGGTACGACCGGCTGCAGAAGGCGCAGGACCTGGCACGGGCGAAGCGGAAGGAAGTGATCGCCGCCCTGGACGCACTTGCGCAGACACTGGCCGATGCCGAGCAGCTTGGCGCGGCGGTGGAAGCCGCGCGTCTGGCCGCGACATCGACCGCAAGCGCGCTGGCCGCGGCCGACCGGGCACTCATCGCGTGCGAGGCGACGCTTGGCGAGGCCGAGCCGCGCTGGCGTGACGCGGAACGACTGATGCTGCGCGATGGGGAGCTTCAGACCGCGATCATCCGTGTCGATGCGCGGCTGGCATCGTCGCAGCGCGAGGAGGAACAGGCCGCAGCAGCGGTGCGCGACGCAGAGCAGGTGACGGCCGGACTGGCTGGCGTGCTGACCGAACTCGCCCCACTGGCCGCACTGCGGGCCGAGCTGCTGGTGCTCGAGGAGCGCTCGCGGCAGGCGGCACGAAAGCAGGCGTTGACGGAGGAGATTGCGCGACTGTCGATGAGCGTCGACGCTGCGACGTCGCGACTCGCCCAGCTTGCGCCTGCGCCAGCATTGCGCGCCGAGGTCCAGGACGCGCTGCGGGATGCGCGCCTGCATGGCGATGCTGCCATCGCCGCCGCGACCGCGAGGCGTACCGACTGGGTGCGCGACCGACAGGAAGCGGAAACACGACGCCACCAGAAGCTCGAGGAATTCAACGACATCAAGGCGCAGCTGGACAGTCTCACGGCGCTTGGCCCGGAGGCCCCATGTCCCACCTGCCTGCGGCCGCTGGGCTCGAATCACGGTGCGCTGCTCGAGGAGTTGCGCGAGAAGCTCGAGTCCGTTCGCGAGGATGGGTCGTACTACCGGAGCCGTGAGGAACAGCTGCAGCGGGAGCCGGACGATCTGCACGCGCTGGACGCGGCGCGCGCTGAGGCGGAGTTGGCCATCAAGCAACTCGAGCGGCGCGAGCTGAAGATCGAGCAGGCGCTCAAGGAGCAGGTCGAGAAGGAGCGTGAACTGGCGCAGCTCATCGCGCTTCGCGACGAACGCTCACGCGCCGTCGCAAGCATGGATGCCGTGTACGATCCTGAACACCACGCGCTGGTGCGCGCCTCTGTCGCAACCCTGGGGGCGCTGGAGGTGAAGCATGCAGCCGCCCGGAGTGTCGCCGAGGATCTGCCCAACCGGCGGCGAAGGCATGAAGCGGCGGTGGCCGCGGTCACCGCCGCGCGCATCGCACTCGAGGAGGCGCATCGGGCACGCGCCGCACTCTGCTTCAGCGCCGAGGGACATGCGGCGGCTCGCACGGCATGGGAACTGGCGGCGCAGCAGCGCGAGGCCGCCGCCATCGTGCGTGCGGCCGCAGGGAGTGATGCCGGGAACGCGGCGCTGACGCTCTCTCGCGCCGAGTCTGCAGCGGAGCAGGCTGGGCGCGTGCGTGAGCAGGTTCGCCGCCTCGAGTCCGAACGCCGGGTGCATGACGAGCTGGACGCCGCCTATGGCGAGCTGCGGGCCGAGCTGAACGCGCGGTTGCGACCGGAATTGGGTGAGATCGCCGGGTCATTTCTCACGGATCTCACCGATGACCGCTACAATGAGTTCGAGCTCGACGAGAACTACGAGATCATTCTCATCGGCGGTGGCATCCCGCGTCAGGTGATCTCCGGCGGTGAGGAGGACCTCGCGAACCTCGTGCTCAGGCTGGCGGTATCACAGCTCATCGCCGAACGGAGCGGGCAGCCGTTCTCGCTGCTTGTGCTCGATGAGGTCTTCGGGTCACTTGATGACCAGCGGCGCTCCAATGTGGTGGAACTGTTGCGGCGGTTGCAGGATCGCTTCGAACAGGTGATCGTGATCACGCACATCGACGCGGTTCGTGACGGTCTGGATCGCGTGCTCGAGGTGAGCGTGGATGAGGAAACCGGTCGCTCTCGCGTGGCGCAGCACGATGGCGGCCGGATGCCGGCCGCAATTCTCGTGGGCCTGGAGGCCTGACGGTGGCAAGTCTGAAGACCTGGCGCTCTGAACCGGTGATCACCGGACCCGAGTTGATGCAGCCGGAGGATATCCCGGCGCTCAACACCGTCTTCAGCGATGCGTTCTCGGAGCGCTATCGCAAGGACGGCCTGGTGGGCGTCCGCGTGCCGTTCCTGAACCCGCTCATCTGGCGGTATGCGATGGATGGCGCCGGTGCCGGTGCCGTGCTCTGGCGGACCGACCGAGGAACGGTCGCGGCGTTCAACATTGCGCACCGCAGCGGTTCGGAAGGCTGGATGGGCCCCCTCGCGGTGTCACCCGAGCTGCAGAGTCGGGGCGTTGGGCGGACCGTCGTGGAGTTCGGCGTTGAGCATCTTCGCACACTCGGCTGCAGTGTGATCGGCCTCGAAACGATGCCGCGGACGATGGACAACATCGGTTTCTACTCGCAGATCGGCTTCGTCCCCGGTCCGCTCACGATCACGGTGACGCTGGAAGCCGGAAGCGGCGACACCCCGATCACACTGCTCGGTCGGCTGTCGCTGCTCGAGCGCGAGGCGGTGATTGCCCAATGCGCAGAGCTCGCACAGGGCATGCGCGACGGCTACGATTTCACCCGCGAAATACAGATCACCGATGCGCTGTCGATCGGCGACACGGTGTTCGTGCGACGTGCCGGAGCGGTGTCGGCCTTTGCCGTGTGTCACTCCGCGCCACTGGTCGAAGGACGCACGCGCGATGAAGTTCGCGTGCTGAAACTCGTCGCGTCGAGCGATGCCGATGCGTTGCTGCTCGTTTCGCATCTGACGGAGTATGCACGGCGCTGCGGCACGCGACGCGTGGCGATTCGCGTTCAGGGGGATGCTGCGCGTTTCTATGCGGCGCTGATTGCGTGCGGCGGACGCGTGCGCTGGACAGATCTGCGCATGACGAAGGCGGCATATGCCGAGCCGGCGCAGCCCCTCGATGGCGTGATGCTGTCAAACTGGGAGATCTGACGGGCAGCGGCGCAGGCACTCGAGGCGCGGGTTCCAGATGTCCGGTCGAGGGTCCGTGACGCTTGCCCCGCCCATGCGTCCAGTTGACGAATGTCTGCGCAGCGACCTACCTTCTGCGCAACGAAAGATCAGGAACGGGAAGGCATACTTTTTGAGCCGATAAGTCTGCCGGTGAAGTCCGATAAATCGTGCTGACGTCATGCCCCAGTGCGGGGAAGGCGGTAGGCTGCGGGTGAGGGCTGTAGCGTATCGACGGGCTTCAAAAACCCCTTCTCGTTCCACTCTGGTGAACGTGGGCGTTCCTCCTCCGGGGGGGGCGCCCACGTTCGTTTCGGATACCTGATGCGGGAACGATTTTGTGGGGTAGCTTGTTGTTAGGTACGAGTGGCGCGGGTCATCGAGGATCCAGTGCCGCCGATTGCCCCCTTCTTCGGCGTTCCGCATGTCCCGGGCGGTTGCCAGTGAGTCGTGATGCCGATTGTCACAGCAACGCGGCGGCTGCGGTTCAACGCGGCGCACCGCATCCACAATCCGGCGCTCTCTGACGCCGAGAACACTCGGCTGTTCGGCAAGTGTAACAACCCGAACTGGCACGGGCACAATTACACGCTCGAGGTGTCCGTAACGGGCGAGGTGGATCCAACCACCGGGTATGTGATGGATCTCGGGCACCTGCGTGGGATCGTGGAACGTGAAGTGATCGAACCGATGGATCACCGGAACCTGAATCTCGACGTCGAGATGCTCCGCGGGATCAACCCGACGTCGGAGAACATCGTCGTGGCGTGCTGGCATGCGATTGCGCCGCACGTTGCCCCCGCACAACTCAGCCGACTGCGTCTCTGGGAGACGGAGAACAATTATGTCGAGTATTCAGGTCGTTAGGCCGTCGGACCCCGAGGAGGCGTTCGACGGAGTCCGTCCCGTGGTGTCGGGCTCCGCGCTCGCCGAGTATGAGGCGCTGGTTCGGCGGCAGCTGGTGCTGCTGGGCGAGGATGCGAGTCGCGAAGGGCTGCTCAAGACGCCGGGTCGCGTTGCCAGCGCCATGGCGTGGCTGACGCGCGGGTACGAGATGAACGCCGCCGAAGTCATTGGTGACGCCCTGTTCGAGGAAGGCGCCGATGGCATGGTCATGGTCCGCGATATCGAACTGTATTCCATGTGCGAGCACCACATGCTCCCGTTCTTCGGCAAGGCGCACATCGCCTATATCCCCGACGGCAGGGTGGTGGGGTTGTCGAAGCTGGCGCGGGTGGTGGATGTCTTCGCGCGTCGACTTCAGGTGCAGGAGCGGATGACGGAACAGATCGCCCAGGCACTCGCCGATGTGCTGCGGCCGAAGGGTGTCGGTGTTGTCATCGAGTGCGCACACATGTGCATGGCAATGCGTGGCGTGGAGAAGCAGAACTCGAAGACGATCACGTCAGCGTTGATCGGGAATTTCCGCAGTGATGCCAAGACGCGCGAAGAGTTCCTCCGGCTCGCGCACTCCCCGCGCTGAACCGTTCCTCGGCTGGTGTGAGGTCCGGGGTTTGTCAGACGCCGCACCAGTGTGTTGCAGTAGAAGTTCGCATCAGAAGGGCCGGTCCTTCTGGCGTCTGGCCGCGTTGAAAATCCTCGCGATACCTAACGGTATAGCTGCGGTTTTCGCCTCGCCAGGCACCAGAATTCCTCCGCCCTTTTTTTGCTGCGAACTTCCGCTTCAACACACTACATTCATGGCATGACATCTCGCCCCGTCGCCGTCATCACTGGTGCCTCGCGCGGCATCGGCGCGGCGCTTGCCCGCCGATGCATTGCCGAGGGTCTTGGCGTGGCATTGATGGCGCGCACCGAGGCGCCGCTGCGCGCGCTCGCGGACGAACTCGGTGAGGCTGCCGTGGCGCTGCCGTGCGATCTGGCCAGTCCGGCGGCAGTGACGCACGCGGCGGCCTTGATCGTCGAACGGTTCAGTCAGGCCCCCGATCTGCTGGTGAACAACGCCGGACTGTTTCAGCTCGCATCGGTGGACACGATGTCACCAGACGACTTCAGTGCCGTCATTCAGACGAACCTCGTTGGGCCGTTCCTGCTGATCAGGGCGCTGCTTCCCGCGATGCGCGCGCGCGGGCAGGGGTCCATCATCACGATTGGATCGATCGCTGACCGCAACGTCTTCCCGGAGAACGGCGCCTACGCCGCGAGCAAGTACGGCTTGAGGGCGCTGCATGAAGCGATGCGGACGGAACTGCGTGGGAGTGGCGTGCGCGCCACGCTCGTCTCGCCGGGGCCGGTTGACACACCGCTCTGGGATCCCGTGAACCCTAATGCGCGCCCCGGTTTCACGCCGCGGGACGCGATGCTCTCGGCCACGGATGTCGCGGACGCGATCTGGTTTGCGTTCTCACGGTCGGCGCACGTGAACATCGACGAGTTGCGCCTCTCGCGGAGCTGACCGCGCGTGTTCACCGAGCTGATCGACACACTGCGCTGTCCTGTCGCGCATGAGGACAGTTGGCTCGTGGCCACCAGTTCACGTCGCGTCGAGCGGCACATCATGGACGGCCGGCTTGGCTGTCCGGTCTGTCGGTCCACATTTCCCATTGTGGATGGCGTCGTGTGCTTCCGTGAGCCAGGTGCGACCACCGTCGCCCTGCCAACCGACGACGACACGGCGTTCCGCCTGGCAGCTCAATTGCACCTGGTGGAGTCAGGCGTGCCGATCCTGCTCGTCGGCGAGTGGTCCTGCGCCGCGCCGGCACTGCTCGGGCTCAATCCGACACTGGTGATGTTCATTGGCGATACGAGGCTGACGCTGGTGACCGAGGATCGTGTCAGCGTGCTGCGGCTGCCCGATGGTGTCCTGCCTCTTGCGACGGGGTCCCTGCGTGGTGTGGCGCTCGATACCGGTCACGCAACCCCAGCGTATCTGGCGGAGAGTGCTCGCGTGGTGCGCGCCGGCGGACGCCTCGTCGCGCCACTGGGCTGCACGCTCGACACGGATGCGTGGACAGCGCTCGCGGCCGATGATGTCGTTCGAGTGGCGGAACGTCGTGCTGTCGCCAGCGCGCCGGTCCAGCTGCGGCGCGCGCCGACGGTGCCGCTCTTCGACGCGTGACTCGGCGCGGTAAGGCAGCCCGCCGACGTCAGCCCTCGTCGTCTGCGTACAGCCGGTCGATCACGCCCTTGTACTTCTCATTGATCACGCGCCGCTTGACCTTGAGCGACGGCGTGAGTTCGCCACCGTCGATTGTGAACTCGGACTCGAGGAGTGCGATCTTCTTTGGCGCCTCGAATCGTGCCAGCCCGTCCATTTCGCCGCGCACTTCGCGGTCCATCTTCTCGATCACTGACGGATCCACCAGCAGTGCGCTCCGATCCGTACTGTCGATGCCCTTGTGCGCAGTCCACCTCAGGAGCGCGTCCCATGACGGCACGACCAGCATCACAGGGAACTTTCGCTTGTCGCCGATCATCACCGCCTGACTCACGAAGGCGTTCGTCACCACACGATTCTCGATCGGCTGCGGCGCGATGTTCTTTCCACCAGCGGTGACGATGATGTCCTTCTTGCGATCGGTAATGCGCAGAAACCCATCCTGCATGGTGCCGATATCACCGGTGTGGAACCACCCGTCGCTGTCGATCGCTTCCCGTGTCGCCTCCGGATTGCGGTAGTACCCCTTCATCACGCTGGGTCCGCGCGTCAGGATCTCTCCATCGGCCGCGATTGCAACCTCCACTCCCGCGACCAGTTCGCCAACCGTGCCGACACGGATGTTGTCGAGACGATTGACGGAGACGACCGGGCTGGTCTCTGTCAGTCCGTACCCCTCGACGAGCGTGAGACCGGCCGCGACGAAGAACTTGTTGATGGTGGACGCGAGCGGCGCGCCACCACTGCATGCCACACGCAGGCGTCCTCCGAGTCGTGCCCTGATCTTTCCAAACACGAGCTTCTGTGCAATGGCGTACTTCCATGCTAACAGGGTACCCGCAGGGCGTTTTGCCAGGTAGGCATCCGCCCACTGATCTGCGACGCGAAGCGACCAGTGAAAGATGGTCTTCGTGAGTGCCGAGCCGCTGTTTCCGCTTTCCATGATCCGTGCGTACAGCTTCTCGTAGATGCGCGGGACAGAACTGAGAATCGTTGGTCGCACCTCGGCGAGGTTCGCCGCCACCGCATCGATCGACTCCGCATACGCAATCACGCAGCCGCCAGCGAACAGCATGTAGTGCCCCGCCATGCGCTCGAAGATGTGCGAGAGCGGCAGGAAGCTCAGCGCCACGTCATCGTCCTTCGGCTGCAGCACCGGCAACGCCGCGAAGACATTCGAGTGGAGATTGTCGTGCGTCAGCATCACGCCCTTCGGCAAGCCGGTCGTGCCGGACGTGTAGATCAGTGTCGCGAGGTCATCCGGGCGTACCGCGAGCGCGGAGGCTTTCCATGCCGCCGCGCGCTCGGGACCATCCACGGCCGCACCTTGTGCCATGAACTCGGTCAGGGTGCAGTCGCATCCCTGCGGTGCAGGCGAGGTGAAACTGATCACACTCCGCAGTGCAGGAACGTCAGGGCGAATGCGCGAGATCTTGGCTGCTTGCTCGGGCGTGGAAATGAACAGCGCCACCGCACCGCTGTCGTTCAGGATGTGGACCATCTGCTCGGCGGGCAGCGTGGGATAGATCGGCACGTCGGCCATGCCCGCCGTGAGGCAGGCGTAGTCTGCAATGGCCCATTCGGGGCGATTCTCCGACAGGATGGCGACGCGTTCACCGCGGACGAGGCCAAGCTCCTGCAGCGCCAGCGACGTGCGCCGAACGCGTGTGAGCAGCTCGGCGTGCGAGATGTCCTGCCATGTTCCATCCTGCTTGAAGCGCAGTGCGGCCGGACGGGAGACTGTCTCGACGGCGTTGAAGAAGAGCGACGTCAGCGTCCCTTGAGCCGGTCGCGGCGGACCACGAAATACCGCGAGTTCTCCTGACGTGCTCTCACTCGCCACCGTGGACCCTGCCATACATCCTCCTGGCATCTCGTCAATGCGAAGCTCCGCCGAGGCCGGCTGCTGTGGAACCCGCGTCGGGACAGGCTAGGGCAGTGCGCAACGTCGCGCCAGCCGGACGCCCGCACAACTCAAGGTGACAGCGTGAACGGCACCAGACGGATTGGAAAACGGAGCGGACTGCCGGGAACATCCAGTCCCCTGGCGCGAATGCTGGCTTCCAGCGTCACGACGCCGCGACCGCGGGCGGTCGACTTCTTGTAGGCCTTCACCCGGACCGATGCGTCGCCGGCATTCAGCAGCACGGACGACACGGTACGGCCCGAGCTCGACGACACCAGCCTGACGGAATCGACAATCGAGTCGGTGGCGCTGACGACACTCAGTCGCACCCGCAGTCCGCTCAGTGCGGTGGGCCCGGCAAGCACCCGGACGCGAGTGTCAACGAACCTCGCGCTCGTGTCCAGGCGATCGTACACGAGTGAGTCGGCGCTGTCCGATGGAACCCTGCTGATCGATGTAGGCGCCGGAACAATCGCAAATGTCTGCGTCTGACTCTGCAGCGATCCCGCCTGGCCCACCACGCGGACCGCCGCGGCAACTGTCCGACCAACGATTCGCAGGCCGCTGATCACCTCGAACGCATTGGTCGACGCGGTGTCGATCCCGATCACGCGAAGCTGGGTGTCGCTGACGACGGTGCCGCTGCTGTTGAACGCCTGCAGTGCGATGCGCGCTGGCAGTTGATCGCCGCCACGCATCGTATCGCCTACAACCACCGCTTGCGCAGGGAGCGAATCGAACTGGATCGACAGCGGGATCCCGGGATCAGTGCTGATGCCGGTGCACGCGGCCACCGCCGCGCACCCCAGCAGCGCGGCGACGATGCCACGCCCGCTGGTACTCACCGGAAATGCTCCGCGAGCTGTCTGGCGAGATTCACGTACGCCAGCGCTGCCGGATCGGACGGGTTCCGCAGCACCACCGGAACGCCCACTGCAAACGCATCTGATGCAGCCATCGAGCGCGGGATGGTGAGATCGAACACTAGGTTCTCCGGGAGGTTCTGGCGGATGTATTGCGCCGTGCGTTCGGTGACGGGATTGCCGGCCTGATACATCGTCAACAATACCCCTTCGAGCGCCAGTTGATCATTCGAGCGCAAGGCGTCCTGGATGCCGCGCAGGACCTGCGGCGTCGTCTGAAGTGCCAGCGGTTCGCACTGCAACGGCACGATGACGTGCTGGCTGAGGCTGAGCACGGCGCGCACGATGCCACCGAGTCCCGGCGGCGTGTCCACGACCACCACATGGCAGCGTTCTCGCGCCACGTGCAGCAACTGCGCGAGCTGCTGGCTCTCGGTCGCCCGCCGCGTGTAGTCATCGTACTCGGCACCATCCGAGACCGTGCCGACCAGCATTACCCGGAGCCAGGGGAGCTGCGTGGGCAGGATGATGTCCCGGAGGCTCGCCGTGCCACGCAGGTAGTCGGCGAAGCCAACCGTCGGGTGTCCGGGCCGGAGGCCGACACCGTAGCGGACGGCGCCCTGCGGATCGACGTCCACGATCAAGGTCTTGAGCCCCTGCCGCGCGAACGCTGCGGCGAGGTTCACCGCCGTTGTGGTCTTTCCGACCCCGCCCTTCTGACTGACGACCGCGAGGACGCGGCCAAGGGGGTGCTCAGCCGTCATTCCCGTGACGAAGACCGTCGGTGCCTGTGGCCTTCAGGCCGGGTGGCTCCGCTGTTGCGCCTTCTACCCGCATGTCGCGCGGAGCAGCGTGGCGCAACGGAGTGTCCACCGGCGCGTTGGCGACGACATCGTCGGCCGTCTCGATCAGTTCCGGCTCGCCCCGCAGCGTCCGAAGCGTGCTCTGGGCATGACTGATCCAGCGAGCGTTGTCGGCACCCGTCGGCGCGGCGACGAGGAAGGTCTCCAGATGCTGGATCGCGGCGTCCGAGTCGCCCTTTCGCGCCAGCAGAAACGCGACGCCATAGTTGGCGCCCGGATGCGTCGGCTCCTTCTCGAGGATCTTCCGATAGGTGCGAATCGCCTCTTCCACGCGTGCGGACTTCGTGAAGACGATGGCCATGCTGAGGAGGATCTTCGGGTCGTCCGGGCTCGTTCGAAGGGCCAGGCGAAACGAGGTCAGTGCACCGTCGAGGTCGTTTGACTTCTCGAGGGACAGGCCTTCAGCAACAAAATCGGGGCGGCTCGCACCAAGTTCGCGTGCGCTGGGATGGCCGCCAAGAAAACGGGACATCCCATCGGAGACACGGCGCAACCAGGTCATGGATTCCTGGGACAGAGGGGAACGTCGCAAATCCAGGCGCGGGCGAACCCGCTGGGGACTCGTGATTCTGCACAAGGTACGTCCATGGCACCATGTCCTGCAACGCTGCCGACGCTGCAGCGATCCCGATTCCAGGGTACCTTCGCGAACGGGACTCTGTTTGGCTGATGCGCTCACTCCGATGCGGCGTCGGTGAGTCCGACCGGTACTGGAGTGCACCTGATGCCCCCTCGTCAAACGGCCGTCGATCCGTCAAAAGGCATACTGGAAGTGGAATGGCAGCTCTTTGGTGAACTCTCGCGGGCACTCGCGCTGAAGGTGTCGCGCGAGTTCGATCCCGAACTCGTCGTCGGCATCGCCAACGCGGGTGTGATTCCGGGGGCCACCATCGCCTCGATCCTCGACCGGCAGTTCGTCTCGATGACCGTGAGTCGGCGCTATCGCGTTGCGGAGCACGAACGCGCGACGCCGGCGATTTTCGGCGAGGCACCAGCGGCAGTGCGCGGCAAGCGCGTGTTGCTGGTGGACGAGACCTGTGATTCGGGCGACACGATCCGGCTCGCGAAGGCGGCGCTGGTGAACGTCGGGGCTTCCGAAGTGCGGACCGCTGTCGGGTTCAGAACCGGTCAGTTCGCGCCGGATTACGCCGCGATGACCACGGCGGCGGCGATCATACTGCCCTGGGACCGTGAACTGCTCGTGAATGGCGAACTGGTACTGAATCCGGCCTACGCGCCGTACCTCCGCCGTTAGCGCCGGGCGGCGCCGCGCCCTGCGATGGCCGCTCAGGTCCCGGCACGCCGGAGCAATTCGGCCTCGTCGATGACTTCCACGCCAAGGGATTTCGCCTTGTCGAGCTTCGAACCGGCGTCGTCACCGGCGACGAGGAACGAGGTGTTCTTCGAGACGGCACTCGTGACCCGTCCGCCGGCTCGCTCCACAAGCGCCGTTGCGTCGGTGCGTGAGAGTGTCGGGAGCGTGCCGGTGAGCACCACCGTCAGGCCGTTCAGCGCACCATCGCCGCCGGTGGTTTCCTCCTCGGCAACGTTCACGCCGGCGGCGATCAACTTGCGCACGAGCGTGTGCGCGGCCGGATCAGCGAAGTACTCGTGCACTGATTGCGCGATCACGTCGCCAATGCCTCGGACTTCCATGATGTCCGCGATCGATGCTGCCTGGATCGCCTCGATGCGCCCGAAGCGTCGCGCGAGCAGTTGCGCCGCAACAGCGCCGACGTGACGGATGCCCAGGGCATTCAGGAGTCGCGACAACGGCTGTGCGCGAGATGCAGCGATCGCCGCCACCAGCTTAGCGGCGCTGGTGGCCGCCATGCGTTCCAGCGGAAGGATCTGCTCGTCGGTGAGCGAATAGAAATCGGCGGCATCATGCACAAGTCCTGCGTCCACCAGCTGTTCGATGCGCGCGTAGCTGAGGCCGCGGATGTCCATCGCATCGACGCTGGTGAAGTGTACGAGGGCCTCGAGCAGTCGTCCGGGACACGCGACATTCGGACAATACAGCGCGACTTCATCCTCATCACGTCGCACCGAGGTCCCGCACGAGGGACAGACCACCGGCGCGACGAAGGCCACCGGCGGGTTGGCGGTGCTGCGTTTCTCCGGCACCGGGCCGATCACCTGCGGAATCACTTCGCCCGCGCGCTGCACCAGCACCCGATCACCCACGCGCAGATCCTTGCTGCTGATCAGGTCGAAGTTGTGCAGTGTCGCCATGCGCACCGTCGTCCCGCCGATCTCAACCGCTTCCAGTTCGGCATATGGATTGAGCGAGCCGGTACGACCGACGTTCACGCCGATGCGCAGCAACGAGGATTCGGCGATGTCCGGCGCAAACTTCCTCGCGATAGCCCAGCGCGGAACGCGTCCGCTGACCTCGCCAAGTTCCTCCTGCAGCGCTAGCGCGTTGATCTTGATCACTGCGCCGTCGATCGCGAAATCGATCGCGGCCCGGTATTCCTGCTCGACGCGGCGCGCCCAGGCGTTCACTTCCGTGAGCGAGCGACAGATCACGCGATGAGGCGCGACAGGTACTCCCCACTGCTGCAAGGCTGTGAGAAGGGCATCCTGCGTGGCGAAGGGCAGTGCCGCCACTCCATCGGGATGCACGGCGGCATACCCGAAGAATCGGAGCGGGCGTTGCGCCGTGATGGAAGGGTCCAGCTGCCGCAGCGCGCCGGCGGCGGCATTGCGAGGATTGGCGAACACGGGTTCACCCGCTGCCGTTCGCTCCGCGTTCATCCGTTCGAAACGGCTGAACGGGAAGTACGCTTCCCCGCGTATCTCCACCAGCGGGGGCGGGGAGCCGGTGTGCAGGCGAAGCGGGACGTCGTGCATCGTACGCAGGTTCGGAGTCACATCCTCACCGATCGTGCCGCTGCCGCGTGTGGCGCCGGTGACGAGGAGACCATCACGATAGGTCAGTGAGACCGCCGCGCCGTCAATCTTCAGCTCACAGCTGTATCCCGCACCATCCACCGCGTCGCCGGCCAGACGCCGGAGTCGCTCATCCCACGCCGCGAGCTCCGCGTCATCGAACGCGTTGTCGAGCGACAGCATGGGCACCAGATGTGAATGCTTCGGCAGCGACGACTGCGGTTCGCTGCCCACGCGCAGCGTCGGCGAGTCCGGCGTCTGCAATTCCGGGTGCGCGCGTTCGAGCTCCTGCAGCTCGCGGAACAACCGATCGTACGCCGCATCGCTGATCGCCGGCTGATCGAGGACGTAGTATTCGTAGCTCGCACGCGTGAGCTGATCGCGCAATGCGGCGGCGCGGTGCGCCGCGGGGGCGGAATCGGACGGCGTGGCCATGTCAGGGCGGTCGGATGAGGTCGACGCCGAATCTACACCGACGCCGCACTTCGGCGACGCGACGCGTCGCGCGAGCGGCCACGGGCACGAAAGCTGCCCTGTGGTGTACAGACGGCCGCAGGATCCGACACCGAGTCAAGGGAGGAGTGCATGATCTACGAAGACGACGAAACGCTCACGGAGCATGACGCTGACCCGGCAGAAGACAGGGCCGAGTCACGCGGGAGTGCTGTTGCGATCGCGATGCTGGCGGGCGCTGCGATCGGAGCCGCAGTGGCGTTGATGCTTGCGCCGCGAACTGGACGTGAGACGCGACGGGTGATCCGGAGCGGTGCTGAGGGCCTCCGTGAGGCTGCCGGAGACGTGATCGACGATACGGCAGAACAGCTCGGCCGCGAACTGCGTCGGCGTCGCCGGGAAATCCGCCGCAAGCTGGACCGTATGGGGTAGGCTCCCACGCCGTCGCGCGCCGGTGCGGCAAGAGCGGCAGTGCCTCCATGGCCTGCCGCTCTGTTCGTTGCGATACCGGGTCAGCGCGATACCGGGTCAGCGAAGACGAGCGATCAGTCGCTCGCAGTCCTGCTTGTAGCGACCGTCGTTGAATTCCGTGGTTGGCATGCGGAGGGCGGCTGCACAGGTCGTGCGGGCCAGAGGTTTGTCGCCATTGTCCGCGTAAATCAGCGCCAGGTCGAGGCGGTGCGTGATGCGGTCGGGGTCAGCGGCCACGGCCGCCTCCATGTACCGCCTCGCTTCCCCCCAGCTCGCCTGGTCGAAGATCCTTCCGCCAAGGAAGTTGCGCGCGGCGAATCTGGCGAAGCTGTTGAGGCGCATGACCTCCGCGTTCCAGACGCCCAGCACGTGCAGGGCGCCGGCATGCGTCGGGTCGAGACGAGTGGCTTCGAGCGCTGCGCTGCGAATCTCGGCGGCGTAGCGCACGCGCTCCCTTGAACCCACCGAGAGCGCAGTCCGTCCGAGTGAGACCGACAACATGAAGTGTCCGTCTGCTCCCCTTGGATTGGCCGCGAT
>JANMNM010000322.1:0-24355 GCA_031373905.1 Gemmatimonadaceae bacterium | reverse complement strand
GACGGCCGGGGCGCGCGACTACTGGCCGCACCGGACGATGGTCGATGCTGCACTGGTGACCACCGTTCATGGCGTGGGTGGTCGCGTGATTGTCTGGACCGTGAATGACGTGGATGACGCGCGGCGCCTGGCCGCACTCGGGGTTGATGCGCTGTGTTCGGACGTGATCGACGAGTTGCGGGCGGCGCTGGCCTACTGAGACGCCTCTCTCGAAAGCCACCCGGTGGCGAAGCCCTGCGCACGCAGGCACATTCGCGACGCATCACTCTCGATGGCATCACACTCCGGAGGTCCAGCTCGTGCGACACATTCTCGTGCTCCTCGCGGCGGCAGGAACCGCGCTGCAGGCACAAACGCCGGTTGTACCCGCGTCGACGACGGCTCGTCCGACCGCCCCGCCGGGAACCGGAGCGGTAGCGCTGCCGAATGCGGATCCCTTCCCGAGCACGTACCGTGCTCCGACCGCGCGCGCCGTGCTCATCACAAATGCGACCATTCTCACTGCTGCGGGGCCCAGGATCGATCGAGGCTACGTGCTCATGCGCGATGGGAAGATCGTCAGCGTGGGGAGCGGACCGGCGCCGGCGGCTGGCGACGCTGACGTCGTTGACGCGAATGGACGGTACGTCACGCCGGGACTGATCGACACGCACTCGCACCTCGGTGTGTACGCGGCGCCGGGCGGTGACGCGCTGAGTGATGGCAACGAGGCCACCGCGCCGTCGACCGCGCGAGTCTGGGCGGAGCACAGTGTGTGGCCACAGGATCCGCAGTTTCCGCGCGTGCTTGCCGGCGGCGTTACGACGCTCCAGATCCTGCCTGGTTCCGCAAACCTCATCGGCGGCAGAAGCGTCATTCTGAAGGTCGTGCCAAGTGTCAGCGTGCAGGGAATGAAGTTCCCCGGCGCGAAATACGGTCTGAAGATGGCATGCGGCGAGAATCCGAAGCGCGTGTACGCGAGTCGCGGACCGTCCACCCGCATGGGCAACGTGGCGGGCTATCGCGCTGCATGGATCACTGCCGAGTCGTACCGCCGTCGCTGGGACAAGTGGCTCGCTGACAAGCAGGGCGACTCGCCGCAACGCGATCTCGAACAGGAGACGCTGGCCGAAGTGCTGCGCGGAAACATTCTCGTGCACAACCACTGCTATCGCGCCGACGAGATGTTGCAGATGATCGATATCGCACGGGAATTCGGGTATCACATCCGGTCGTTTCACCATGGCGTCGAGGCGTACAAGCTGGCCGATGCGATGGCGCGCGACAGTATCTCGGGTTCGCTGTGGAGTGACTGGGGTGGCTTCAAGATGGAGGCGTATGACGGCATCCGCGCCAATCTTTCGCTCGTGCACAACGCGGGCGCACGAGCCATCGTGCACAGCGACGATCCGAGCGGATCGCAGCGGCTGAATCAGGACGCAGCGAAGGCCCGCGCTGCCGGCGTCGCCGTCGGCATCGACGTTCCTGACGAGACGCTGATCAAGTGGATCACTGCGAATCCAGCCTGGGCGATCGGATTGCAGGATCGCATCGGCACACTGGAACCAGGAAAGAACGCGGACGTGGTCCTGTGGTCGGGCAACCCGTTCAGCGTGTACACGCGTGCAGACAGGGTCTGGATCGACGGTGCCCCGCGGATGGATCGCGCTGACCCGAGACAGGCATGGCGCACTGACTTCGAGCTGGGCCTCGTGCCCGCGGCATCCACCACAACCGGAGGGCGCCGCTGATGCGTGCCACATGCCTCGCAGCGGTATCGCTGCTCATGATCGCCACATCGGCGACGGCGGTTGCGCAGGAAACCGTCGCCATTACCGGTGGCACGATCTATCCGGTGAGCGGTCCGCGCATCGAGAACGGCACGATCGTGATCACCAACGGCGTGATCACGGCGATGGGATCGAATGTGCCGATCCCAGCAGGCGCGCGTCGCGTCGACGCCGCAGGAAAGTGGATCACGCCGGGCCTCGTTGCGCCGATTACGTCACTGGGCGTCGTGGAGGTCGGTGCTGTTCGTGACACCCGTGATGGCAACGCACGAGGGAACGAGAGCATTGCGGCGTCATTCCGTGTGTGGGACGCGTTCAATCCCGCCGCAACGACGATACCTGTCGCGCGACAGGACGGCGGGATTACGACCGTCGGCGTCATGCCCTCCGGCGGAATGGTGGCCGGACTCGGCGCGGTCTTCGACCTGGGCATTGGAAAGACCGCGGATGGCATGTTGAGCAAGGCACCCGTCGCGATGGTGGCGACCCTGGATGCCGCCGCCGCCGCCGGTGTTGGATCCCGCGCGGAGGCATTGGCGAAGCTCAAGACGCTGCTTCGTGATTCACGTGAGTTCAATCTCGGGCGCGCGCGATATGACGCCGGTGCCATGCGCGAGCTGAGTGCAAGGCGCGCGGATCTCGATGCCATGCAGCTGGTACTCAAGGGGACAATCCCGCTGGTGATCAACGTGGACCGTGCCAGCGAGATCCTCAACGCCATTGCGCTCGGCAAGGAGTTCGGTATCCGGATCGTCATCAACGGCGGCGCCGAGGCATGGAGCGTCGCACCGCAGCTCGCCGCGGCGAAGGTTCCAGTGCTGACCGGGGCGATGAACAACATTCCAGGATCGTTTGCGGCGCTGGGGCAGCGACAGGAGAATCTCGCGTTGCTGCGTGCGTCGGGTGTGCAGGTTGCGATCGTGGGCGACGGAGCCGGCGGCGAGGACAACTACAACGTGCGCAACCTCCGGTATGAGGCGGGCAATGCGGTGGCGTACGGCATGTCGTGGGATGACGCACTCCGCGCGATCACGATGGCGCCGGCGGAGATCCTTGGCATTTCCAATCGCGTCGGTTCACTCGCTGTCGGCAAGGCGGGGAACGTGGTGATCTGGAGTGGCGATCCGTTCGAATACGCAACGCAACCTGAACGCGTGTTCGTGGCAGGCAGTGATGCACGCGTGGTGACGCGCCAGGAGCTGTTGACGCAGCGCTACCGCCAACTGCCGGCAAAGTACTGAAGGCGTCGAAACAGATACGCAGAGGGGCCGGCAGCGATGCCGGCCCCTCTGCGCGTCGGGCATCATTCGCCCGCTGCCGTGGCGACGCTATTCCGAGCCGCCAATCTCCATGCCGAAGTACCAGTTGCGACGCGGCGCCGGTTCGAGCACGCGCCCGAAGGCGCCGTTCACCGTGACAGCACCAACATAGGCGTTGTTTCGCGCGTTGAGGATGCCGGCAAACGGCTCGACGCGATAGCCGCCTCGGGTGAGCGTCCACGCAGCCCGAACGTTGAGGACTCCGGTGCCCCACCCCGGTACGCGAATCAGGTTGAAGTCATCCGCGAACAGTGCGCTGGTCCACGTCTGATCGGCATCGAGAGTCAGTCCGTGAATGCTCGCGGAGCGTAGTCCGAGCCGTAACTGTTGCGGTGGAACACCCGGAATCTGCAGGCCGCTGAGGGTGTCGATCCGTGCACCATTCTGCTGGCGGTAGTCGACGAAATGCAGTTCCGACCAGGTGTATGCAGCGTTGACGGAGGCCAGACGGCCGGCTCGAACGCTGGCGCCGATTTCAAGCCCTGTATTGCGGGTTCGACCCGCATTCTCGAAGAAGGCCGTTCCATCCACGACTCTCGACTGCACGATGGCACTACGGACGTCCGCCCGGAATGCCGCGACATTCCACGTTGCGAATGCACCCACGGAACCTCGCGCACCGAGCTCCGTGCTGACGGTTCTTTGCGGTCCGAGGTTCGGGTTGAATCCGCCCACGCGATCAGGTCGCGCCTGCAGTTCCGTCGTTGTCGGTGTCTCGAAGCTGGTGGAGATGTTGGCGTAGGGTGCAAACAGGTCAGAACCCGTCAGTGTGATCCCAACGTGGCCGCTCGCGGCGGAGAGTGTTCTCGCTCCGCTGTTATCGCCGCCGTTCACGCCACCATCGGCCGTGAAGTCATCCTGAACGGCGAATCGCAGCCTGTCGTACCGCCCACCGCCACTGAGCTGCACGCGAGAAGTCACCGCCCATGTGGCCTGAACGAATGGTGCGAGACTGCGGACAGTCTCGAATTGGTTGAGGATCGTGGTATCGGTGACGGCGACCGGTCGCCCGCCTGTGGCACGCTGGTTCACGCGCCTGTCACGCATCTGCTGGCCGTCCACGCCGACGGAGAGCTCAGGGGCCGATGGTGCGTCGCCGAGCGCGAAGCGAGCGCTGACGCGGGCGCCGGCGAACTGTCGGTCGATGGTCGAGTAGATCCCGCTGGTTGGGGTCACGGTGCCAGGCGGCGCCGTGCTGAGTGCGTTTCGCACGCCTCGTGTTCCGATCCACGACGTGGCGGCGATCTCCCGCCTCCCGGTGGGAGACCCACTGTGCCATGTGACGCTGAATTGATCCTGTTTCACGCGACGGTCCGCACCGCGCCGAATATTGGCGGCGCTCGCCGAATCACGGTTGATGGCATACTCGGCAAATGTGAGCGCGCCCGGGTTGTTCGCATTCGGGAGCTCGGCGGCCTGTGCACGGATTTCGAGGCGGCTGTCGGCACCGAGCGAGTAGTTCAGGGCGGCATTCATCTGCCTGGACTCCGCGTCGCTGCGCTGCCGGAAGCCATCCGTCGTCAGCCGCGACACGGACAGTGCGCCTATCGCGTTGCCTGAGCGCCCGACGACACGGGCCTGAAGCTTCCGCTGACCGAACGAACCTGCGAGGAAGCGAAATGACTGCGTGAATGGCGTCGGTGAGCGCATGTCGTTCGAGAACGACAGCACACCTGCCGAACCGTTGCCATACAGGCTTGCCGCACTTCCGCGGAGCACCTCGACACGATCGATATTGCCCAGTTCAACGTTCGTGAGCTGAGACTGTCCATCCGGCAAGGTTTGCGGGACGCCGTCGAGCAGTACCTTCACGCCGCGGATGCCGAAATTGGCACGCGCGCCTGCGCCGCGGATGGAGATGCGCGAATCGGTTGCGAGGTTGTAGCGGCTGGCAACGAAGACACCCGGAACGGAGCCGAGTGCCTCATCGAGGTTGACCGTTGGTTGCGCGCGGCGCAGTTCGCGCATTCCGACGACGCCGACCGCCCACGGGACGTTTTCAAGCTTTCGCTCATCCGCCATCACGCGGACAGTGACCGTCGCCAACGGCTGGATCCGGGTCGAATCGGTGGCGCTGGAGTCACGCTGGCCGGCACGCTGCGATTGCACGGTGGGCGCGGCGCCGGCGAGGGCGGCCATCAGGACCAGAAGGGCTCGGATACGTTGCACAAGGGCAGGATCAGGGTCGGGTATGGTGGAGTCGGGCGAGCGCGCGCGGACGTCGATGCTCAGCGCGGTGTGGGCGTGATGGTCGGCGTGAATGACGGGCGCACACGGTGCAACGTTGCCTGTTCGTAGGCGTAACCGGCGCGCAGGAGCTGCGGTTCGCTCCACGCACCGCCGAAGAACGACAGACCGACAGGGAGTCCGGCAACCTGCCCAGCAGGCACGGTCAGATGAGGATATCCCGCCACGGCAGGTGCCGTGGACACCCCGCCTCCGAAGTGATCGCCGGTGACAAGATCGATCATCCACGCCGGACCGCCGGTTGGGCCAACGAGGACGTCACACCGTGTGCGCCGGAGGACGGCATCGATGCCCTCACGACGCGACAATCTGACGCATTTCTCCCTGGCGTTCTTGTATGCCTTGCTCGAAAGCGCCCCTCGTTTCTGCGCCTGCGTCAAGACATCCTGGCCGAACCACTGCATCTCCGTGTCGGAATGCCTTTCGTTCCAGAGAATCAGTTCCGCCAGTGAGTGCACCGGCATCGAGGCTGGAAGCGCGCCGAGGTATGCATTCAACCCGGTCTTGAACTCGTGGAGCAGCACCTCGAACTCATCGCTGCCGTACTTGTCCGCATTCGGCACGTTGGCATTGTCCACGAGCACTGCGCCACGGTCTCGCAGTGCGCGGAGTGACTCCTCCATCAGCGAGTCGACCCGCGAATCAAACCCGAAATAGTTGCGCGCAATGCCGATGCGCATTCCGCGCAACCCGTCGGTATCAAGCGCCTTCGTGTAGTCGGCGGGAGCGGTCGTCGGGATCGCGCGCGTCACCGCGTCGAGTGTATCCCGGCCCACCATCGCGTTCAGCAGCACGGCGACATCACGCACGCTGCGCGCCATTGGGCCGGCGGTATCCTGACTGGCCGAGATCGGAATGATGCCGCTTCGGCTGACCAGGCCAACGGTCGGCTTCAGCCCGACAATGCCATTCGCCGACGACGGGCACACGATGGACCCGTCGGTCTCGGTGCCGACGGCTGCAATGCAGAAATCCGCCGCAACCGCCGCGCCACTGCCTGAGCTCGACCCGCACGGTGAGCGGTCAAGCACGTGCGGATTGCGCGTTTGCCCGCCCCTCCCGCTCCACCCGCTGCTCGATCTGCTCGAGCGGAAGTTGGCCCACTCACTGAGATTCGTCTTGCCGAGAATGACTGCGCCGGCCGCGCGCAGTTTCGCGGCAACGCCTGCATCGCGCCGCGCGCGGTGTTCCACGAGCGCGAGCGACCCCGCCGTCGTCTGCATGCGGTCGCCAGTCTCGATGTTGTCCTTGAGCAGGATCGGCATGCCGAGGAGCGGGCGCGTCGCTCGGCTACGGGTATCGGCATCCGCCGCATCGGCGTGAGAGAGCGCATCGGGATTGACCTCGATCACGCTGTTGACGCGAGGACCGTCGGCATCGAGGGTTCGGATTCGTCGCAGATAGTGCTCAGTCAGTGCCCGGGACGTGAGCGAGCCAGCCGCGATGGCGGCCTGTGCGGCGGCAATGCTCAAGTCATCCGGTACATCCACCGGCGCGGCAGTCGCCTGCTCCCGATCGTGACGCGCCAAGAGCGGTCCGAGCTGATCGAGTCGTGAGGCACCAGTGAGGGCGACACCAGCAGCGAGAAAATCCCGGCGGTCCATGCGCGCCCTCGGTGATTGGGATTGCCTTCACTCTCAGTGGTCACAGCATTGTCGCCGGAAGGCGGCGTACGCGCCAGTGCATGGTACCGCGCACTCGCGCGACGCGTCACGGGAACGAAAAACGCCCCCGCTTTGCGGAGGCGTTTCGCGTCACGGCACCCTGGGGTTCAGTCAGCGGCGATCGCGTCGACCGGTACGGCGAGCGGCTTCACGCTGACCTTGATCCGGCGCTTGTCCTTCGGGGAGAACTCAACCACGCCATCAACCAGCGAGAAGATGGTGTAGTCGCGTCCGAGCCCGACGTTCGTGCCTGGATGCACCTTGGTGCCGCACTGACGAATGATGATTCCGCCGGCGCGAACGAACTCGCCGCCGAACTTCTTCACACCACGGTACTGCGGATTGGAATCGCGCCCGTTGCGGGAGGAACCGACGCCCTTTTTGTGTGCCATTGATGCCTCAGCCGAGGGTGATGTCGGTGATCCGGACTTCAGTGAAGCCCTGACGATGTCCCTGCTTCCTCGCGTAGTTCTTGCGGCGCCGGAACTTGAAGACGATGATCTTCTCGCCACGCCCGTGCTTCACGATCTCTCCCGAGACCTTGGCACCCGACAGCGTCGGGATGCCGGTGCGGACATTCTTGCCGTCCGAACCGAGCAGGACTTCGTTGAATTCAACGGCGGCGCCGGCATCGCCAAGGAGCGATGGGATGCGATAGGTCTGGCCAGCACTGACGCGGAATTGCTTCCCGCCGGTGCGAATGATTGCGTAGCTCATGGGTGTACGACGTGTAAGGGTAATGAGCCCACGAAGTTAGCTGAGCCGGGAATGCGTGTCAACCGTAGAGGAGCTGCCCGCGTCTGGAGCGACCCGGTCTGGTGGTCCGAGCCGGCGGCCCGGGCGTATGGCGTCACGCGAGGGCGTACTGGGCAGTCACGTCGCGCTGGGCACCCTTGACGACCAACTTGTACTCGTCCGGGCGAAGCAGCGGGTCGTCCCTGAGCTCGAGCGAGAAGGACACGACCTTCTCGAGCTTCGAGAGAATGTCCGGCTCCTGCTCGAGCACGTACATCGCGACATCCGGGTGCAGCTTGACCAGCATGGGGTCACGCCGCCCTTCGACGCCGATCCGCTTCACCGACCGTTCAACGCGGCGAACGATCGTTTCCGGGGTGAAGATCCGCCCCGTGCCATTGCAGGTGGGACAGGGTTCCGTGGTGGCCTGGAGGTGGCTCGCCCGGACGCGCTGACGGGTCATCTCGATCAGCCCGAGCTCGCTGACCTGGAACGCCTTGGTTCGGGCACGGTCGCGCCCGAGGTGCGTGCGCAGCTCCTGCAGCACCCGATCGCGATTCGCCCTCGTCTCCATGTCGATGAAGTCGCAGACGATGATGCCGCCAACGTCACGGAGCCGGAGTTGGCGTGTGACTTCACGCGCCGCCTCCATGTTCGTCTTCATGATCGTCTTCTCCGGATCCTTCTTGCCGGTGTACCGGCCGGAGTTGATGTCAATGGACACGAGCGCTTCGGTGGGCTCGATGATCAGGTATCCGCCCGAGGGCAGATCGCAACGCCGCTTGAAGATGTCGCGGATCTCTCCCTCGATATCGTGCTTGTCGAACAGCGGCTGCGTCTCTTCGTAGAGCTGCACGCGCTCGACCAGCTCGGGGCCGACACCCTTGAGGTACTCGACGATCTCATTGTAGAGCTGCCGACTGTCGACAACCAGCTTGTCGACCTTGGCGCTGAAGAGGTCGCGAATGATCCCGCGCGCAAGATTCGTCTCCCGATGCACGAGGGCCGGCGCGCGCATGAACTGCCGCTTGCGATTGATGCGCTTCCAGTTGTTGATCAGCCCCGTCAGTTCGCGTTCGAACGTCTCGGCCGTGACGTCCTCACCGACGGTGCGAACGATGACGCCGCCAGCATCCTTGGGGAGGAAGGCATTCACCTGCTCCTTGAGTCGCTGCCGTTCAGCCCGCTCTCCGATCTTCCGGCTCACGCCAACGCGTGATGCGAATGGCATGTAGACGAGGAATCGGCCGGCCATCGATACCTGCGCGGTGACGCGGGGCCCCTTGGTCGAAATGGGCTCCTTGCTGACCTGCACAAGGACCGTATCCCCGCGCTTCAGGACATCCTGAATGAGCGGCGCTTCCTTCCGCGGACCACGACCTGACGACGGGGTCTCATTCCCCCGAGCTGCAGCATCCTGGGCGGCATCCGCGGCGTCGTCCCCTTCCTTCTCGTCGTCGTCATCGTCGTCATCGTCGTCGTCTGTTTCGTAGACGAGATCGGACGCGTGCAGGAACGCGCTCTTCTCCGTGCCGATATCGACGAAGGCCGCCTCCAACCCGGGCTGCACTGCTTCCACCCGGCCGAGGTAGATGTCGCCGACCATCCGGCGCGCCTCAGGGCGTTCGACGAGCAACTCAACAAGCTGGTCGTCTTCGATGATCGCCACGCGCACTTCCCGTGCGCCGGCGTTGATCAGAATGTCACGCTTCATGCACGCCTCGCGGTACTGCGCGCGGCGACCCTGACACACGCAGCCCGTGGGCTGACCACCGTGAACACAGGCACACGCGCAGACGCGCGCATGCCGCCAGCTGCCGCCGCACTACGCGTTCCACCCGGTCGAATCAGCATTGCCCACCCGCACAGAAGTGCGGCTCCGCGAGCGCGGCTGCGACCGGTGGCCATCGTGATGGCCGGTGAAACGAGTACGGCCTGACCGCCTGACGCTGTCACTCCAGCGCCACCTGCAAGTCAGGGAACAACGCGTTGGTGCGGGGGTCGCTCCACACCAGCGGACGCATGCAGCGCGAGGAGATGCGCCGCGTACTCCAGCGAAGCCTATCGATCAGCACGTCGCTCCGGCACCCCGTCGTGCAGATGGCGTGCACGTTGGCATTGGAGCTCGCTCATCCACTTCCGCTCAACGGAACGGGCTGAAGGCAAGCCAGAGCAGCACGAACAGGAATCCGAGCCCTGCCTGCCACTCATTGTGGCGCAGGTACAACGCCAGACTGAACGGCGCATGTCGGTCGGCACCGATCGGGCCGCGCCACGCGCTCAACCGCGGCAGGAACGCCGGGACGTTCGCCTCATATTCCTCGTACGTCGGACCGTAGCGGTGGCGCAAAAACTGGCGCTCACGCTCGATGGTGGGTCCATAGACAGCGATCCAGAAGGCGAGCACGAGCACCACGGCGATCCAGTGTGTGGCGAGGGCAAACCCGAGCGCAATGAGAAAGCTCCCCAGGTACAGAGGATTCCTCGTGTGGGCGTACGGGCCAGTCGTCGTCAATTCTTCGTTCTTCACGATGTGGCCAGTTGCCCACGCCCTGACCAGGACGCCGAGGAGGGCAACGGCGCCCCCGAATGCAACGGCGCGCGGCGTAGAGAAGCGGGGTGCAAGCCAGAGGAACAGGACGCCAAAGAGGAAACCGAGCGGCACTCGCATGCGCTGCGTGAGCGACTGCGAACTGTCCATCAGCCAGCAAGCTCCTTTACGAGGTGCCGTGCGATCACCAGACGCTGGATCTCGGACGTTCCCTCGCCAATCTCGCAGATCTTCGCGTCGCGCATGAAGCGCTCAACGGGATAGTCGCGCGTGTACCCATAACCACCGTGCACCTGAATGGCCTTGATCGTCGCACGCATGGCAAGTTCGGAGCAGAACAATTTCGCCATCGCGGCTTCCTTGCCATACGGGCGGCCTTGTTGAGCGAGCATCGCGGCGTGATACGTGAGGTGCTTGCCGGCCTCGATCTCCGTCGCCATGTCCGCGAGCGGGAACGACACACCCTGAAAGTTCACGATCGCCTGGCCAAACTGCTTTCGTTCGAGAGAGTACTTCAGCGCTTGCGCCAGCGCGCCCTCCGCGAGACCCAGCGACAGTGCGGCAATCCCGATGCGGCCCGCATCAAGCGTCTTCATGAAGTTGATGAAGCCCATCCCTTCGGTGCCGAGGAGGTTCTCGGCCGGCACTTCAACGTTCTCGAAGATCAGTTCCCGGGTGTCGCTCGCGCGCCATCCCAGCTTGTCTTCCTTCTTGCCGGACCGGAAGCCTGGCATCGGCACCATGGCGTCATCGTGTCCGACGCCAACAGCCTTCGCCGCTGCGAGGTCCGTCGTTTCCTTGGTGAGAATGAACGAGCTGATCCCCCGGGTCCCCGCGCCTGGATCGGTGACGGCCGTGACAACGAAGATCTCACCAACACCCGCGTGCGTGATGAACCGCTTGGAACCGTTGAGGATGTAGTGCCCGTTCCGACGGACGGCGGTCGTTTGCGTGCCGCCGGCATCGCTGCCGGCGTTCGGTTCGGTCAGTCCGAACCCACCCAGAACCTTACCGGCGGCGAGGAGCGGCACGTATCGCTGCTTCTGCGCATCCGTGCCGAAGTACACGATGGGCGATGTGCCGAGCGTCGTGTGTGCCGAAATGGTGATCGAGTGGCTGGCACAGACCTTCGCGAGTTCATGGATGGCGATGATGAACGCCATGGTATCGAAGCCGGCGCCGCCAAGGTCCTCAGGCCAGGGAATGCCGAAGAGGCCGAGATCGGCCATCTTCGCCACATTCTGCCACGGGAACGAAGAGTCAGCGTCATGCTGACTGGCCACAGGCTGGACATGGTCGTTGGCAAAGGCGCGAACCATTTCGCGGACCTGCAAATGCTGCTCATTGAAATACAGCGCGTCTTCCATTTGGGCACTCATTGAGGGGCAGCCAGCCGTCGGCGCCCGTAGACAGGGAAAGTTAGCGGACCGGCCGCGCGGCAGGAGTGGTCGATCGTTGACCGGATGCCTTCAGTGTCGGCATCACGGCAGACGTTCGAGCCCCCCTGACGTCTCAGCGTCGGTGCGCCTTGATGACTTCGAGGAACGGTTCAGCATACCGTTCCAGTTTCGTGGCCCCCACGCCAGGCAGTGCGAGCATAGCCGCGGGCGTCAGTGGCCGGCGGCTGGCGAACGCGGCGAGCGTGGCGTCTGGGAACACCACGTAGGAGGGCACCTTCTGGCGAAGTGCGAGCTCGGAGCGCCTCGCCTTGAGGGCGTTGAACAGATCGGAATCGGCCTCCGTCACCGCCCCGCTCTTTTCCTTCGACTTGCGCCGGCCCTCCGAGGCGGCCCCTGCGTCACGCGGTGCGCGCGTTCGAGTGCGTGGCTCCGGCGACCAGGTTCCACGTACAGACGGGGCGGTGAGGCGCTCGCCGAGGCAGTTATCACACGATCCGCACTCTGCCTTGGCCGCTGGATCACCGAACCAGAGGAGGAGGGCCTGACGCCGGCACGTCGTGGCGTAGGCGTAGCGCTGCATTGCCTCCAGCTTGTCGAACTCGCGTTGCCTCCGGCGGTCGAGCGCGCGCCAGTCGATCGCGACGCGGTCGAGCGACATTGCCGGATCGACGAGGCGGAGTCCACCCCCGACACGCTCCACCTGAACGAACTGGCGGGAGGCGAGTTGCTCGAGCATCGGGAATGCGCCTGCAAACCCACCAAATCCCGGCGGAAGGCCGTCGAGGTCGATGATCGCACCCCGTGACAGCTGCTCCTTCGCAACGCGCCAGCACGCGCGCAGGAGTTCGCGCTCCATCTGCGCATCTTCGCCCAGCTCGTCACGAATACGATCGGGGGTGGCGAGCAGCCGGACCTTCACGAGGCCAGCACTCTCCGGGTCCCACCGCAGAACACCGGCCTCCGCGAGGACGCGCAGTCCGGACTCGACGGACTTGGATGACACCTTGCCACCGATGCCCGCCGCCAATTCATCGGCCGTCGCAGCCACGACACCGCTGCGGTCTGCTTCGCGTTGGCAACGCCGATGGACCGCCTCGATGAGTTGGCGATCCGGCAGTGCCGACTTGATGAAGAACTCGTGTGTGAAGCGGTCGGGGAAGGCGTGCAACAGTACGCAGCGACTGTGCATCCCATCGCGTCCGGCGCGACCCGCCTCCTGATAGTACGCCTCGAGTGTGCCCGGCATTGCGTAGTGAATGACGAGCCGAACGTTGGACTTGTCGACGCCCATCCCGAAGCTGTTGGTTGCGACGATGACTCGAATGCGCTCACCCATGAACTGGTCCTGCACGCGTCGCCGGCGATCGTCGTCCAGTCCGGCGTGATAAGCGCTGGCGGGGATCCCCTGATCGTCGAGGTACTGCGCCAGGCGCTCCACCGTCTTGCGGGTCGACGCGTAGACGATTCCGCTGCCGTCGGTCAGCTCCCGGAGCTGCGAGACCACGACGGCATCTTTCTCACGATCACCCTTGGCGGCGATGACGCCGTACGACAGGTTCGGTCGATCGAACCCGGTGACGATGACCGCGGGATCCTTGAGGTCGAGAATCCGCGCAATATCATCGCGGACCAGCGGCGTGGCGGTGGCCGTGAGGGCAATGGTGGTTGGATTACCCAGTCGTTGCCGCACCTCGCCGACCCGGCGATAACTCGGGCGGAAATCGTGGCCCCACTCGCTGATGCAATGTGCCTCGTCGATGGCGAGCAGCGTGACGCCGATCGCCTTCAGGCGCTCGGCCGTCGCACCAGCATCGAAGCGTTCGGGTGCGACATACAGCATGCGCAGCTCGCCGCGCTGCGCCTGTACCATGCGATCGCTGACTTCCGCGCTGGACAGCGTGCTGTTGATGAAGGCCGCCGGAATCCCCCGTCGCTCGAGCGCGTCCACCTGATCCTTCATGAGCGAAATCAGTGGTGAGACCACCACCGTGAGCCCCCGCGTCACGAGTGCGGGCACCTGATAGCAGAGCGACTTGCCCCCGCCCGTTGGCAGGACGACCAGTGTGTCGCGACCGGCGAGCACGCTTTCGATGGCGCGCTCCTGCCCCGGCCTGAACGCGCCGTAGCCGAACCGTGCCTGCAAGACAGCGCGGGCGTCGTCGAGCGTGGGTGCAGGAATCATTGGATGCGGTGGCGGGGAGCGTCGGCCGCCAGTGCGGCTCCGCCACCGATCATGCATGTCCGGGTCAGCACTGCGTCATCGCAGGCTGAGTACGCATGCACATGCGCACTCAGGCGATGAATCCGGCCTTCGCGGCCTGCTGCGATTCCCACATCGCCTTCAGGCGCGCCCGGCGCCGGGCGAGTTCCTCCACGGCGTCCGGCAACGCCATCACCACCGTTTCCATGTTGAGGAGTGCCTTTGGTCCAAGCCGTCCACGGACGTCGCCGAGAAACGGGTGCACCTTGGCAAAGGTACCGATGATTTCACCATGCGCAGCGATGAACGATTCCTGCGTGATTGCGCCTTGTACGACCATCGACGCGGCCATGTCCCAATACCCGAGGACCATGCGCATCCATGGGTTCTTCTCCCCCGTCATCGCCGCGAAGTATTCCTCCGTGGTCGCGGGGTGGAACTCGCTGATGAACCACTCGCGCGCCTTGCGCAGGAGCGGTTCACGGCGCAGGTCAAACAGCTGCAGATTGAGCTGCGCAGACTCGAAGGGAGTTGGCATCGGATGGGACAAGTGAGAGGACGAAACAGTCAGACGGCGCGAGCGAAATGCCCACGCGTGAATTCCTGGCCAAACACGACGCGGACACGATCCGTACCGACCCGTTCACCCGCTGCCAGCTCATCGAGCATGGTGCGATACCCGCTCGTGACCTCGGCGATCGGATCGCCGGGGACGTTGAAAAGCACTCGATATCTTCGAAGTCCACCGCGCCAGAGTCGCGGAAGAAACTCCCCCGCCTCAATCGGCCGCGAGTGCAGCAGTCGATTGCGGCACGCACTGTCAGTGGCGACGGGAAATGTATAGCCGGCTGTGTCGGTGATCGAGACACCGGGATGCTTCTGCACGCACAGGTCGCGGCACGTCTTCACGACGCGATCGAATGCGGCGGAAAGGACGCAGTGTTCGATGGTCATGCCCTCGGGCCGGCCAAATACCAGCGCTTCAAATCCCGCGCCGCCCCATGGTGCGCTGACGGAAAGCATCTCTTCGACGGTGTGCTCCACGGAGAGCGTGAGCCGCGCTGCGCCAAGTGCGAAGTACTCGGCGGCCGTGTGCTGGTTGAACACATTGAGTGCGTAATCGCCATTCACTTCCCGCCCTTCGCCAGCGAGCTCCGCGAGCAGCCCAAGATGGCCGGTCTGGATCGGGAGTCCGAGTGCCAGCCACTTGTCGAGCGTGCGACGCTCCTCGGGGCGCACGATGGTGGGCGTGCGCAGCCGGAATGCGACGCCCATGCCGACGAGCTGCTCCCGCAGTTTGCTGATCTTCGAGAGTGAAGGCATCGGATGGCGCAGGAACGGATCAAAGACGATCTCCTGCGCTCCATTCTCTGCCGCGACCTGCGCATCACCGATGGAATGCACCTCCGCAATCAGCGCGTGGGCATCAACGCGCGGCGTGACGGACAGTCCTCCGATGGCATTGGCAATCACAGCGGCACGTTCAGCCAGTCGCGACTGCTCCGCCCAGTCACGCCGCACGAGCAGCTGATCAACGGCCTCCTGGCGCAAGCGGTTGAGGGCACTCATCGGAAGGAACAGGTCGTCTGCCAGTGCGGCGCGATCCATGGTTCCCAGAGCAAACGGCGTCTCGCCAAGGCGACCCAGCTGCTCGCGCAGGATCTGCTCGTCGAGCGCGCGTTTCGTCGCCGGCACCAGCGAGACGTCACTGCGGACACTGACCTCGTCCTCTCCGCATTGCGCGATGAGCTTGAGCGGTCCCCCAGCGCTTCCGAACAGTCGGAGACCAAGCCGATGCTTGCGCTGCCTGACGGAATCAGGAAGGGCCGCAAAGCTCTCTCGTGACGCCTTGAGGAGTGACGCGTGCGATGATCGCACCACGATCCATCCAACCGGGATGCGCTGCCTTGCGGCGATCACCTGTCGCACGATTCCGGCACGTTCCGAGACGGTGCGCACCGCAGCGACGGAGAATCCCACCGCCATCGTTCCGCCGAGCTCCGGAGGCTCGAATCCGACACCGTCTCCGACTTCGATCACGCGCGACACGTCAACCGTCACCTCACTGGCACCACTTGCGATGACCGTGCCAATCGCCATGCCGTGATTGTCGGGCTGGGTGCGGGTGATGTATTCCCGTCCTGCCCTTCCGCCGTACATGCCGCCCGTGTTGCCCCGGCTGTAGATCTGGACCAGGGGCTCGACTTCATCGACGTCGGGCGGGGATCTGTCACCGTCAGCGAGCTTCGTGAGGAACCGGCGATAGCCCTTCGTGACCGTCGCGACATACTCGGGCTTCTTCTTGCGCCCCTCGATCTTCAGGCAGCCAACGCCTGCATCAGCGATGTCCGCGAGATGGTCATGTGCGGCCAGGCCCTTCGCGCTGATGAGATATCCCCGATCAAGCTCGTCACCCGTCTTGTCGTCGGTCAGCACGTAATCCTTGCGACAGCTCTGCGCGCACGACCCGCGGTTCGCTGATCGCTCAGAGATCATGCCGGACATGTAGCAGTGCCCGCTGTAGGAAATGCAGAGCGCACCGTGGACGAAGGTCTCGAGCCCGAGTGCCGGGACTGCCGCACGAATCGCGCGAATGTCGTCGAGCGTGTTTTCTCGTGCCAGCACGACGCGTTCGACGCCAAGCCGCTCCATGACGAGCGCCCCCGACGCGTCGTGTACCGTCATCTGCGTCGAGCCGTGAATCTCGAGCGACGGGTAGACCTGCTGGATCAGCCGTACCACGCCAATGTCCTGAACGATCGCGGCGTCGATGCCCCGGTCAATGCACTCGCCGAGATAGGTGAGAGCCTCGTGCAACTCCTGCGGCTTCAACAGGACGTTGAACGTGAGATAGATCCGCACGCCGTGATCATGCGCCAGCGCGCAGGCGGCCGAGAGCTCGTCGAGCGTGAGCTGGGCACCTTCGTCGCGCGCGTTGAATCGCTCGGCACCCAGATACACGGCATTGGCGCCGTTCGCAACGGCTGCCCGGACGGCATCGAAGGTGCCGGCGGGAGCCAGGAGTTCCGGAACAGGATGTGATGGGCGCGCCATTCACGAAAGCTAGCTTACCGGGTTCACCGGCGTGCCTGTGGGTTACGGCTGCCACGCGCGGTCGGCACCCGGTTATTCAGCGTCCCGGCCGTTTCCTGAGGAACCGAAGGATGAGGGCGACGGACAGCGTCCCGATCGCAGCGATCCGGAAGGTGTCGCTGTCCGTGAGCACGCCGTACCCGAACATGCCGGCCCCGATCAGCGTGAGCGCGATCTGGACCTTGATGATCGTCATGCCTGACGCGTCCGATCGAGGAAGCGTCGCATGCCCGTCCGGAAGTCCTCGGATGCCCGCGACTCGACATTGATCGCGGCGCCAACACCGATGCCCTCGGCGAAATCGAGACCATCGAGTCGATACAGGAGGCGCTTCGTCAGTCCGAGGGCCGTTGGTGGAGCGCTGACCAGCGTCTCGAGCGTTCGTGCGACTTCCGTGGGGAAACTCGCTGTCGGGATGCATCGACTGATCAAGCCGATTTGTGCCGCCTCGAACGCACTGATGATCCGCCCGGTGAGGACAAGCTCCGCCGCCCGCTTCTCGCCGACGGCTCGACGCAAGGACGCCATGACCATTGCCGGAACGAATCCGACGCGAATTTCAGGATACCCGAACTGTGCGGACTCCTCCGCCAGCACGATGTCGCAGGCGGTCGCGAGCCCCGCGCCGCTCCCGAGCGCGCGTCCCCTGACGATCGCGACGCTCGGTTTCGACAAGTCCCGCAGGCGCGTGAAGACGCGGCCGAAGGTCCGGGCGTCATCGATGTGGCTATCGGCGCCAGCATCGAGCGCATCGCCGAAGGCGCGGAGGTCGGCACCAGCGCAAAAGTCATCACCGTCGCCTTCCACGATCACAACGCGCACGGCGGCGTCATGCTCGAACGATCGCAGCGTATCGACCAGCTCCGCCGCGGTCTGCCGGTCGAGCGCGTTCTTCATGGCTGGTCTGGACAGCGTGATCACACCGAGGCCATCGGCCTTCACCACCCGGATCCGCGACTTCACGATTGTCTGAGACGCGGGCGTATTTTCGTTCATGCGTCAGTCCGTTGTGTGATGGACAGGCAGCATCAGTGCTGCCGCCTCGTCCGCGGGTACGCTGATCACCATCCGCAGCATCGCGGTCGAGACGACTTTTCCTTGTGCGTCGGTCTTGAGAGAGAACGTGCCACCGCCATCCAGCGCGCCGTGGAGGAGGAAATTGAGCGCGTTGAGATTCGGCAATTCAAAGCGCTGGACGGTGCCGGTGATCAGCACGCCAAAGTGCGCGCGGACGCGAGGGGCCGTCAGCTCGCGCACCAGCAACGGATACCACTCCGGCCGCAACGCGATCACGCCACAATTGGCGGTATCGCCCTTGTCGCCTGAACGCGTGTGCGCGATGTCGAGCAAGCGCACGGGAACCATCGCGGGCGTCATGACACCACCTCCACGTGCGTCGTCACCACGCGCTTGTCGATCAGGGCGGGCCAGTATCCGATCAGCTCTTCCACCTTCGGTCGGCCACCGGCGAAGCCCGTGACGCTCGGAGGCCCGTTGAGCACCAACGGGGCGATCTCGCGCGTGAATCGTTCGACGCTGGAACGATCCTCGCCGCGCACGCCGATCCGGAACTGTACTTCAGGCGCCTCGCGCCCATTCGCGGCGAGGTGCCCGTGTGTAGCGCTGACGCCCACGAACTCGGTCAGCACCTGATCGAAGTGCAACCCGAGTCGGTCGAGCCGTTCACGGAGAACCCTGTTGGCGAGTTCCGCCTTCTCGAGTGCGTCGGGCCAGGAATACACCAGCGAACCAACCGCCTTGAATCCTGCTCTGTACGCGATCGACACCTTGAGGAACGGTGTCGCAGGTCCGCCCGTGATCCCGTGCACGCGCACACGATTCTCGCCATCCGGCGCCACCCTGATCGAGGTGAAGTCCGCAACGACGTCCGGCGTGATGTACTCGTGGGGATCTCCCATCTCATACACCAACTGTTCCGTCACGCTGGGCACGCTGACGCGACCGCCAGTGCCCGGATGCTTGGTGATGACAAACGTGCCGTCCGATTGCACTTCAGCGATCGGGTATCCGACGTTGGCAAGATCCGGGATGCTGCGCCAGTCGTGCAGGCAGTTTCCGCCCGACGATTGCGCTCCACACTCCAGGATGTGGCCTGCAACGATGCCAGCAGCGAGCTGATCCCAGGCGTCGACCTTCCACCCGAATTCGTGACGAAGCGGTGCCATGGTGAGCGCCGTATCGGTGGACCGTCCGGTCACCACGATCTGCGCACCGCGTTCCAGCGCCTCGACGATCGGCGTCGATCCGATGTAGGCATTCGCCGAGAGGACGCGGCTGCGCACGGTCGACAGCGCGGCGCCGGTATCCATGTTCTTGAGCTCGTGGCCGCCAGCGATCAGTTCGTTCAGGCGGGGCAGCAGATCGTCACCGGTGACGACACCGATCTTCACCTTGCCGCCATGCCCTGCCTTGGCGATCGCGGCCACGAGGGCTCGCGCGCAGGCTTCGGGGTTCACGCCACCCGCATTCGCGATGACCTTGACGCCGCGTTCGACGATTGCGGGCAGGACGCTCTCGATGGCGCCGATGAAGTCGCGCGCGTACCCCATGCCGGGATCACGCTCCTTCTGCTTCTGCAGGATCGACATGGTGACTTCCGCCAGGTAGTCGAGCATGAGGTAGTCCACCGGACCACCCTCCACCTGCTGACGTGGCGCGTCGAGTGAGTCGCCCCAGAATCCCTGACCGCTGGCCACGCGAACCGTCCGTGTCATGCTCTCTCCGGGCGCGACTGTCACGCCATCTCCATTGGTTGCGGCGGGAGCACGAATGCTCCCAGATGCGGGCCGGGATTGCGCCGCACGGCGCGCAGTGCCAAGGCGAGCAGTGGCCGAGTGTCTTCGGGGTACACGATCGCGTCGACGAAGCCGCGCGCGGCAGCGTACTTCGCGTCGAGCTGCTCTTCGTAGTCTGCGCGCATGCCCGCGATGGACGCCTGGAGTTCCGCGGACGGCGCGGCGCCAGAACTCCTGAGTGCCTCGAGTGTCGGCCCATGGACCGCAGCCACGGCACTCTCCCCCTCCATCACCGCCATGCGACCCGTGGGCCACGACAGGATCAGATCGGGGTCAAAGCCCTGTGCGGCCATCGCATAGTAGCCAGCGCCTGAGGCGTGGTTCACGGTGAGCACAAGCTTCGGCACGCGCGCGGTTGCCATGGCTTCAACCCAGCGCGCTCCGGCGCGAATGATTCCGTCATGCTCGGCTTCCGGACCAACCATGAAGCCGGACACATCCTGCACGAACAGCAGCGGTATCCCCTGACGGTCGCAGCGATCGATGAAGAACGCGATCTTCTCCGCGCTTTCTGCATAGATGATGCCCCCGAAGCGGGGCTTCTCGCCCGCCCGACCCTTGATCAGCCCACGCTGATTGGTGATGACGCCAACGGCGATGCCATCGATGCGTCCATCGGCGCAGATGACCTCCCTGGCGAGATCGGCCTGAAACTCGTGCAGCGATCCGGCATCAACGACGGCCTCGATCACATGATGCATGTCGTAGGACATGCGATGATCCGACGGGAGCACGTCGTACAGAGTCTCGGGCGCTCTCGACGGCTCACGCGACGGACGGTCGGCCGTCCGGGCGGCGTGCACAGCACCCGGCAGCCGCTCGATCATGTCGCGCAGCATGCGAAGGCAATGGCGATCGTCGTCAGCGGCATAGTGCGCTACGCCGCTGATTGCGGTATGCGTGCTCGCGCCACCAAGTGACTCGCCGTCGATCGTCTGCCCGGTCGCGCCCTTGACCAGGTTCGGGCCGCCGAGTCCCATGAATGACGTGCCCTTCACCATGATGATCACGTCACTCAACGCCGGCAGATACGCCCCACCCGCGATGCACGGACCCATGACTGCCGCGAGTTGCGGAATGCGCAGGTACCGCCGCATCACGGAGTTGTAGTAGAAGATCCGCGCCGCGCCGTACTGCCCTGGGAACACGCCGCCCTGATAGGGCAGATTGACGCCCGCGCTGTCGACGAGATACACAATCGGCAGGCGACAGCGCATCGCGAGTTCCTGCGCACGAAGAATCTTGCGGATGGTCTCGGGCCACCAGGAACCGGCTTTGACCGTGGCGTCATTGGCGACGATCACCACCTCGCGCCCGTGCACCATGCCGAGCCCGGTGACGACACCGGCGGCGGGCGCCTGTCCGTCGTACTGATCGTACGCGACCAGCAACCCGAGTTCGAGGAACGGGGCGTCTGCGTCACAGAGTTCCGTGACACGTTCGCGCGCAGTGAGCTTGCCGCGGTCGTGCTCCTTCGCCGCGCGTGCCGCACCGCCGCCTTCCCTGATCCGAGCCTCGACCTCACGCACCACACCGCTGAGCTGACGAAGTCGCGTGCTCACGACGCGTGCGACTCCTGAGCCGCGAACCAGGTGCGGATGAAATCCACGAGGTCCGCGGTGCTCGTCCCCGGGCCGAACAGCTGTCCGACGCCCTGCTCGGCGAGCGCGTTCATGTCTTCCTTCGGGATGATGCCGCCGCCAGTCAGCAGGATGTCGTCGCGCCCCTGCTCGCGCAGCAGGGCGAGGACCCGCGGAAACAGCGTCATGTGCGCCCCGCTGAGAATCGACAATCCAACCACGTCGACATCTTCCTGAACCGCTGCCGTCGCGATCATCTCGGGCGTCTGGTGGAGGCCGGTGTAGATCACTTCCATGCCAGCATCGCGGAGAGCGGCAGCCACGACTTTCGCACCGCGGTCGTGGCCGTCGAGGCCCGGTTTGGCTACCAGCACGCGAATGGGTCGGGTCATCGCCATGAGAAGGACGTGGAGGCAGGAAACACGTGCGTGAATCTAGTGTGGTGACCCACAACTTCGCATCAGAAGTCCCGGTCCTTTTGGCGCCTGGCGGCGTTGAAAATCCTCGCGATACCTACCGGTATCGCTCCGGTTTTCGCCTTGCCAGACCCCAAAATTCCTCGGTCCTTCATTTGCTACGAACTTGTGGGACACCACACTAGCGGCGCGGTTGCTGGTGAGGGAGCGATGGCTTCCGGGCGACCAGAAGCATCTCGGCGGATGTCCTGCGCAGCGGCCGGTCTGCCAGCCCGTCGTAGACGGCCACGACCTCGAGTCCGGCGTCAGCGCACAGCTCTGCGAGCCGTGTGGCTGTATAGAGGCGGATCCGATGAATTCGTCGTCCACTCCCGGCCGGGCCACGCCACGTGGATTGAATCGTGATCATCCCGCTGACGGGATCGAACGACCGGTCGTGACTCACGGCCGTCCCATCGACTGTGTGCCAGCTGTCGCGACCCACCCACCGCGACACGACGCCGTCACGACTGCCGCCGTACCACACCAGCTGTCCACCCGGCGCGAGTACCCGTGAAAACTCGCGGATGACCTGTGCGTCGTCCTCACGATCATCGAAGAAACCGAATGACGTGAAGAGGTTCAGGACCGCGTCGAAGCGGCCGGTCCAGTCAGCAGGAAGGGCTCGCATGTCCTCCCGTCGGTACCTGAGCCGCTTGCCGGTGCCGCGTCGCCGTGCAATCCGCAGCAGTGGCATCGAGTAGTCGATACCCATGACGGTGAACCCAGCCTCGGCGAGCAAGTGCGCGTGGCGACCCTGCCCACAGGGGCAATCGAGAATTGCTGCGCCGGCGGGGAGTTCGAGCACCTCGATCAGTCGCGTCACCTCGGCGCGGTTGATCGACTCATGGAACAGCGGTTCGAACTCGCGGAGATAGTCCTCGTCGAAGTAGGACGCCCACCACTGATCCGACACGTCTGCGGCGGCTCGCCCGGCGGTCAGAAGCTCTTTCCGAGCAGGACCGCGTTGGCGAAGATCGCCGACAACCCGCGCCACTGGCCGCGGAAGTTCGGGTCTCCGGCAAAGCCGATCACACGTCCTGAACCCACGGTCTCCGTCCACAGGTACGGGGAGCCGGCGAGCCGGTCCCACGCTTCCGGCCAGAGATATCCGGTGAGCCTGAGTCGCGCCCGAGGCGCATATCGCAGGACCAACTCACCGGGCCGAGTATCCTTCGGCGCGGCGAAGTACCGATCGCCGTCGATGAAGACAGGGACGTCGGCCTCGCGCACACCAGCGAGCAATGGCGACAACGTATCGGTCAACGCGCGGAGGATCGCACCGGGGATGTCGACGCGAACCGGTGCCGTGCCGGACGAGTCCTTCGCGTCGGCTTCACGGCGGACCCGGAGCCGTGACAGGCCCAGTCGTTCGCTGGCGAGCCATGTCGTCGCGTTCTCGAGCGTGATCAGCACACCGCCGCCTCTCACCCACGACGCAATCCGATCCTTTCCTGCATCACCAAGTGCGCGATCGAGCTGGCCCGCGCCCGTGGACGGTACAATCATCACGTCGAAGTTCGCGAGCACGCCGCCCGACACGGCATCGATGCCGACTGACGTCACGGGATACTTCATCCGCTGATCGAGCTGATACCAGGCAAAACCGAAGGAATTGCCGCCGACTGGCGCACCACCGAGCATCGCGACGCGCGTCGGGACGATCGGAATGACGCTGTTGCTTCCCAGGTCGGTTCCCTCGTCGACCATTGCCGACGGGAGCGCGACAACCCGTGCACCACTGGACGTGGCCGCAGCCTGTACCTGCTGATGAATGGTGCCGCTGTTCGCCGCGACACGGACGATGAACGCGCCGCGCGGGAAGCGGGATTCGCCAATGCGAAACCCCTTCGGGGCCCAATACAGCCGCACGCTGTCGGCAAGCATTCGCGCAACGAACTGTGTTGCGGCTTCCCCACCCGGTTCAATGGCGTACGCATAGCGCGCAGTGGTGGGCGCAGGTGCCGTTGGCAGCAGCATTGCGCGCGTGGTCAGTGTGCCACCGGCTGGTGGCGTCCTGGTGGAGAACGCCCGCACCCTGAACGCATACGGCAGTGACCAACCCGTCACATCATAGAAGCGCGACGGTTCGCCAGAACGACGGCCCTCGATCTCCGAGGCGATGAACGCCGAGTCGAGCACGGCGTCCTGCTCCAGGATTGCCGTGGCGAGTCGTCCCTGCGGCTGGGCCATGTTGACGACATATGCCCCGTTCAGCGTCACGGCCGGCCGGGGCGCTTCCGAGTATGGCGCGGCGCCCGATAACGTCACCGGACCGTCGATGCGCCGGACTTCGATTGCGTTGTCGAGCAGCGTTGCCGCCAATGAGTCGGCCCCGGCCATGCACATCGCGCTCGAAGACGACACTCGGCGCCGCTGCGGCGGTGGTGGCCGTCTGCCGGAAGGTGACATAGTCACGAAGCCGCTGAGTCCGACGTTGTGTCGTCGTGAGAAGTGTTGCCCAGGCCGCGGTGTAGTGATGTGACGCCGCCTCGCGCAGTGTGAGAATGACGCCATCGCGGCGCC